>NZ_MDGL01000180.1 GCF_002742265.1 Maribacter sp. 4G9
TAATGACACCAGCTTTGGCAAGATGGGCCAAAAGTGCCCTTGAACCGTTGTTCGGTGCTTTTGTAAGGCATCCAAGATTAGCGCTGCCAATCTAAGGCGGACCAAAAAAAGCCCCGTAAAGAGGCTTGTACGGATCCATTTTTTCACGGATTAATATCTTGTGCAACGGTTACCATTGTTGTGGTTAGTGTTTTTTATTTATTTACTTAATTTTAAAATTCTGTAACTAATCAGTCTACTTGAAATTCAAATTTAGCGATTAGGTTCAATGCTTGAATCACGTTCATTCCGTTTTTGATGGTGGTATCGATTACGGATCGGATTTTGGCAAAATTCTGAGCATTTCTGGGGTTTTTGAACTGGCCCGATATTTTTTGTTTTACCTTGACATTTCGAATCGC
>NZ_MDGL01000181.1 GCF_002742265.1 Maribacter sp. 4G9
GCAGATGCCATTTTAGATAGACTGGTTCACACCGCACATAGAATCAATATAAAGGGAGAATCAATGCGTAAAAAACAAATAAATAAATAGTAAATTTAACCACAATGGAATCGATTTTGAGCACTTAGTTTGCTATGCTCACTTTAATCCGTTTTTAGTGGTTCACTTTGACCGTCCTTTCCAATTGATTGAAAGTTACAGAAAATAAATATTTGTATATAAACAGATAAGATTTATTTCATGACCAAATCAGGCAAGGTATAAATTCAGTTATAGGTCCAACGGCCTAAGAGAATTTTAGCCAAACAATAGGCAAGGGGAGCGGCCATATTCTAGAGGGCTGGTTATAGGGTTTGTTGACCATCTCAATGTTTCAAATTGTTCAAAGCGGTCTTAAGAGTTAGAATGCTTTCTAGAATATAGCGACTGAGCCGTACATTGTTTCTAAAATTATCTGTAAGCCTTGATTTTTTTGTTTCTTTTTTTATCAAGAAAAAAAAGATAAAAGAAACGCTTACTGGTTACCATTTTGAAAGTCTATTTTACATAATGTTAGAAGTGCCTAAAGATAAGATTCAATCAGAGTGAGAGGTTAGCAAGTGCTCAGAAATTTATTTTTCTTAAATTTTGAGCTGTTGCGGCAAGCTGACGAGAATGCTGTAGAAAAAAATCTTGCAGACATTTCATCGAATATGATAATTTTAAATTAATCTAAAAGGTTAGCTTTTAAATGGCGTTGGCTATGCGGCTGGAGATTGTGTTTAAAATAAATTGCCAGAGCAATTTGATTTTAAAAAGCAATGAGCGCATAGGCAGCGGCTATTTTACATAACGACAAATTATGAGTACAGACGAAAGGTTCGTTGATAGGGTTGACGAATTTCGAAGTTTGGAATAAATTTTATTCTGTGTGGAAAATGTTCTCGTAGCGTAAATTAAACAGGTTGATGACCCCGTTGCTACTCCGAATAAAATCTACGAATTTGAGGGATATTTGACATAAAAGAATTATGACTTACAGAAGGTAAGTTACATTCCAGTAAAACGGCTTTTACATAATGGCTGACGATATGATTCGCTGACGCGAAGGTCATATCTGCAATTATGTAAAATGCAAGCATGCGCCGTTTTACACATTGAACGAATCTGTATCATAATTTATATTATGTAAAATAGAATATTTCCATATCAATAATTACAATGCTACCCCACCTTAATCCCATACCCCTTTCACCCATCATCAGGAATCTTTCGCTCGTACGTGGTTGCTGAAATTCCGGTGTATTATTCTGATTAATTTTTATCTGATTAATTTTTACATGACCATCAGGGTTCTTCAAATTTCATCGTGTATAAAATAATTGATTTACAAGATGATTTTCCAATTCTTACTCCTGTATTCATAAATTCCAAACAATTTATCGCGGCCTATATTTTAATAGTTTTACTATTAAAAAGTAATGTATATTTATTCCACCAATTACCAAACGATATGACATCCGACCCAATTAAACGATTCCTACTAGGCGTCGTATTGCTTTGTTGTGCTGCTGGCTTTTCACAAACCACACCAAAAAACCAACAATTTAGCCGTCCGTTTTACCAAGCGACCTTTTTTTGGAAACCGAGCCTGTCGTAGATGGTGAAATTCGCAATGAGGCCCTTTGGGAGTCGGTTCCCCTCGCCCCGGACCTTATCCAAATAAAACCCTCCTTTGGCGAGCCCGTGTCCGAGAAAACGGAAATTCGGGTTGCTTACAGCAATACCACTTTTTACGTGGCCGTGGTCTGCTACGATACCGAACCTAAGAAGATTGTGGTGTCCGACTCCCGCCGTGATGCCGATTTGAATGATGAGGATAGTTTTTTGTTCATCATCGATACCTATAACGACCAACAAAATGGTTTCCTCTTTGGCACCAACGCCCAAGGCATGGAGTATGACGCACAGATCAACAACGAAGGCAAGGGAAACAACAATGCCAATCGCCAACAAGGTGGCGTAATTGGCGGTACCAACCTAAACTGGGACGCCACCTGGTACGTAAAGACCCAATTGGGCAACTATGGCTGGAGTGCAGAGTTCGCCATTCCCCTACGTTCCCTACGCTTTGCTTCCGGGGAAGCAAAAACATGGGGCCTTAATTTTCAACGGAATATCAGCAAGAATACTGAAATCGCCTACTGGACCTCCCTCCCATTGGGTTTCGATCTCAAACGGCTGGCCTTGGCAGGTAAATTGACCGGACTCAATCTAAAAAATCCGGGGAACTTAAAGTTGATACCCTATGCCTTGGTACAGGGTATCAATGACCAGTCCGTCTCCCCCAGCGAACAGCAACTGGACGCGGAAGTGGGAATGGACGTCAAATACAGCATTACCCCCAGCGTGACCCTCGACCTTACCTATAACACGGATTTTGCCCAGGTGGAAGTGGACGATGAACAGGTAAACCTGGACCGATTCAACCTCTTCTTCCCCGAAAAAAGGGCCTTTTTCCTGGAAAATGCGGGTCAGTTTTCGGTCGGAAGTCCTGGGGAGGTGGATTTGTTCTTTAGTCGGCGTATAGGTTTGGGTCAGGATGGTAGTATCGTCCCCATTATTGGCGGTGCCCGGGTGTCCGGAAAAGTGGGTCAGACCAATGTGGGCTTGCTCAGCATGTTCACGGAGGATGTAGCATCGGCAGGTATAACGGAAAACAATTTCTCCGTGGCGCGTGTCAACCACAACTTTGGGAATTCCAGGAGTTCCTTGGGCGGTATTTTCGTAAACCGACAAGGCTTGGCAGGTTTGGACGATGATTTTAACCGGGTGTATGCGGTGGATGGGAAATGGGGCATTGGCAACAAGGCGGAAGTAAACGGTTTTTTTGCGAAGAGCGTTACCCCTAGTATCAACGGGCAGGACCATGCTTTTAAACTTTTGGCGAATTACGAATGGGACGGTTGGAACCTGAACGCGGGCTACACCGAGGTGGCCCCGGGATTCAATCCGGAAGTCGGCTTCCTACAGCGAACCGCCTTCAAAAAGCCTGAGTTATTGATCTTTAAGGCACATCGGATGAAAGGTAATGGAAGTTTCCTTGAAATGCGTCCGCACCTCTCCTACCGCGGGTATTGGAACTTTGATAACGAGCAGGTTACGGGTTTTTTACATGTGGACAACCATTGGGTATGGCGTAGCGGCTTTGAGATCCATACCGGTATCAATTTCACCCAGGAACGGGTATTTGCCCCGTTCAATATCTCCAATGTGACGGTTCCGGTAGGCGAATACAAAAATGAGGAATTGCAATTTGTGTTGATTTCTAACCCGAATAATGCTTTTTCCGCCAGCACCCGTACCTTTATCGGCGGTTATTTCAATGGAATGCGCTATTCCAACAGCGGTACGGCCAACTTTAGGGTCGGGAACAAATTTGTGTCCTCCCTGACCATGAGCCATAACGATATTCAGCTGGAAACCGGAAATACCACGGCTTTGGTGGGCGGACTACGGTTGGCCTATAGTTTTACCCCGCGTATCTTTTTGCAAAGTTTAATCCAGCGTAATAATGTATCCGAGATAACCTCTGTAAATGCCCGGTTTGGATGGCTTCAAAGTGCCAATACCGGACTCTTCGTCGTATTCAATATTGTGAAGGACGATAACCCTTTGGACTTTTTAGACAACCAGACCCTCACGATAAAATACACGCATCGGTTTGATGTATTGCAGTAGTTAAGGATACAGGTACATTCCAAACCAAACAACTGAGGCTTTTCATTAAAAATGAAAATATCCTTGAAGGATTACATGGGCAAAAAATACAAGCTTTAAATTCCAAATTCCAATGTTACTCTTGAATACATTGGGATTTTAGCCAAGCCGAAGATGTCATCAGTAAGGACCTAAAATTTTAGTGCAACTGGATTGAATGTATTTTTTTACCTATTCATATTAAAGCGACACTTATGGTTTAGGCCAATACAATTGGGGTAGCCCTTCCTGTTGTAACCTTGCATTTAATTGGGGTACTTCTTTTTGTTTGATGTCCGATAATTGTGCTTTCAATGCCGCCCATTGCTCTAGATAATCCTTGCTCACATCTCGCACCCCTGGTGTCATGGGCAAATTGCCCTTATCGATGCTATTGAGGAAATCCTTGAACTTAATAAGCAAACGCGCCTCGAACATATAGTTGCTCTGAAAGGTACGCATCTCCTTTTGTAGAATGGCTTCGATCCAGGTCTCGATGAGGGTGTCCAGCTCCTTCCCTTCCTGTTTCAACGTTTCATCCGTGGTCATTTTTAAAATTAGGTGCAGCTGCTCTTGTACCATGCGTACATCGCGCACCCCTTTGGCCATTTCGGTGGCTCCTTGGTAGATGGTTTTTGAAATGGCATCCCGTTCTTCATAGGCTTCCTCCACATTGGGAATGCTATTCTTCAATCTGGGGTCTATATCGATGTTAAAATCCTGACTGTGGACCTTGTCCCCTACGGTCAACCGTACCGTATAGGCTCCTGGCGGGGCATTATAGGCCGTGAGGTCCCTATTCGTGGTATAGAGTTCAGTAAGACAATCGAACCTGCCAATTTTCATGTTCCATTGGTATCGGTGGGTTCCCACCTGCTTTTTCAATTGGGGTTTAACAAGGGTATCACAGTCAACGGGTGTGGTATTGGTACTTTCCGAGTGGACCACTACTCCATCTTTGTCCATGATTTCCAAGGACATAGTCGTTTCCTTTGGTACTTCCTTGTTCAATAAATAATGGATTTGAAGACCTGGTGGCGGATTTTTACCATACCCACCATCCGTACTATAGGCAACGGATAATTCAGTATACACATCCCTAGGATCGTACAAATAGGAATCCGCTTGCGCTACCGACTCCGAAATTTGGTGCAACGGGGTCAAATCGTCCAAAATCCAGAGGGCGCGCCCCTGTGTGGCCACCACTAGATCCTTACGCTGTACCCTAAGATCTGTGATGGGTACTTCGGGCAAATTATTCTGTAGGGGCAACCAATTGCCACCATCATTAAAGGAGACAAAGACGCCCGTTTCGGTACCGGCATACAATAGACCCCTACGGTCTGGATCTTCACGTACGGTACGTGCAAAGGTATCCCCCGGTATTCCGGTAACGATTTTCTCCCAAGTGGCACCATAATCATTCGTCTTAAAGATATACGGGGTAAAATCATTTAGCTTGTATCCCGTTACGGCAATGTAGGCCGTAGCGGGATCATGTGGCGAAGGCTCTACCACGTTGATGATGCTTTCCTTTAAACCCTTTGGAGTTACATTGGTCCAGGTTTCCCCACCATCTCGGGTCAGGTGCACAAGCCCATCGTCCGAGCCTACCCAAATAACGCCTTCTACCAAAGGGGATTCCTCTATATTGAATAAATTATTGTAACTCTCTGCCGTTATCTGTTCGTTACTGATGGGCTCTCCTCCCTTTCCCTGATGTTCCTTGTCATTTCGGGTAAGGTCATCGCTCATGACTTTCCAGGTTACCCCACGATCGGTAGATTTCATAACGTATTGTGAACCATAGTAAATAACGGAAGGATCATGGGGCGATACGATAACTGGCCCGTTCCAATTGGCGCGATACTTTAAATTTTTTGGCTGTTCCCCTGTAACCCTAGTCGGGTATGGCATTATCATCCGTGTATTATCGATATCCCTGTCCCACTCTACGAAATTGCTTGCAAAATAGGTGGAGTATACATATCGAGGGTTATTGGGGTCCACCGCAACCGTGGAGGATTCCCCAGCGCGCATCACGTCCCAATGCATTTCCCCAATGCCATCATCCATGACCCTGCTATCAATGGCAATGGTGCTATTGTCCTGCTGCCCCGAGTAAACGCGGTAAGGATACCCATTATCCGTAATGACCCTATAAAACTGGCCGGTAGGCTGATTGTAAAGTGTAGACCATGTCTTTCCACCATTATAAGTCACAGATGCTCCCCCATCATTGGCATTGATCATAATTTCGCTATTATTAGGATTGATCCAAAGATCATGATGGTCCACATGACTCCAAGGATAACCTTCAAAAGTTTTCCCGCTATCAACGTACTTCATGGCAGAGCTGTTCATCACCCAAACTTCGTCTTCATCATTTGGATCGGCAATGATATGCATATAGTACCATGAACGGGCATATGTGCCGGCATCATTTGTGGTCTGTTTGAAGGATTCCCCTCCATCCTCTGAGCGGTAGACCCCGGCCTTATTACCCAATGCGTCTATGGCTATGTAAACAATATTGGGGTTTGCGGGTGAAATGGCTACGCCCATCTTTCCTTTTAGTTCAGGCAGTCCTTTCGTAATCTCTTTCCAGTTTTTGCCTCCATCCGTAGTTTTGTAAATTCGGCTACCTGGACCCCCACTGTGCACTATCCAAGGTTTGCGATGGAAATCCCAGGAAGCCACCATCATAATATCAGGGTTAGAGGCATCCACCGTCATATCCACAATTCCCGAATTCTCGTTCACAAAGAGTATTTTTTCCCAAGTGTTTCCTCCATTCTCGGACAGGTATACCCCTCTTTCTGGATTGGGACCCCAGGGATTACCCTGTGCGGCCACATATACTTTATTGGGATTGGTGGGATGGACATATACATCGCTAATGTGTCGTGTCTTTTCGAGTCCCATGTGTTTCCAGGTCTTTCCGGCGTCGGTCGACTTATATAGACCGTCCCCATGGGAAGTCTTGACGCCGCGTACGGGAGATTCGCCCGTACCCACGTAGATGATATTGGGGTCCGATGGAGCAACTGTAATGTCACCGATACCCGTAGTGTTAAAAAATCCATCCGAAATATTGTTCCAGGTCGTGCCCCCATCGGTGGTTTTCCAGACGCCACCCCCAGTGGCGCCCATGTAATACGTAAAAATATCATCCGGTATGCCCGTTACCGTAGTGGACCTGCCTCCCCGAAACGGACCAATGTTCCTGTATGCCATGGATTCGTACAAAACTTCTGAAATTTGGGGCGTAGTATTTTGTCGGCGTTGTGCATGGACGTTACCTAAAAGGGCTATAATAGCTAGAAAGGCATAGAATCATTTTTTCATTGGAACAAAGTGTAAGGTTATAGGTTATTTAGATTTTGACAATCTGGCGCATAGACTTTGAATCTTCTTGAGCTCCCGATGCCTATCAAATATAAAGGATATTTCTACAAAGCCCATAAACCACTGACTATAAACCATAAAAAAACCGCCCTCTTTAGGACGGTTCTTCAATTCCAATGATCAGAAAATATTACTTTATCTCTACCAGTTCCAATTCAAAGGTCAAGTCCTCTCCAGCTAACGGATGGTTGCCATCTACGATAATATCGTTTTCATTCACCTCTGCAACCCGCAGTTGTCGCTCCGTGCCATCGGCATTCGTCGCTACCAAGCCCATGTTTACTTCAGGTTCCATATCCTCCGGTAAATTTGATTTGGGCACACTTTGAAAAAGTTCCTGCCTCTTTTCACCATAGGCCTCTTCCTTAGGGATGACGATTGTTTTCTTTTCTTTGGGTTCCATGTCCATCAATCCTTTCTCAAAACCTGGAATCAAGCTGCCCTGTCCTAACTTCACCTCCAAAGGTTCCCTGTTCAAGGAGCTATCAAATACCTGTCCGTTTTCCAATTTACCCGTGTAATGTACGCGTACGACATCACCTTCTTTTACTTTGCTCATTTTAAGAGTTTCTATATTAGTATTTCAATGAACGGCAAAGGTAGGATTCTCAATAGTGAATGACGAAGATTTGGTAAAAACTAGGTTTATTTCACGCTATTTTAACGAAATAGCAGCAAAATCGTTTTAAATTCTCCCATTTTTAAACCTTTTATAGTCGGTTTTTATTCTTTTTGCCCAAGATGCGAATTCTGATTTAAGTAAACTACCTCGGGGTAAGCCAACGAGGCATTCGCAGGAAACAAATTTTTAATTTCGAGGCAAGCCTCGGAGTATTAAACCCTTTGGCGGTGCCAATAAAGCGATAATACGTATATTTAACGGGTATACTATCCTTTGATAGCCCTTAAACAGCGTTATGAAAACAGCTATCCTCCTACCTATTTTTATATTATTTTTCCAGTCCGGTAAAGTGTCGGCACAGAACATGGGTATTTTTGATGGTACTACCGCCATAGGCAATCCAAAAATAAAGGGAACGGCCACCTTCGATACAGAAAACCAAACCTATACACTTTCCGGTGCCGGGACCAATATGTGGTTCGGTCAGGATGAGTTCCAATACCTTTGGACGACCCTTCAGGGAGATTTTATCTTAAGGGCCACGGTCCATTTTATAGGTAAGGGTAAAGATCCCCACCGAAAAGCCGGTTGGATAGTCAGGAATAATTTGGACGCCAACTCCAAACATGTGAATGCAAGTACCCATGGAGATGGACTCACCTCACTGCAATATAGGGCTTCCCTCGGTGGACTTACAGAGGAAGTAAAATCTGCCAACACCTCGCCTACCATTATTCAATTGGAAAGGCGTGGTACCACTTATATCATGTCTACCGCAGTTGTTGGAGAGGAGTTCACCCAAGTAGAACTTACGGACATGGACATGGACAACGAGGTATATGTGGGACTCTATATATGTTCCCATAATCCATCGGTCCTAGAGAGTGCCACATTTAGCAATGTTCGTATTATCAAGCCGGTTGATCCGGAATTTACGCCGTATCGGGATTATATAGGCAGTAATCTGGAGGTTATGGATGTGGAAACGGGACATCGGGAAATACTGTACCAATCGGCACATTCCATTCAGGCCCCCAATTGGACCCCAGATGGGAAACGACTGATATACAACTCCAAAGGACATCTCTACAATTATGACTTGGCAACGCATGGCATTACACCCTTAAATACGGGTTTTGCCGTGAACAACAACAATGACCATGTCCTTACCTTTGATGGGTCCCTCTTAGGTATCAGTAATCACAATCAAGAGGACAATCGCACCTCTGCACTATATTACTTACCAAGTGAGGGCGATTCCCTTCCCAAAATGGTAACAAAGCCAGGGGTGGGTGCCTCCTACTTTCATGGATGGTCACCGGACAATAAGAAAATGCTCTTTACCGGAAACAGAAACGGGGCCTACAATATTTTTTCCGTTGATTTAAAAAGTGGGAAGGAAACACAGCTAACGGATTTGCCCACATTGGACGATGGACCGTAATATAGTCCGGATGGAAAGTACATCTTTTTTAACTCGGTGCGCACGGGAAATATGCAATTGTTCAGAATGAAGAAAAATGGAAAAGATCCGGAGCAATTGACCTTTGATGGATATAATAACTGGTTTCCCCATGTAAGCCCAGACCAAAAGTGGATTGTCTTTATTTCTTTTCCCAAAGATATCGACCCCAGTGATCATCCTTTTTACAAGCATTGCATGCTTCGCATTATGCCCTTTAAAGGTGGAAAACCAAAAGTGTTGGCCCATATATATGGAGGTCAAGGAAGCATTAATGTACCCAGTTGGTCGCCCGATAGTAAACGAATAGCCTTTGTAACCAATACAGGGAGCTATTAGGGCATTATCTTGAGTAACTTATGTTCTTGTTAGGATGATTTATCGGAATCTTCAATTTCCGTTATTTCCCCCAAATAACGTATGGGAAATCGTTGGGCACTATTAATGATAACCGTTGCCCTTTTATTAGGAAAGGCAGAGAGTGTAACACGATAGCTTTCCAAGTTTTCGGTAATGGTAAAGGTAATCCGCATTTCGTTTTTGGAGGCATCGTATTCCTCTTTATAGTGCGATGGGATACCCTTGAAGGAAATTCCTGTATTACTATCATACCCCCCTCCCATCTGGCGCTCCCCAAAATAGGGCAGATCGGCTGAAATACTATCCCCATGTACCTCAAGGTAATCGTTGTTGCCCTGAAGCATTATGTTTGAAACAGTACTGCCCGGGGGCCAAAGACCTGCGTTTGCTAGGGCGTTCATTCCATTGGTCATGGTGGGGTTTGCCGTTTCGGCTATAAACTTAAAGGATTTTTTATCGATCAAATCCCTAAAGGAAGCTATACCCTCTGGTGTATAGGCTACTTTTGAAGTACTCTTGCAACCTATTAGCAACAACAGGGTGATAATCCATAAAAAGTGGTACGGGATTTTCATAGCTAAACTATACACTTGTTTGTAACATACCCATGTATTCCTGTACCCTACCTTCCAGTTGGCGGGTTTCCACGAGATAGCTTTTTATCATTTCAACTTGCTTTCCCAGTAACGTTTTTTCGTTTAGGGCCAGCTTTGATAATTCCTTATATCTACGCACCAAGGCATCCAGTTTGTCAGACAATTGTTGTTTGATTTCAAACTGCCGAAGGGTTGTGGGCTCAAAGAGATAGGATTCCAGCGTTCGCTTCCATTGTAACAAATCCTTATAGCTCCTGTCCAACCAGACCAAACAAGAATTGCCATCCAGTACGCTCATAGGTGTTTTGGTGTTTTCCGTAGTCATATCGTTTCAATTTTAAGGATTTTTCATACAATAAGTTACGAAATTAATTCCAAGTCCTTATATGATAATCATCAGTATTTACGTTTTAACCTTTATTTAATTTAGCATTCATATTTAATTAAATACAGCACCGGAAACATCTGGGAATTTTGTAATTTGAACGAAACAATTAATTTGAAGCTTATGAACATCAATTTTGAGTACGACGACGTAAAGGCCAGCAACCGATTGGAGATAATGGCCGCCAAAAAACTGGAGAAACTGTTGGACAAATTTGATTTTATAGTACGGGCCGATGTCTTCTTTAAAAAAGAGAATACCAGCTCCCCGGATACCGGGAAAATATGCAATATACGTTTGAGCGCCCCCGGTCCCAGGCTGTTTGCCGATGCCAGCACCGGAAGCTTTGAAGCCTCGATTTCAAAATCCGTAGAAGAACTACAAAGACAATTGCAGAAGCGAAAGGATAAAATGCAAACGCATCACTGATTTTTGCTACTGATTCCTTTCAGTTTTAATGGCCGGATCCTCAAAGTGGGTTTCGGCCATTATTATTTTATCTATATGTTCAGAAAATGGACTACGCTTTAATTCCTTAAGCAATCTGCGCCGCTTCCGGTTGGAAATATCCAAGGTATCCAAAATTCTGCGGGTGTGATTTTGGTGGGCAATACGTTGCTGCTTCAATTCAAAGCGTTCAGAAACCGGCTTTACCAAATCGGGCTCAAATTGGTCCAAAATCGTATGCTTCTGTATCAAAATTGATAGTGTGTCCTTGTCTTGGGCGGAAACTATTAAAATACCGAACAGTGTGAATGCCAAGAGGCATTTTTTGTGTGATAGGAATTTCATTTTCATATAGTGTTCTAACCTAAAACTAAACACATTTGCCGGGATATTTTCCGACTATGCGTCCAGTTTCAATTATTATCGACCAAGGACCTTATCCTTTATTATTTCCAGCTTCCTTCAAAGGCAAAATCCTCTTGGGGTATTCTAGTTCTCTCGGCCTTCTCCTGCTCTTGTAAATCTTTTGGCAATTCATTCAAATCACCGCCATAATAACCAACCGCAATTGCCGTGGCTATGTGAAATCCTTCTGGAACATCAAATACCTTTTGTGCCTTTTTCCAGTCTACACCGGCCATATGGTGCAAACCTATCCCCATATATTCTGCTTGAACGGTCAGGTTACCCAAAGACAGTCCCAAATCGTGCAATGCGTGAAAATTTTCATCACCTTCAGGCGTATTTTTTTTGTAGGCCGCCAACATGAGAAACGGTGCATTCCTGGCCCATTTCTGGTTGAATTCACTCAAGCATTCCATGATACTAGTATACCCATCAGAACCTTTGTGCGCATAGATAAATCGCCAAGGTTGCCAATTATAACAACTTGCGGACCATCGTATGGACTCAAATAGACGGTTCACATCCTTTTCGGTTAGTTTTTGGGTACTGAATATCCTTGGACTATAACGTTGTTTTAGTAAAGGATAGATCTGATAATCGTTCTTTGCAATGTTGTCCAATTGTAATTGTTCTACTGTCGTCATATATTAATTTTAGGGTTTTATTACGTAAGTAAAGTACGTATGCCGTACCAAATCACTTTGTCCTTTTGCATTAAATGTTGACTTGTATCCATCCCCATTTATTATGGCCTCATATGACTTTAATCAATTGAGAAAACCGCATAATTTAGTATCTTCGACCGCTTTAAATATATCTATATGCTAGTCTGGATTATTTTTCTTGCCTGTATTCTTGTATTCCTGGCCTTAGATCTAGGCGTTTTCCATAAACACGATCACGTTATAAAATCAAAGGAAGCGGGTATATGGATCGCCATTTGGGTAACCATAGCCTTGGCCTTTAGTGGCGTGGTTTATTGGCTTTTCTCCAACGATATGATGGATAACCCCACCGGACTTACCGCGAACGAGGCCGTTTTAAAATATATTACCGGATATTTAATCGAACTGTCCTTGAGTGTGGACAATGTTTTTGTAATCGCTGTCATTTTTTCCTCGTTCAAGATTCCACCGGTCTTTCAGCATCGCGTACTTTTCTGGGGTATTTTGGGCGCGATTATTTTCAGGGCCCTTATGATTTTCTTTGGGGTGGCCCTCATTACGAAATTTGATTGGATCATCTACGTATTCGGCGTTTTTCTTCTATACACGGCTTTTAAGATGCTTCGGGGAGATGACGAGGATTTTCATCCGGAGAAATCCTTCGTATTTAGAAATCTCAAAAAACTGTACCCAATTACATCGGAGATTAAGGGTCACGACTTTTTTATAAAAAAAATGGGTGTGCGGGCCGCTACGCCCCTATTCGTCGCACTAATGGTCATTGAACTGACCGACATCCTTTTTGCCTTGGACAGCATACCTGCCATTTTAGCCATTACGGCCGATCCCTTTCTGGTCTTCAGTTCGAATATTCTGGCAATACTGGGATTGCGGTCCATGTACTTTTTGATATCCAGGATGTTGGAAAAATTCAGGTATATCAACTATAGTCTGGTGGTCATCCTTGCTTTTGTAGGCTTGAAAATGCTGTTTTCCCATTATGTTGATTTGCCAGAATGGGTGTCCCTGACGGTGATATCCGCTTCCCTAATCGGTGGAATTTTAGCTTCGCTCTACATCCCTGAAAAGGATTGATATTTGAAGTAATTGATATTAGGGTAAGCAATTGGGAAATTTTAAAATTTCAAAAACCAAATTCCAAATTCCTTTTTTGGAGCAAAGTGCTCTTTTGACTTGGTTGTTGGTTTGGATTTGAAATCACTACCTATTTTGGGAAGCTTTCGGAAATAGTCGGTCATAGATTTTTCTGACCAGCCAATTTCCTGCAGGAAAATAAAGGGCAAAGAACAGGGCCATCCCCAAGGCGAACGTGCGCCCACCGAAGAATTGATCTAAAAGATTGTTGGGAAAGGCATAGGATGTCTGCATGGCATATCCACCGAATTCCAAAAATCCCATCGCAATGAGCCCGTATGCGTATTGTTCATGAAAGGGACGATTACGTAACAATAGCGAAATGGGAACCATATAAAGGATATAGCAGGTTATTACTTGCCACCAATAAGTAAAACGCGCGATTTCCATTTAGGTACCGAACCAGTTCATGCCCATACCCCAAATTAAATAAACCAAACAGTATATCAAAATCAGCCTTTTGTCCACCTTGAATTTCACCTTTGCATATTCGATAAATCTGTCCATAGAATCAGCCGTTTAATTTGCTGTTGATGATGTGTAATGCATCGGCAACGGTCTGCATCTGGTTCATATCCTCATTTTCCAGACGAATGTCGAAGGCGTCCTCCACATCCAATATAATGTCCACCAAATTGGCAGAATTAATGTTCAATTCCGAAACGAAATTGCTTGATGGGCGTATCTCATCTACCGATACATCCTCTGGTAAGTAAACTTGAATGATGTTCTTCAATTTTTGGTATTTCTTAACTTCTTGCATAGTTACTATGGATTATAGGCGCTAAAAATAACACACGCATTGACATCCCCAAAACCGAAACTGGCCTTTGCGATAACTTTTGGTCGGTATGACATCGTTTTCAATGGAATTTTTGATCCCGAAATAATATCGGTTATCCCGGGGTGCAGGTCTTCACAATTGATATTCCCAAAAATGACGTCCTCTTCGAATTGAAGAACGCTTCCGACGCATTCAATACTTCCTGCGGCCGATATACAATGTCCTATCATCCCCTTAAAGGAATTGATAAATGGAAAACTTTCCCCTTTTAAACCCAATGCCTCGCTCCAATTGGAAATTTCCAAGGCATCTTTTGTCGTTGCCGTCAAATGACCGTTTATGGTATCAATGTCCTTGGGTTCAATACCTGCATTTTGAACGGCCCTCACTATACATCTTTGTACCGCCTCACTGTTGGGTGCGGTCATGGATCCCTCACCTATCTGTCCCCCACTATTTACTTCGCCACCCAAAACTTCCGCGTATATTTTGGCATCCCGTTTTTGGGCACTTTCCAAGGATTCCAAAACCAAGGCCCCTGCCCCACTACCGGGCACAAACCCCTGGGCCGATGCGCTCATGGGCCTGCTGGCGGCACTGGGGTTTTCGTTATAATCCCTGGGAAGGATGCGCATGGCATCGAAACCACCCCAAATATAGGGCCCGCTATCACTACAACTGCCACTTAAAATTACTTCCGCCTTTCCAGATGCTATGCGGTCGTAGGCCATAAGAATGCTTTCGGTACCTGTAGTACAGGCCGAAGAATTGGAGGTTACTTGATTTCCGCAGCCCAACATCCCTCCTAAATAAGCACTGATACCACTGGTCATGGTCTGTACAACGGTAGTACTGCCCAATCGCCGTACCTCCTTGTTGTCCACTTGGTAAATGGCATCCCTAAACTTGTCCGCCCCGGACATGCCAGTACCAAAAATAATACCATGGTCCCAGTTGGGACTCGCGCCCGCAGTGGGCTCAAGGCCGGCATCTGCCCAGGCGTCCCTACCTGCAATAATTCCATATACCAGTCCCGTAGCGTTGAGACCCCGTAATTGCAAGGGCGATAAATAACGTTCGAGAAGATTAGCCTTGATAAGGGGTTCGCCGGCAATCTGACAGCTAAATTCCAAGGCCTGTAATTTGGATTGAAAGCGTATGCCACTTTTTCCATCATGGAGGGCTTTGGTAAAATCGGCAAGACCTACGCCATTTGGGGCACAAACGCCCAAACCTGTGATAACGACCCTTCTACCCATATTTCGAAACTTTTAGCATTCCGGATAAGGTACCTTTGCAAACCAAATCCTTGTTGGAATTGTACATCTTGACCTCGCACTTTAATTTTTGAAATCGAAAGTATACTTTATGCGAAATCACGGTAACGGTTTCCCTTGGAAACACGGGTTGTAAGAACTCCATTTCAGAACTGCTCATACCAATCAGTACATTGGATGCTTCCAATTCCGCTGCCCCGACCAAAAAAATGCCCAAACAGACCAGCCCTATTTGCGCACAGCACTCGGTCAGTATGACTCCTGGGGTAACAGGATTCCCTTTGAAATGCCCCTTGTAAAAATCTAGTCCATCATGGAAGGTAAAGGAACCCTTGGCCCCATCTTCAGTTACTTCCTGGATTTCATCCACGAACAAAAAGGGTTTTTCGTACGGTAGTCGTGCCAGTATCTCTTTTTGTTTCATAAGCTATACCAAACTTTCACCGCCATCTACCTTTATAATCGTACCCGTAATCCATTTGGCCTCTTCCGTGGTCATTAGGAAAACCGCATTCGCCACATCTTCCGGGGTAGTTAAACGGCCTTGGGGATTGCGTTTTAAGGCATGTTTCACGAGCTTTTCATATCCGGGGATCATGGCGAGGGACTTGGTATGCGTAACCCCGGCCTGTATACAGTTCGCCTTGATGCCCACAGGCGCAAATTCCAGGGCAATATTTCGGGTTAAGGCCTCCAAGGCCACTTTCGCCACGGAAACCGCACCATAGCCGGGCATGACCCTTGTATTTCCTTCACTGGTAAAGGCAATGATCCTGGTATCCTCATGAAACAACTTTCTTTCGTGTAATTCCTTAGTCCAATCATAGAGGCTGAGGGCCATGGCCTCAAAAGTTATTTCAATATCTTGATGGGAGAGTACCGTTTGTCCTTCCGCATTCATCGGTTTTAGGTTTCCCTTGGCAATACTATGGACCAAAACCTTGATTTTGTGGCCTTCTGGAAGCAGGGTCTCTATATCCGTCAGCAATTCTTGACGCTTTTCAGCGTTGATAGCATCTTTATTAAATGCTTTGAACAGGACACCTTCGGCAGAAATTCCCTTGAATTCGGCTTCTATGGAACCCATGTCCGTTCTTCGGTCCCTATGCACGACCACAATATGTAAACCATGCTGGGCCAATTTTTTAGCGGTTGCCAGACCCAAACCGTTACTTCCTCCTAAAATAATTGCCCAATTTGTATCCATAGTATAATTTACAATATCCACTACCATCCTAAAAGTACCCGTTGTGCCGAAAAACCAGGGCCAAAGCTAAGTACCATACCCTGTTCCCCTTCGGATATATTTCTATCCATAAATCGTTTTAATACATACAAAACGGTTACACTGCTCATGTTCCCATATAAGCGCAATACCTCACGGGTATCGTCTATATTCTTTCCCAAACTACCAAAAAGTTCCTCAACGGTCTGGACAATTTTACGCCCCCCCGGATGAAAAATCAGATGGTTCACATTTTCGATTCCACTCCCATGCTTTTCAAGAAAGGGATGGACAATATCCGGAAAAAATGTTGCAATCGTTTCTGGCACGGCCGGGTCCAAAATCATTTTGAGTCCCGTATTTACAAGGTCGAACCCCATAAGGTGTGTCGCATTCCTAAAATGAAACATGGCTTCCCCTAGAATTGCCGGTCCCGGTGCTTCCGCTTCGGAGGAGAGCAGTACACAGGCGGCCCCGTCCCCAAAAATGGCCGCGCTCACCATATTGGCCATGGAGTAATCGTCCAGTTGAAATGTGGCCGTGGGGCATTCAACCGCGACCAATGCTATGCGCTTGTTGGGGTTGCTTTTTAAAAAGTTATGGGCATAGATCAATCCCGATACTCCGGCCGCACAACCCATTTCCGTTACAGGAAGTCGCACCACATCCTGACGCAATCCCAGCTCATTGATCAAATAGGCGTCCAAGGATGGTATCATGATGCCCGTACAGCTTACCGTAATGATGTAATCCAAGGAATCTGGGGACCAACCTGCGCTGTCCAAAGCCGATCTTAGGGCCTCGCTTCCCAATTTTTTGGAAGCTTGGGCATAGAGCCTATTTTTTTCCTCGAAGGATGTGCCCGTGAACACCTCTTGTACGGGCATGATACCGTAACGTCTATCCACGGCCGCACCCTCAAAGATTTTCACCACTTTTCGGCGAAACCGCTCATCTTGTTCTCGTAGCCACTCGTTAACAAAGGGAAGGATATCCTTGGTCTCGCTAGAAAATTCGGGCAAGGCTTTGGAAACGGTAACTATTTTGGTTCTATTCATATATTTTCCTCTCTTTTTCTAAGGATCCATCGGTACCTAAAAGCCCATTTCCACGAAATTTGATAGTCTACCCCAGGCACTTGGTCGGAAAAAGTTAGCAATTCTTTCTTTTTAAACCCCCTTAAAATTGATATTAGGCCATCATGTTTGGCAGTGGAGCTATGAATAAAAATAACACTAAACAACTTAAAAAGATAATAGGCCCATAGACTTCTATGCAAATCGTTAATAATAACACCGATTCGGGCCATTTTTACAAACTTTTCCAAGAAAAGTAGGATTTTGGTACTGTGAAAATGGTGTAGGGTCAAGATGGTGATTACAATGTCCACCTCCAATTTTTCCAAAAGAAATACATCCCTTTCCAAATACGATATTTCGGGAAATGAGCTGGATTTTTTCTTGGCGATTTCCAGGGCCTCCCCATTTAGGTCAAGTCCGATGAATTGGATGGTAATATTGGCCTTTCTGGCTCTCAGGGCCAGTTTTCGTAGGATATCCCCATCGGAACAGCCCACATCCAAAACCGTATACGATTCCTTTTTATTTTCTTGAATCAGCTTAAATACGGCGTTTGAGGTGATATGTACTCCCCCTAAAAGTCTGTTGACCCTATTGATATCTTCCAAGAGTACTTCCAGCTCCATTGGCGAACCTTGAAAATCATCCAAGAGCTCTATTTGACTACTTCTGACCGATATATCTCTCATGATGATACTATTTTGCCGTGTGTTTTTGTAATCATTTTTTGGAGCCATGTTTCTGATTGTGCCAGTGTTGCAATGCCCCAATGCAATAACTGTGGTTGCAACAACAATCTTTGAAAAATGCGTCCGTAGCGCAGCCTATCTTTGAAGTTTTGGTTCCAAGACTTCTTATAGGCTTCTTCAAGGTCAGGTCGCTTTTTATGCCGGCCATTAAAAAAATCGTGGACGCATTCTGAAACCAGTTTTCCAGAATGAATGGCCATTGCCATTCCGTTGCCGCATAATGGGTGTATCAATCCTGCCGTATCCCCACACATCAATATATGGTTTACCACGGGTTCCTTGGATTCAAAGGATATTTGGCCGATGCTTAGGGAATCTTCGAAAATGGGTTCGGCCTTCCTTAAAAAATCCCTCAAATGAGGGTTTTGGGACACAATCCGTTCATTGAACGCAGATACCTCCTTAAACTCCTTGAATACTTTGTATTGGGCCAAATAACAAAAATTGACATGACCGCTCTCCGTATTGGAAAGTCCCCCGTAACCCCCCTTAAAATTATGTAGTGCCACAAGGTCATCGGGGAATTCGGGATACGTATAATGTACTTTTAGGGCCAACCAATCGGTTTTTTTTTGAATAAAGGAGCGGTTTAAGGTCTTATCCAGCCCAGACCGTTTTCCGTAGGCGCCGATTACTATAGAAGCTCTGACCGATCTTTGGCGGCTAACCACCGTAAACCCTTTTCCATCAAACCGAATATCCGAAACCTTTTCAAAATAAAAGGTAACCTTACGTTGTTTGGCGGTTTGGTAGAGCAAATGATCGATGGCATACCTACTAATGCCCACACCACCCAGAGGCAATTGGCATTCCGCCTTTTTTCCTTGAATACTGCTAATTTCGAATCTGGTAATCGCCTTACCACCGGCGGCAAACAGATTTATGTCCAATGCATCTAGATACGGTAGGATTTCATTGGAGAGATACTCGCCACAGACTTTATGGTGCGGATATGGAACGGATTCAAAGACAGCGATATCATACCCATGGCGGGAAAGTGCCAAGGCCGCCGTAAGACCGGCCAAACCTCCCCCTACAATACCTATTTGATGTTCGTTCACTTGTTGAAGTTACGCAAACCAAAAAAAAATCCCTGCACGAGGCAGGGATTAAATTTTTTACGCTAAACAAAATCTAACCTTTTGTTTGTTGCACGGCTTCTTCCTTCAATTCTTCGCTCGCAATGATGGCCAGCTCTACCCTTCTGTTCTGGGTTTTACCTTCAACGGTATTGTTGTCGCCAACGGGTTGGTTTTCCCCATACCACTTGGTGGTAAACCTTGTAGGGTCAATGCCCTTGGATATCAAATAATTGGTAACCGAGGTCGCCCGTTGCTCGGAAAGCTTCATATTGTACTCGTCTGACCCGGCACTATCGGTATGGCCTTCCACCAATATATTGGATTTAGGATATTCCTTGAAAATACCGGCCAATTTATCCAAAGTACTTGCAGAAGTACCTTTTACATCGGACTTATTCGTATCAAAATAAACACCTGCGTCTTGATTGAAGGTAACGTTGATACCTTCGCCAACACGTTTTACCTCCGCTCCGGGGATTTCCTCTTCAATGCGTTCCCCCTGTCTGTCCATGCGGTTTCCAATATAACCACCGGCAGCTCCTCCTATGGCAGCCCCCAAGATGGCACCTAGGGCCGTATTGTTTCCGTTTCCTACGTTGTTTCCAATAACACCTCCAATAACTGCACCGCCAACAGCACCTATTGCGGCCCCTTTTTGTGTCTTATTGGCATTTTTTACCGTACTACAGCTCATGACCATAGCCAAGGTCAGAACATAACTTGTATTTCTTAATAATTTTGATTTCATTTTATTGTATTTATTTGTTGGGGATTTATTTCTTTGTAAAACTGTATACTACGGTCATAGGGGCACCATCCACCTGGACATTGGATTTTAAGGTCATCGTATTTTCCGTAAGATTTTCAATAGTGAGTCGGTAACCCAAACCTCCGGATATGTCCTTGTTTTTTTCGTCAATGAACTTAAACTGCAATTGACTGTTATAGTTTTCCGCTCGCCCCACAACGGACCAACGGATATACCTATCCCCACCGTTACAAAGGGTGGATGGAGAAATCGTATACCTTCCGGTGCTATTATTGTCCCTAAAGAACCACTCACTTCCTTCAAGGCAGATATCTTCGACATCGTTGAAAAGGACTGCCTTAAAATTACCGGTATTGTTTTCAAAAGAGACATCGTTCAAGGACCAGGTGCCACTAAGAAGGTTACGCTTTGATCGGGCATCCTTGGAAATGGAACAAGAGGCTAGCAAAATTGCAAAAACCCCTGTAAGAGCTATTACTTTCTTCATAAATTTCTTTGTTTTAGATTACCCTATATACGGTGCCAACCATACTTTTGGATGTATTACGGGTAATGGTGATTTTATTACTACAAAGATTGGGCAAAGCCAGAAATGAGGTTCGCCCGATTCAATTTATTGTTGACGGAAACACTAAAACGATAGCAAATCCAAAAGCGCTTGTTCGAATCTGGACCTGGATAGGTACTGTTGTTCCAAGCCGGTATTGAAAGGTATGGGAGTATCCAAGCTTGCCACCCTTTTGACGGGACCGTCCAAGTACCGGAAACAATTTTCCATAACCAAAGCGGAAATATCGCCGGAGATACCACCAAATAGGCTGTCCTCCTGTAAAATAATGAGTTTCCCCGTCTTTTTCACGGAAGCATAGATAGCGTCGGTATCCAAAGGTTGTAAGGTTCTCAGATCTAGAAGATCCGCACTGATATCCGCATGCTTGTCCAAGGTTTCCAAGGACCAGTGCACCCCGGCCCCGTAAGTAACAATGGTTATATCCTTACCGGATTTCAATAGGTTTGCTTTTCCAAAGGGTATCGAGAAAGGGTTGACGGGTACATCTTCATAGATACTGCGGTATAGCCCTTTGTGTTCAAAGTAAAGTACCGGATTGGGGTCCTCGATGGCGGTGGCCAAAAGCCCTTTTGCATCGGAGGGAAAAGCGGGATAAACGACTTTCAATCCTGGCGTTTTTGTGAACCAGGCTTCGTTGGTCTGTGAATGGAAGGGTCCGGCCCCCACCCCGGCCCCACAGGGCATTCTAATGACGACATCGGCCTTTTCGCCCCATCTATAGTGACTTTTCGCCAAATAATTGACGATAGGATTAAAACCGCTACTAACAAAATCAGCAAATTGCATCTCCACGACGGACTTCATTCCATTAATGGATAAGCCCATGGCCGTTGAGATGATGGCCGATTCACAAATAGGCGTATTTCTTACTCTTTCCTTTCCAAAGGCCTCCACAAAACCTTCCGTAATTTTAAACACCCCTCCGTATTCCGCTACATCCTGACCCATAATGACCAGGTTGTCATGTTTTTCCATAGCCGATTTCAAACCTTGTGAAATAGCATCTACAAAACGGATATTCCGTTTATGAATAAGTGGTATAACTTCCTTGTAATCAAATTCTTGATATACATCGTTTAATTCATTACTTACATTTCCTGCAATCGACGTCTCTTGAAACGCCTGTTGAAGGTTATCGTCAATTTCCTGGGTTATCTGCGCTCTATACGATGTATCCGTTTCTTCGCTCAGTAAACCGGTATCCATAAGATATTTGGCGTAGTTGTCTAGGGGATCCTTGGCCGCCCAGATTTCCATTAATTCTTCCGGAACATATTTGGTGCCACTCGCTTCTTCGTGTCCCCTCATTCTGAACGTTTTGAATTCCAACAATACGGGACGCGGATTCTCTCGAATATCGGTACAGAGTTCGTTTACCTTTGAGAACACTTCAAGAATATTGTTGCCATCGATTACGTGGGATTCCATGCCATAGCCTATACCCTTATCCGCAATATGCACGCAGCGGTATTGTTCGTTTGTAGGTGTGGATAGGCCGTAGCCATTATTTTCAACGCAGAAAATTACGGGCAAATCCCACACGGCGGCCACGTTCAATGCTTCGTGGAAATCACCCTCACTGGTCGCTCCTTCTCCCGTAAAGACGGCCGTCACGCTTTTTTCTTTACGTAATTTATGGGCTAGGGCTATACCGTCTGCCACACCCAGTTGCGGTCCTAGGTGTGATATCATTCCTATTATCTTGAATTCCTGGGTGCCAAAATGGAAACTACGGTCCCTGCCCTTGGTAAAACCGCCCATTTTACCCTGCCATTGGGAGAATAGTCGGTGCAGGGGAATGTTCCGGGTGGTGAAAACCCCAAGGTTGCGGTGCATGGGAAGGATATATTCATGGCTTTGCATGGTAGCGGCAACGCCTACCGAAATCGCTTCCTGCCCAATACCGCTGAACCATTTGGAAATCTTTCCCTGTCGCAATAGAATCAGCATCTTCTCCTCGATTATGCGAGGTTTCAGCATGGCGCGGTACAATTTCAATTTAACATCATCAGCTACCTCAAAACCTTTAAAATCCATAGTGGGAACATTAGTTTTAATTCGGGTTTAAATGTAACAAAAATCGAATCACCTTGTTGTGTTTATAACACGATGCGTGTACGCAAGAATTTGTAGCTTTGTAGTATATTTTAAAAATTTTCCAATGAGTTTAGTGCCAAGTGTTGATTTAAAGGACTTTTTGTCCGATGACCCAAAAAGAAAACAAAAGTTTGTGCAAGAAATTGGGGGAGCTTTTGAAAATATTGGATTTGTAGCACTAAGCGGGCATTTTTTGTCCGATGCCTTGGTGGAAGCGCTTTATTCCGAAATCAAAAAATTCTTCAACCTTCCCCAAGAAATAAAGGATACCTATGAAATTGAGGGTATTGGTGGCCAGCGCGGGTATACCTCTTTTGGAAAGGAACATGCCAAAGGGAAAAAGGAAGGCGATCTTAAGGAATTTTGGCATTTTGGACAGTATGTGGAGGATGATTCCAAGCTGAAGGAGGAGTATCCGGACAATGTTATGGTGGCGGAACTTCCAAAATTCAACGAGGTAGGCAAGGAAACCTATAAGATGCTTGAGAAGACGGCCAAGTTTGTATTAAGGGCTTTGGCGATACATTTGGATTTAACGGAGACCTATTTTGATGCATACATAAAAAACGGGAATTCTATTTTAAGGCCGATTCATTACCCACCTATCACCTCCGAACCTAAAAATGCGGTAAGGGCAGCCGCACATGGGGACATTAACCTAATTACTTTACTAATGGGCGCCCACGGGAAAGGGTTGCAGGTGCAAAACCATAAAGGCGAATGGGTTGATGCCATTGCCAGGCCTGATGAGCTTATGATCAATGTGGGCGATATGCTCTCCAGATTGTCCAACAACAAACTGAAATCCACGATACACCAAGTAGTAAACCCTCCACGGGAATTATGGGGCACTTCCCGATACTCTGTTCCGTTTTTTATGCACCCAATAAGTGAAATGCCATTGAATTGTCTAGAAAACTGTATAGATGAAGAACATCCTAAATTGTTCGAGGACATCACCGCCGGTGAATTTCTCCATGAACGCTTGATCGAGTTGGGACTGATTAAAAAGTAGTTATGGACCTCAAAGACCAACTTAAAAACCTATTCCCGGACCATGAACCTGAGGAATCCCCAGAAAAGGAGGAAAAAAGCGACCTTTGGGTTCAGGATAGTCCCATGATATGTAAGTACGAGAAGCGCAAGGGGAAACCTATCACCATCATCGAAGGATATACCGGGGCGGATACCGACTTTAAAAAACTGGCCAAGGAACTAAAAACAAGGCTTAGCGTTGGCGGAAGCTTTAAAAATGACCAAATAATTATACAAGGGGATTATAGGGACAAAATTATGGAAATCCTCAAGGAAAAGGGCTTTAACGTTAAAAGAGTTGGAGGTTAAAACCTTATAGAATGCGTCCATACCAAATAGGTTGCGTCTTTTTCTGTTAAAATCTTTTGTTTTTTTACATTAAACCGTACTTTTAACTGTTCAACCTAAACCACTATCAGAAAATGAGTTCCCTTCTACACATCACCAATGGAGACGCATTTACGGAGCGTCTTAAGAAGTTGAATCTAAAAGGCGACATCATCACGTGGCGTGAGATGCTTTGCGAAGGTAAGACGCTTACAACCGTTGGAAGCGAATCCTTTTGGAAGACCAGGTTTGAATTTTTGCATAAAAACTATAAGGTTTCCAAATCCTGGTTTATAGAAAAAACCCTTAAGGAATATCGGTCCCTCTGCAATCATAAGCAGCAGGACCAGATTGTACTTTGGTTTGAGTATGATTTGTTTTGTCAGGTCAATATGCTTGCGGTCATTAGCTGGTTATTGGCCAACAGAAGGTACGCCCAAATTTCCTTGGTTTGTAGTGGTAAGGAGGACGATACTGATAAATTATTCTCGCTTAATGAACTTTCGGACGAACAGCTATTGGATTTATACGAGAAAAAAGTAGTGCTGAACCAGGATGATGTGGAATACGCAGATTATGTATGGCAGCTTTATTGCAGCAACAACCCAATCCGCCTGGAAAACCTTACGGATTTCAATGATTACAACTTTGACTATCTTGGCGATGCAGTTAGAACACATCTAAAACGTTTCCCGAGCATTGCCAATGGCCTAAACGACATGGAGAATAATATTTTGCAATTGGCCATTGATAAAAAGCCAAAGTCAAAAAGTGAGTTTTTGGGCACTATTTTGCAAAATCAAGGGAACTTGGGTTTTGGGGATACCCAATATGAAAGGGCCTTACAAAGATTAAAACCATTGTTTTCTTCCTTAAACCCTGTGCGGTTGACCAAAAAAGGAAAGGAAATCCTCGATGGACAGACCAGTTATTATTCCTGCATACAAGATAATGATGTGTATCTGGGCGGCGCCTTGAAATACGATTTCCTATATAATACCGATTCCAACAGGATCTTAAAACTCTAGAATGCGCTTAAGCCCATCTGAGCTTATCCTTAATGCCGATGGTAGCATTTACCATCTCAATCTAATACCAACGGACATTGCGACAACCATCATCACGGTAGGAGATCCCGATCGTGTTGCGGAAGTATCCGATTATTTCGATTCCATTGAGATTAAAAAGGGAAAACGCGAGTTCCTCACCCATACGGGCCACTTAAACGGTAAACGTATCAGTGTTATCTCCACAGGCATAGGAACTGACAATATCGATATTGTCCTAAACGAATTGGACGCCTTGGTAAATATCGATTTTCAGACAAGGAAGGTCAAAAAAAATCGTATACGATTAAAATTTATCCGAATTGGCACCTCTGGTGCAATCCAGGCAGAAATACCGATAGATTCTTGGATACTTACTGAGTTGGCAATCGGTTTTGACGGACTCTTGCATTTTTACAAAAATGAACTTTCGGATTTTATGGAAATGGAGAATGCATTTATCCTTCAGACCGGTTGGTCACCCAAAAAATCGAGGCCCTATATCGTGGAATTCGATAGGGATTTGGCCAATAAATTTGAATCAAATCGTATACGATTGGGAATAACCACCACCAATACAGGATTTTATGGGCCTCAAGGACGAACTTTACGACTTGAGCCAAGTACGGACGGTTTTATTGAATCGATTTCCAATTTCAGGTGTCGGGACAAGCAGATTACCAATCTGGAAATGGAAACTTCGGGCATTTACGCGCTCTCAAAATTGCTGGGGCACCAAGCCGTCTCCCTAAATTGCATCCTTGCCAACAGGGTTACCGGGGAATTTTCCAAAAATCCGGAAGCATCCGTACGAGAACTGATTACCTTTGCACTTCAAAAAATAACATCGGATTGAAGACTGTCAAAATTGTAGGCGTACCGGAACATTTCAACCTTCCTTGGCATTTGGCCATTGAGGAAGGTGCCTTTGAGGACCGTGGAATCGATTTGCAATGGGAAGACATCCCCGAAGGAACTGGTAGAATGTGCAAGTTATTGGCCGATGGGCAGACGGATATGGCCATTATACTGACGGAAGGTATCGTCAAAAGTATTACGGAGGGAAATCAGGTCAAAATCATTCAGGAATTCATTGCCTCCCCCCTGCTCTGGGGTGTCCATGTTTCCGCAAATAGTGATTTCAAGAAATTAGGCGATTTAAGGGACACTAAGGCAGCAATCAGTAGATATGGCAGCGGTAGCCATTTAATGGCCTTTGTGCAGGCCCAAAATGAGGGATGGGACCCGAATATCTTACAGTTTGAGGTCATCAACAACCTGGACGGTGCCATTAAAGGTTTGAGCGAGGGCACGGCCGATTATTTTATGTGGGAACATTTCACTACCAAACCCATCGTGGATGCAGGTGTTTTCAGAAGACTGGGGGATTGCCCTACACCTTGGCCGTGTTTTATGTTGGTTGGTACCTCAGGATTTATACAAGAAAACCCGTCCATCGTAGACCATATTAAAGAAGTTATTAATCTTTATACAACAGAGTTTAAGGAAATTCCCAGTATTGACAGAACCTTGGCAAATAAATATGGCCAAAAACTGGAAGATATTCAAGAATGGTTGGCATTGACCTATTGGAGCCAAAAAAAACTTCCTAAAGATGTTTTGGGAAACGTTTTGGATACGCTCCTAGAACTTAAATTGATCGATAAAAAACTACCAATGGATAGTTATTTAGCAAACGGTTAGACAGCCTCCTTTACATTGAAATGTTTTTCAAGAAGTTTTTTAAAGGTACTATCTGACAATGGTTTTTGGGCATAACCCAAAATATAGGGGTTTGCCTCCGCCCTATCCCTGTCCTCCTGATTGTCGCTGATGGTCACCAAAATTATCGCCAACTGTTCTTTCAATTCTTGGGGCACTTGTTCCTCGTACATTCGCATGAAATCCCAGCCGTCCTTTACCGGCATTCTAAGATCCAGCATAACCATACAAGGCAAGGAAAGCTTCTCAAGTCCCCTGTTCATAATGAAATCCAAGCCTTCCTGACCATTAAGGGCCGTATTTATCTCTATATCAAGGCCTAGTTTATTTATGAATATGGAATGAAGAAAATTGCTAGACTCGTCGTCGTCAATCAGCAAAATGGAGTTAAGTTGCTCAAATTTTTTCATCGTCATTCGTTTTAATACTTGAATATAGGAAATTTCTTATTTAAATTAAAATATTAACCTACCATTCTATGGTTTTATTGCCCAAATCCGATAAAATTTTATTGCATTTCGAAAAATGTCGGTTTCCAAACCAATAACCCCTGTTGGCACTTAGGGGAGAAGGATGACCTGAAGTTAGTATCCGATGCCTTTTACCATCGATCAGGCTCGCTTTTTTCTTAGCATAGCCTCCCCACAATAAAAAGACGATGTTTTCTTTCTGCTCGGACAAGGTCCTGATAACGGCATCCGTAAATGTTTCCCAACCCTTTCCCTGGTGACTTCCCGCTTCATGCGCACGCACCGTAAGGCTTGCATTCAACAGGAGTACCCCTTGGTCCGCCCATCGTTCCAAATTACCGCTTTTGGGATACGGTTTTTGTACGTCCGTCTCAATTTCCTTGAAAATATTGACCAAGGAAGGAGGATGCGGAATTCCCTCCGCTACCGAAAAACAGAGCCCGTTTGCCTGTCCCGGTCCGTGGTAGGGGTCCTGCCCCAGGATGACGACCTTGGTAGTTTCAAATGGGCAATGGCCAAATGCGGCAAATATGTCAGAACCCTTTGGATAACAGGTATTTTGCGCATATTCCCTTTTTACAAATTCCGTCAGGGCCTTAAAATAGGTTTTTTCAAATTCAGGTTGCAGTTGCGATTTCCAACCCGATTCCATCTGTACGTCCATAGGTGCGTTTATCTACTTTTTACAAAGCTAGGCGTATATTCCTTGAAGGGCAAGTCAAGGGTGTTTGATTGCGATAAAATCATTGGATTTCAAGACTTCCACTTGACAAAAAACAATGTAGTTATTAAATTTGTAACTCATTAATATCTTGTTTGTTATGAAGAAAAACTTTGTAGTGAAGACGGTATTAAGCACAGTAATTGCCGTTTTCTTCTCTTTTCATGTTTCGGGCCAAACCCTATATGCGCTTAAAATCAACGGTAAAATCCGTTCAGAGGCCGTAGATATTACAGCAAAGTATCAGCCCCGTCTGGTCATGGGTATGGATCAAGCCCTTGAATTCCAAGGAACCGTCGCTAAATTCCTGGTTAAGAGGAAGGCCATTGAGGAAGATGACACCCTTTCTCCCAAGGCCAAATACGAGCTGTTAAAGCAACTCTCGAGCAAGGAGACCATGGCCATGGCCGATGTGCTGGAATCCTATCGCTTTCAGGAATACGTGCGGATCAAGCCCCAAATTCAGCCTATTTTGGAACCTTCGAGGGAACAAGAGGACATTTGGGCCGCCACTTCCGAGGCGAACTAATTCTCCGAATCAATTTTTGTCTTTTGGGGAAGTTTTGGATTGTATCGGTATGACTTATTCCAATAAGCCCACTTCTTGGAATTGTTGTTGGACCAAAACGTTTTTGGTTTGACGTCTTAGGAGGCTTTTAAGATAATCGGTATTAAAGGCTTTGCTCTTAAGGTCGATGGATTTTTCGGCCCAATGTATCGCCATATCCAGATTTCCCTGATACTCGTTCAAGACGGCCAAATTGTAACTTGCCTTGCTTCCTAAAGCGTTATCCCCACTAGAAACCAGGTCCGATAATTTTTGCTTGGCCAAATCAATTTTACCAGCTTGTATAAGCTGATCTGTTTTGATAAGCTGGGAATTTCCTTTGGCAAAATAGCTCCTTTTAAGAATACGGTCCGAGGGCAACAAGCGCTGCCCGTAGGCCACCCCTGTATTTTTGGAAAACTTTAGGGCTTCCAGTCTTCGGCCATCCATGTTTTCTATCGCATCGATAACATCGTTCCCAAGGGAAGAAGTGACAAGTTCATTGTTTGTGACGATTTCGTCCAATAAAATTCTTTTATTGGGGTCAAAGATGCGCCATCCGTTCCCAATTAGTGTTTCCATGGTGATTTCCTTTCCCAATGTTTCGCTGTGCATCCGTAGGAGGTCGGTTTCGGTACGTTTCGTTTTTTTGACCTTCAGTTTCGTGTCCACTTCAAAATGTGCCAGGGCAAAGATGGCATCCACACCAATTTCATTGCATAAATAGGTAATTTCCTGCCATGTATTGGCGGTCAAGTTTTCATCGCTCAGGCTTTGTGCAATATTCACATTTTGTATCAATACCACCTTCTCAAACCTTTGGTCCTTTAAAAGCGCATCGAAAAGTCCTTCCATACTCGCTTCGGTTCCATGGATGCTCAACCATTTTTCATCCTGCACCACCACATTTGCGATACCATCCTTCTTCTTCCGTTTTTGTAAGGAAGGCTTGGTGGCATCGAGGATACCAATCGTTTTTATTTCATTGGTAATGGTTACCGGTGAAGGTTCCTGGACCACGATGGACAGTTCCCTGGTAGCTGAACAGGCTATGGTCATACTACCGATCACCGAAATCAAAAAAGTGCGTGTAAAATGATGCATATGTTTAAACTTAAATTGACTCAACTCTTTGCTAATTGGCTGAAAATGTTCTCTCTATAACAAAAAAACGACCAGTTTATTGTAATGCACACCCGCAGCTTCTGAAATCATTGCCATTGACGGCTTTTTCTATATCGGGACCAATAGCTACCTTTACCGCCAGCTAATTTGACATATGGCCAATATTCATCCAAAAACTTTACAGGACCTTGAGTTTCCCAAAGTTTTGCAACAGGTATCCGCCCGATGCAATACCGCTATAGGAAAGGAATGGGCGTTGGAAATAACGCCAATTAGTGATGCTGGGCAGATGGAGCACTCCTTGGGGATGACCTCCGAGTATCTTTCATCCCTAATAAGCGAAAACAGCATTCCAAACCATGGCTTTGACAGCATAAACGGCGAACTTCGTCTTCTGAAAATTGAAAACACCACCTTTGAACTGCAGGGGTTCAAACGCATCGCAAGTATTTGTGACACCGTTCTCGCCCATCAAAAATTTTTCAAAAAATTTCAGGAGTACTATCCCCTATTGCATGATCTTGCCCTTGAATTGGAACCCAATAAAGAAATCCCCGATCTTGTCAATAATGTCATAGACCGATTTGGCGAGGTAAAGGACAATGCCTCGGAAAACCTATTGCGCATCCGAAGGCAGATGAACCATGTGCGCGGTAAAATAAGCCAGAGTTTCGGATCGGCCTTGGCTACGTATCAAACATCGGACTATTTGGATGAGATTCGAGAGTCTGTCGTTGAAAATCGTAGGGTACTTACCGTTAAGGCCATGTACCGAAGAAAGGTCAAAGGGACGGTAATGGGTAATTCCAAAACAGGAAGTATCGTGTACATAGAGCCAGAGGCCGCGTTAAGGTACAGTCGTGAGTTGAACAATTTAGAGTTTGAAGAAAAGGAGGAGATACAACATATTTTAAACCAACTAACCAATCAACTAAGACCGTTTAGAGCGCTTTTAAGCGATTATCAGGACTATTTGGGGCAGATAGACGTTACTGCGGCAAAAGCAAAGCACGCGCAAGATATCAATGCTTTAATGCCGAAAATAAACAGCGGCAACCGGCTCTATCTGCGAGATGCATACCATCCGCTCTTGTTTTTGAACAATAAGCTAAAGAACGAAAAGACCTATCCGCAAACGATAGAGCTGCACGATGAAAATAGAGTTATTGTTATTTCTGGACCCAACGCTGGAGGTAAAAGTATCACGCTAAAGACCATAGGTTTACTGCAGGTAATGTTGCAAAGTGGCATGCTCATCCCGGTACATGAACGTAGCGAGGTCTGCTTTTTCGATAAGATACTTACGGATATTGGAGACAACCAATCTATTGAAAATCATTTAAGTACATACAGTTACCGCTTAAAGAACATGAACCAATTTCTAAAGCGTTGTAACAACCGAACTTTATTTTTGATAGATGAATTTGGAACGGGAAGTGACCCAGAACTGGGTGGTGCATTGGCAGAAGCATTTTTGGAAGTCTTTTATGAACGGGAGTCTTATGGTGTCATAACAACCCACTATGCGAATTTAAAAGCCTTAGCTAACGAACTGCCGCACATGAGCAATGCCAATATGCTGTTCGATGGCAGAACCTTGGAACCTACCTTTCAGCTTGTGTTAGGACAGGCAGGTAGTTCTTTTACCTTTGAGGTAGCACAAAAGAACGGTATCCCCTACTCCTTGATCAACAAGGCCAAGAAGAAGATAGAGCGCGGAAAAGTCCGTTTTGATGCAACGATAGCCAAACTGCAGAAAGAGCGCAGTAAAATGGCACAAACCGGGTCTCGATTACAAGAAGAAGAAACCAAAGCAAGGGAAGAAGCAGCCAGATTGGAAAAATTGAATGCCAAGGTAAAGTCCAAACTGGAAAACTATCAAGAGCTTTACGACCACGATCAGCGAATGATTCAGCTTGGAAACAAGGTGAATGTTGCGGCGGACAAGTATTTTCAGGATAATAAGAAGAGGCCATTGGTATCCGAGTTGTTGCGTCTGGTAGAAACGGAGAATAGCAAGCGTAAGAAAAAAACGGCCAATCAAGCAAAGGCGGAACGCTCCAAAAAGGCGAAAGTGGCCCAAGAAGTACAGAAAGAGGTTAAGGTTATCCGAGAGAAAAAGCAAGTAGCAAAGAAAAAGGATGTTCAAAAAGAAAAGAACACCCCAAGACCCGTTTTTAAAATCGATGATTGCGTTCGCATGACCGATGGTAAGGCCGTAGGAAGCATTGATAAGCTGGAGAAAGGCAAAGCGGTCGTCAATTATGGTATGTTTACGACCAATGTCAGTGTTGACCAGTTGGAATTGGTAGAACGTAAAAAGAACTAGGTTATGAAACGAATAGGATATGTAATCTGCTGCATAGCTTTTCTCAACTGGCTTAATTCCTGCGGTAGCGACGATGCCGTTGTCACCCCAATAACAATTGAGGAACTTAGTATACGGGCTGAAGTTGATGAAAATCCCGTTTCAGGGAGTGCGGTAGCAACGGTAGCTTCAAAATTGCCAGGTACGTTAACCTATACCTTGAGTTCAATATCTGTTGATAACGCTGTTGAAATTAATTCAGCAACTGGCGTTTTAAGCGTTAGTAGTTCGTTAGCCTTTGATTACGAACGGAGAACAGCAATAACGGGAATTGTAGTGGCATCAAATGGTAGCGAAAGTGAAGCCTGGGATTTACAAATCGGCATTCGAAATATTGACGATATCGAGTATTGGCTTAGCGATTCAAAAGCGGTATATCAAGCAGAAAACTCTGGGAATTGGGTACTTATCACCGAACAGGAATATGAAGAACTAACCACACAGCTGAACAGCATCAGTAAATCGGGCACCACGGATCTCCTGTATAGCCAAGGCTCAAACTCAGAACTGTTTGAAACCTACGCTGGTTTTACCGTATCCAACGATCTCTCCAGTATACCAGAAAATAGTTATGTGTTTGCTTTTAAATATCTCGCTCAGGCTGATTCCTTGGCAGAAAACCAAGTAAAGGTATCTGATGGTATTGTCACGGAGGGTTATGCGAATTTAGGAAACACATTGCCGATTCACAATCAAGGCCAACGGTATTTTGTTTTGAAAGGAGCACGACAATCCACCACTACCAGTAGAGGGTTTTTAGGTATCTATTCCCAAAACGGGGTTTCTTATGATAGCCAAGGGAATGCAGCGGGTACACATCTTTTTGGAGCAGGTGATATCAACGAATTCTCGAGTACTAATGTGCTGGATCGTGTTTGTATCTATCAAGGGCTAAGTACACCAGTACAACAATGGGATTAATGCTGTTTACATAAGAAACAAAACAGCCGACACCAAGTTGTTGAATCTACAACTTTAGATGCCGACTGCTGCTTCACTTAATTACATGTCCTTGAATTTCGGAAAACCCTAAGTAAAAAATCATTTGTGATTTCAAAACATTTTTGACTTGAGATATAATTATAAGAGATGGGGTCGCCCAAGGCCCGCCAAACAAAGGCATCTTGAAATTGAAATTCTACCTCTACATCATGTGCGCCATTTGGTGGACTTTGGACTTCTCGCTTACCGTTATTTACGGTGATATAACCTCCTGTAACTGAATTATTGGTGCCTTCTCGCTTATAAATGAATCGAAAACGAACATCAAATATGGAATTATTATCCACATCCACGTTTTCATGGTCATAGCTAGTCTTATCACAGGTTTCTACGCTATAGTCTGTCGTGTAACCCATTTTTGCCAACGAGTTATCTTTTAAATACCTAATGGTATAGGCAATGGGTACGCCTGGATTGTTGCGAGTATATATAGCATTCTCTCCTGTTAATACACTATTAAGGGCCCCAAAACCAGAATCAATGTTGGCCAGGCTAATAGCTTCGGAGGCTGCTTCCGCATTGCCGCCTATCGTAACCACAGTAATACTGGAATTTTTTAGGACTTCGTCATATTTAGACTCTAACTCCAAGGAACCTGCATTTCGTTTGCCTCCAGCATACTCCAAAACAGCGTCCAATTCAATAGAGGTATCTTGTATTGTAGACTCCATACGGACCATAAGTAAACGGCCATAGGAAACAGAACTTACGTAAGCAGGTGGAGTATCAGAACCAAATGCAGCTTCCGCCTGTTCTTTAGTAACTGATGGAGCAAAAACAGCGGCTGGAGTAGCCGGTGTATTCATTGTGACGGTATAGAACACCTGACGAAACACTATAGCCGCTACTTTTCTCTCTGTATTGGTCTCAAAATTAAATTGTGAAGCCAGAGAGCCTGTGGCCCATTCCAAGTTTAATCCAACATCTAAACTAAATTGCTTTGATGCGTAAGAAGTGGTGGCCTGATATGACGAATTTGCTGCGTTTACGTAGCCATCTTGGTAAGCATTGGCATTCCACCATTCCAATGCATTATCAAGGCCGGTGCCAAAGCTAGCATTATTTGGCTGGTCCACAACAATGGTGCCTTGTTCCCCGATACCGGGCAAGTCTAATCTTAATGTCATGGGACTTCTATCCAATGTTAAAGGATTCGGAGCACCATCCAACATACCTTCATCTCCAATGACCAAAGCGCCAGGAAATACAATTCCGTTGGTAGGCCTCATTATGGCAACATCGTCAAAATTGGTTTCCAAATCGAAGTCTTTTAGACTACAGATGGTTTTCTCACCCTGTACCCAACTGGAACTATTACTAGTTTCATTGGTAATTGTCCGTTCTGAAGCCGCACCGCCGGTTTCTTGGACATTAAGAAGGGAATTTGGATCATAGTTTAAATTGGTAATTACTGTATTTATATCCTCTTGATTGCTGTTTTCATTACCACTATTCCCTCCATCGGGATTTTCACCATTATTAGACCCGTTCTCTATGGGATCTGTTACACTTTCATCTTTACTACAAGACTGTGAAAATAAAAGTCCCACTGTTAATAATAAAAGAATGGAAGGAATTCGAAATTGTTTTAAGATTGTTTTCATAATTTTTAGGTTTTAAGGATTCAACACCTCAAAACTATCTTTCAATCAATAGCTTACCTAATTTTGTCCATGGACAAAGTATGGACAGGTTAAGACATATTGGCATAAATTGGGTATGGACATAATAAAAATAGAAATGGATATTATTTATTTAAATATTTGATAATCAATATTTTAAACATATTTATAATTTTATTTTGACTTCAAATTCATAGACAAGGTATGGACAAGACTGATTTTGAAGTATTTAAGTTTTAACTTGTAATTTCTAACCGATATATCTCTGACATACTATGAAATGCACTAAAAAATTACTGTTTTTCTTGATATTGCTTAGTTCACAAGTGTTTCCGCAACATCCTTCTGTGAAATTGGATAGCCTAGGTGAATTACTAAGTCTAAGTAAAAATTATAAGGATAGTGTGGATATATTGGCTCAAATGGTAGAATATCAAATGTATAATGACTCAAGGGAATCCATTGCTCTTGCCAATTTAATATTAAGTATTAGTAAAAATAATAATTATGGAATTGGACTTTCTGACGGACATTTTCTTAAGGCAAATGCTTATGGAGCATTGCAAATAATGGACAGTGCCATGCTGAACTATCAACAAGCCATTAGGTACTCCAAAGATTTTGGCTCCGATAGAAATTTGGCCAGTGCCATGGCCAATATAAGTGTTATAGAAGGACAAAATGGCAATTATCTAAAAGCTATAATGCTTATGGATACTGTCGCAAAAATGAACCTTGCAGAAAAGGATTATCTCAATTATGGCGTTACGCTCAATAACAGGGCCTACCATTTTTACGAACAAGGAGATTACGTAAACGCCATGATAGGTTTTAAGGCGGCATTGAATGTACTTGATACTATACCGAGGGATATTTTTCGTCAAGGTGATGTTTATAGAAATATCGCCAAACTCAATTATCAGGAAAAGGATTTTGAAGACGCACTTTCTTATTTACATAAAGCCAATGATATTTATGAAAAAGTAGATGATTACCTTTTTCAATCCTATGTTTGGTCAGATATTGGGAATGTGTACTTGGCACTGAAACAGTATGACAATGCTATTGAAAGTTATAAAAAAGGACTTACCATTTGCGAAGATTACGGTTTTAAGGAATCTAGATCTTTATCTTTAGGCAACTTGGCCATTGCACTACGGGATCAGGGAAAACTTGAGGAGGCCCTGAATAATTTTTATAAATCGACTGAAAACACTGAACATGATGAAAGTATGGCCAACAGAATTGTCCATGAATATCATGTGGGCTATACCCATGCCCTTCTTAACAATAAGGATTCTGCTTTATTTTATCTTAACAGGGCGATTTCTTGGTCAGACTCTTTAGGCCAAGCCAATGAGCTTAAAAATGCGTTGGAATTTAGATCAAAATCCTATGCGCTTTGGGGTATGGAAAAAAATGCCTTAGAAGATTTACTAAAAATGAATGTTCTAAAGGATAGTATCTTCAATACCCGTAAATCATTGCAGATAGAACAACTCCAAACCATCTACGAAACCGAAAAAAAAGAGGCTGCCATTGCCCTTCAACAAGAGGAAATCAATACCCTGAACGAAAAGGCCAAGGTGGACCAGCTCACCAAAGGCTTGTATGCCGGGGGCATGTTCACTTTTGTGACCGTTTCAGGTTTGTTGTTCTTCGGATTCCGGCAACGTATGAAGAAAAACCGTATCGCCAGAGAAAAGCAAGAGGCCATCTACCAACAGGAAATTGAGCACAAGCAAAAGGAACTGGCCAGCCAGACCCTTCATTTGGTACAAAAGAACACCTTTATCCAAGAACTCATGGAAAATCTGGAGAACATTAAAAACTCCCCGGAGAAATTCAAGGTGGAGTTTAGGCGTATCGTCATGCTACTTAAAAAGGAAAATGCTTCGGACAAGGACTGGGAGGTCTTCAAAAGCTATTTTGCCGATGTCCACAACGATTTCGACCAAAAACTCAAGACCATTTATCCGGATATTTCCGAGAAGGAAATCCGCTTGGCGGCCTTCCTTCGTATGAACCTTACCACCAAGGAAATTGCGGCAACCCTCAATGTTTTACCGGACAGTATCCTTAAATCTAAATACCGACTCAAAAAGAAGCTGGGATTGGAAAAGGAGACCGATTTAAACCAATTTTTAAATGCCTTATGAGAACTCTGCTAACCATAATTGTATCCATAGGTCTTATGATTACCCAGATGCTGGACGCCCAAGAATACAAGAATGTGGACAGTTTGATTACTGTTTATAAGAAACAACCAATTGATACAACCAAGATTTATTTGGGTTCCCTCATCTTTCAAAACTTAAGCTTTACAAATCCTGAAGAAGCTTATATATATGCACAGGAGTCCGTCAAAATTTCAGAACACCTAAATGATAGTAAAGGCTTAGGGCAGGCCTATAATAATCTTAGTTTTTATTTTTTGAACAAAGACCAACTCGATTCATCTCTTTATTATAAAAAAGCAGCATTGGATATCGCTGAAAGATTACAAAATATAAGAGGCATTCTTACGGTCAACATGGGATTAGCTGTCTTGTACAATAAAAGAAATGATTTTAAGAAGGCCAAAGAGTATTTGTATACCAATATTAAAATTTTCAGGAATAAGGATACCGTTGAAAATGCCAATGAAACCGACTTTAAATACATTGGGTCAACCTATCATGCCTTGGGCGATATTAATGTAAGGGAAGGTCAATATAATCTTGCTTTAAAGAACCAATTACTAGCCTTGGAATTATACAAGACTAGAGCAAAGGATTCACTTTTTGTTGCCGATGCCTACAACGCATTGGGCCAAACTGAAATGAAATTGGGAAATTTAATTTCAAGTCTGGAATACTTCAAGCTAGCCCTTGGCGTATACAGTGAGTTTAAAGATTTGCTTTGGGAAAGTGATGTCTTAAAATTAATAGGGGAAAACCTGGTGTTACAAAAAATGCCTGAGGATGCTATAACCTATTTAAAACGTTGCATTGAAATAGCAAAAGCGAATCAGTTTCAGCTGACAGAGGCAGGAGCTTACAATATTCTTGGAAAGGCATATGAACAATTAAATTTGGATAGTGAGGCTTTGTCATACTATAAGCAAGCCCTTGTTATTTGCTCTAACATGGAAAATCCTACTGAACTAAATGAAATCTATATCAATTTAGGAGCATATTATAACAATGTTCAAAAACCTGAAATAGCAAAGACCTATTTTGATAAGTCTATTGCAATTTCCGATAGTATTGGCTCTTTGGCCGAAGCAGCAAGTGCATACTTAAACCGCGCCAAATCACTAAAGGCCCTAAAAAAATATCAGGAATCCATTGAAGATCTCGAAGACTATAACGAGTTAAAGGACAGTATCTTTTCCATTACGAAATCCCAGCAGATTGAAGAGATGCGGACCCTTTTTGAATTAGAAAAACGGGAATCTGAAATTGCCCTGCAACAAGAAGAAATCAAGAATCTAAACCAAACAGTAGAAATTGGGAATCTAAGAAAGGGATTATATGCAGGTGGTATGTTCACTTTTTTAGCGGTCTCCGGTCTTTTATTTTTTGGATTCAGGCAGCGCATGAAGAAAAACAAGATCGAAAGAGAAAAGCAAGAAGCTATCTACCAACAGGAAATTGCCCACAAGCAAAAGGAACTGGCCAGCCAGACACTGCACTTGGTCCAAAAGAACACCTTTATCCAGGAACTTATGGAAAACTTGGAAAACATTAAAAACTCCCCGGAAAAGTTCAAAATGGAGTTTAGACGCATCGTTATGTTGTTGAAGAAGGAAAATGCTTCGGATAAGGATTGGGAGGTCTTCAAAAGCTATTTTGCCGATGTCCATAACGACTTCGACCAAAAACTAAAGACCATTTATCCGGATATTTCCGAAAAGGAAATCCGCCTGGCCGCCTTTCTTCGCATGAACCTCACCACGAAGGAAATTGCCGCGACCTTGAACGTTTTACCCGATAGTATACTGAAATCCAAATATCGCCTCAAAAAGAAACTGGGCCTGGACAAGGAGACCGATTTGGGAACTTTCCTAAATAGCTTGTAGTAAGCGGAATGCATTGGCTATCTTTATAGTGTGAAAGAACCAAAAAAAATAATACTTTTCGACGGCGTTTGCAATGTTTGCAATGGCTTTGTCCAATTTGTAATTAAAAGGGACAAAGAAGACCTGTTTCGCTATGCTTCCCTGCAAAGTGATATTGCCCAAAAACTACTTTCGGAAAGAAAAATCGATACGCAGCGAATAGATTCAGTGGTTTTGATAGAGCCCGGTGTGGCCTACTATATAAAATCTGATGCAGCGTTGGAAATTGGCAAAGGTTTAAAAGGTTATCGTACCCTTTCAAAAATACTTGGATTGATTCCCAGTTCGATACGAAATATCGTATACGATTTAATAGCTCGAAATCGGTATTCTTGGTTCGGTAAAAAGGATGAGTGCATGGTTCCCACCCCAGAAATAAGCGCCAAATTTCTCTAGTTAGTTCGATTGGATTAACAACCATAGCTTACAGATTACTTTTTCTAAAAAGAAATGTGGAAACTTGTAAACATGGATGATAAAATTATAAAGACGGCACGCGCAGGTTTTGTTGCAAAAGGAATAGTTTATTTGATTACGGGTGTATTGGCCTTTTTGGCAGCCTTTAATCTTGGTGGTCAAAAAGCGGGTAAATTAGAGGTCATTGAATTTTTGGAAAAGCAACCTTTTGGGAAATTTGTTTTAGTGGCACTTGGACTAGGGCTTTGTTGCTATGCGTTGTGGCGTTTTATTCAAAGTATCCAAGACCCTGAAAACATAGGGGATGATGGAAAAGGCACTATTAAACGCATAAGTTTCTTCATTAGCGGACTAATTTACATGGGGCTTGGATTTTTATCTTTGATAAACGCATTCTCACAAACCGGAAATAATTGGGGAAGTAAATCTTCCTTGATACCACCGGAATATCAGCAGTCCTTTTTTCTTATAGTAGGCCTTTGTTTGGCAGGAAAAAGTGTGTATCAGTTTGTAAAGGCTTACAAGGGAACTTTTATTTCAAAATTCAATCTAAAAGCCATATCGGAAACGACTAAAAGAAAATTCATCAAAAATATGGGCTACGCCGGACTTACGGCACGAGGTATTTTAGTTGGTATCATAGCTTATTTCTTTATAACAGCTGGCTTTTCGGCAGGTAATGGTCCTAGTGGAATGAAGGGAACGGAAAGTGCTTTTTCTTTTTTACAGCAAAATTCTTCTGGACCATGGTTGATGGGCATTGTTGCGGCTGGACTTGCCTGTTATGGCATCTATATGTTTACAATGGCCCGATATCGCTCCTTTAAATAAATCAATTCTCGATTAGATATTTAAACTGAGCTGCGGTTAATCCTTTACGGTTTAGTGCCCATCATTTAAGATTGTTCAATATAAAATCCAAGGTTTTATTTTCATTCTTATTTGTTTGAAAGGCAAAATTGTCATAGCTATTAGGAACGGCTAAACCTATCTTTAAGGAATGTTCAATCAGTTCTTCCCAATCCAAGGAAACCTTACCGGATAACAATATGTCCATGGATTTTTGTTGCTGATATCGCTTATATATCTTGCGTAGTCCGCTTAGGTACAATCGGTCCTTAGTAAATCCTCCTCCCCTATGGGCCCTCAGCGTAATGGAAAACGCCGCATCCCGGTCCAGTTTATATTGGGAATGAATCATATCAAAGGTATCGGCAAAAGTGTATCCCTTAATCAAACTATCGGAAGCCAACACCCTATGCGCCAATTCCTTCAAGCGCCTTAGCGTCAAGGCCCCGCTCATATACTCACTGAAAACGGCAAGTCCTTCCTGTGTCTCCACGTTTTTGGGAAATCCATTGGAAAATATTTTAAGGGGTTGGCTCTGTGCATTGAAGGTGGTCACCATGTGTACGCCAATTTCATGATTGGCCAAGGTCAGTAGCTGATTTTTGCTGAATTTGGTGTTTTTCTTAATCAACAATGTCTTGGTGGCATTGCTTACCATGGCATCGGCGGCAATGCTGGTGGAATATTTTATTTTCAGGGGGAAGTCATACCTACTTGCAAATTCCTCAAAATACTCTTTCGCATCGGTAGGGGTATATATCTTTTCCATCTCGGGCCCATGGGCCTCATCCGTAAAATGTAATATATATTTGGCATTCTCAACGTCCTTTTCCGTAGGGGAACCGTACACCCGGAGCGAGTTGTAATGAAATCTGTTCTTATGGCCAATGGTTTGGATGCATTGTACCATGTTTGAATAGTAATAGATAATCTCCTGATAGGCCGTTCTCAATTTCTCGTCCTTAATACGTTCCAAACGTTGTGAAAAGAACAAGCGGTGCAATTTATAAGGGTCGAACTTTAATTTGGGATAGCGAAACTCAGGATTTTGGGTATATTTTGAAGCAAAAAAAGCGTGCTTTTCCTTTTCAATGTTCAAGGGATTCACATAGCTTAGGAGTTCAATGCTCTTTATCAACCGGTCAAGGTTTCCATCAATTTCGAATACGTATGGATACTCTTTAACGAGCTTTTCCAATAGTGGTTGTTCGTTCATTTGCGCCTACTGTTGATTGATGGTTGCTCCCTTCGTTTACGCCTTTCTACGGTCAGGCTGGCCTAGGGCAAGCGTTGCTCTTAGTTTGTTAATTACTTACTGACCACTGTTCATTGATAACTGGCCCCTCTTAACCTTATTCATCTTGAACTTGAAACATGAAACTTGTTGCTTGAACTTGAACTCCCCTCCTTATTTCACCTTATCGTAATTATCGTCCCAATTCTTCACTTTTGGTTTTCCGAGTTTTCCAACGGATTTAGCAACCATCATTGCCACGGTAGCATCGCCTGTAACGTTTACGACGGTCCTGCACATATCCAAGGGCCTATCCACCGCAAAAATCAAGGCCAAACCGATTGCCAATTTATCCTGTGGAAAGCCTATTGACTCCAAAACAATGACCAACATCACCATTCCTGCCCCCGGTACCGCTGCGGAGCCTATGGAAGCTAGCAAAGCCGTTAAAACAATAGTCAACTGATTCGCCAAGGTAAGGTCAAAGGCCAAGGCCTGGGCAATAAATACAGCTGCTACGCCCTGGTATAAACTGGTACCATCCATATTTATGGTTGCACCAACCGGCAATACGAAACTGGAAACTTCCTTATCCACACCAATATGTTCCTCCACCCTTTCCATGGTCACGGGTAAGGTAGCGGCACTGGAACTTGTAGAAAATGCCAACAGTTGTGCCGGACTCATTTTACTTAAAAAGGTCAAGGGGTTGTATCTCGTAAAGGTAGATACCACTATGGAATAGAATACAATCATCAAGGCGAGTCCCAATACCACGACACCGGCATATTTCAACAAGGCCAACAGCAGTTCCGGATTACTGGAGGAAACAACTACCCCTGCCAATAAGGCAAATACGGCGTACGGCGCGGAAAGCATGATCAAGTCCACCATTTTAAGAACGACATCGTTTAGGGAGTCAAAAAACTTTTTGAGAGGCTTGGCATCCTTTTCACCGATTAACAGCATGGAAATACCTAAAAATATGGCAAAGAAGATAACCTGTAGCATCAAGCTGTTGTCAGTCATGGCGGCAAGGGCGTTATCTGGAACCATATCCTCTAAAAATTTTAAAGGTCCGGCACCCTTTTGCCTGGAGGCCTCTTCCATTTTGGAAGTGACACCACTATCGCTCGCATAGGTGTCCGTCAATTTGGTAATGGTTTCTTCGGATATTCCCTCCCCAGGTTTTATAATGTTTACCAAAACCAAGCCAATAGTAATGGCAACAACTGTTGTTGCTATGTATATAATAATGGTGCGTACACCAATGTTTCGAAATTTGGAAATATCCTTTAAATCGGAAATGCCTTTGATCAAGGAGGCTAGGATAAGGGGTATCGCTATTAATTTTAAAAGTTTCACGAAGATTGTGCCAAAGGGCTGTATCCAATCCCCAACAAAATCCTTTCCCCAAGTTACTTGGGTCATCAAGAAACCAAAAAGAATGCCCAAGAGCATTCCTATCAATATTTGCCAGTGCAATTCCAGTTTACGCATTTGTTATTCTTTTGGCTCAAGATACCAAATAGAAAGCAGACACGCTATACCCCTAAAGATTAAATTTTATTTGTTCTGGAAAGTAGCATATAATCCGCCAAGACCAATGCGGTCATGGCTTCAACAATAGGAACGGCCCTGGGTACTACGCAGGGATCGTGCCTTCCTTTCCCCTGAGTTTTCACTATATTTCCATCCTTGTCAATGGTCTCGTACCCCTGTATGACCGTGGCAACAGGCTTAAAGGCAACATTAAAATAGATGTCCATACCATTACTGATGCCTCCTTGGACGCCCCCACTATGGTTGGACTTCGTAGAACCATCAGTGTTAAAGGGGTCATTGTGCTCGCTACCTTTCATGGTTACCCCTTCAAACCCACTCCCATATTCAAAACCTTTTACAGCATTTATGGATAACATGGCCTTTCCCATTTCTGCATGAAGTTTATCAAAAACAGGCTCTCCCAAGCCAACCGGTACATTCTTGGCCACACAGGTAATTACCCCGCCTATGGTATCCCCCTCTTTTTTTATCTTTTTTATATAATCCTCCATTTTTGAGGCCATTTCTTGATCAGGACATCTAACCATATTATCTTCTGCAGCATGTAAATCCAACCCCACATAACTCTTTTCCATCCTTAACTCCCCTACTTGTGATACAAAGGCGTTGATTTCGATTCCCTTTAAAAACTGTTTGGCAATGGCCCCGGCTACCACCCTACTGGCGGTTTCACGGGCAGAACTCCTACCACCGCCCCTGTAATCCCTAAACCCATACTTCTGATCGTAGACATAGTCTGCATGTGAGGGCCTGTAAGAATCCTTGATATGGCCATAGTCCTGAGATTTCTGGTTGGTATTATGAATGGCGAAACCTATGGGAGTACCCGTTGTCCTTCCTTCGAAAACCCCGGAGTAAATCTCAACTTCGTCCGGTTCCTTGCGTTGCGTAACTATGGCGGACTGTCCCGGTTTACGCCTGTCCAAGTCTTTTTGTATTAATTCCATATCTATTGGGATGCCTGCCGGACACCCATCCAAAACCCCGCCGATGGCCCTGCCATGCGATTCGCCAAAAGTCGTTACCCTAAATATATTTCCAAAGGAATTACCCGCCATAATCGTTTTTAATAATAGATACCTACAAATGTAAACTTTAAAAGCCTTATGGAAAATTTTACCGTTCCCTTAAACTTAAATTAACCTATTCAATTGGACGGTAATGATAATTTAACGGTATCCTTATCAATTGATGATATGGCAGTTAACCGTTGCATATACCATTAGGTTTAATTTTGTGGAAATTTTAGGGATGAACCCACATAGAGGGTTTTCTTATAGAGACATAATACCTTATTAAAAGGAAATAGTTAACTATTTGATGTTAGCGCTAAGTTTTAGTTTGTGAAAAAAAGAAAATTGGAAATTGCCGTTATTTCCGATGTCCATTTAGGCACGTATGACACGTACGCGGATGAACTTCTGGCGTACTTATGCAGTATTCAGCCTAAAATCCTCATTCTTAATGGTGATATTGTGGACATTTGGCAGTTTAAGAAAAGTTATTTTCCCACTTCCCATTTAAACGTCATCAAAAAAATCGTTTCCATGGCCTCAAAGGGCACTGAAGTACACTATATCATGGGAAACCACGATGAGGCACCCAAAACCTTGGCTAATATTTCCTTGGGAAACATTCAATTTTCGCGTAAATTGGTTTTGACCTTACATGGAAAGAAAATGTGGTTTTTTCATGGCGATGTTTTTGATATCCCCTGGATAAATGGCAGATGGGTGGCCCAATTTGGTAGCCTTGGTTTCGGTTTTTTGATTACTGTCAACAAATTGAACAACTGGTTTCTAAAAAGACTTCGTAAGGAAAAGTACTCCCTGTCTAAAAAAATCAAAAAGGACGAAAAAAAATCCGAAAGGTATATTTCCAATTTTGAGGAGACCATAATCGACGTAGCCATACAAAACCGATACGATTATGTCATCTGCGGTCATATCCATAAACCCAAAAAGGAACATATTGAAAAACGTGGGGGCAGGGTCACTTATCTAAACTCCGGGGATTGGGTAGAAAACCTTACTGCCTTGGAATACTCTTTAAAGCGCTGGAAAATGTACCATTACAAAAACGATAAGTTGTCGCCTTTTTTTATGGACGAAGCTTTAAAAGAGATGAACCTCGATCAACTTATTGCTTCCATTGAACTAAAGGAAGCGCAAAAAAAGATTTCCCCACCACAGGCCTGATTATTTTAGGGCCTTCGCCAGTATGCTTACAGGGTGTTGGGCCATTCTTTTTGTACCATCGAATATTTGATGCCTGCAACTGGTACCGTTCGCCGCGATAATGGTGTCCGGTGCCGAATTCTTCACGGCAGGGAAAAGTTTCAATCCACCTACTTTCATACTGGTCTCGTAATGCTCCTCCGCGTAACCAAAGGAACCTGCCAAACCACAGCAACCAGAAGGTATTATGGTAACCTTGTAATTTTTTGGCAGATTGAGGATGTCAAAAGTCACTTTTTGATTGCTCAACGCCTTTTGATGACAATGGTTATGGATTTTGACATCGGCGGAATCCTTTGTAAACATAGATGCATCTAAGTTTCCTTCTTGAATCTCCTTGGCCAAAAATTCCTCTATTAAAAAACAATTGTTTGCAATGCTTTCCGATACTTCCTGATTTTTGCTGAGACGTTTGTACTCATCCCTAAACGACAAAATAGCCGACGGTTCCAAACCAAGCACGGGCCATCCTTGCGAAGCAAAGTAAAACAACTTTTCGGAATTCTTTTCCGCCAATTTTTTGGCCTGTTTCAAAAAACCCTTGGATAGGAAGGTCCGGCCACTTTCTGCATAAAAGAGTTCCACCTCATATCCTAAACCGACCAATAGTGAAATGGCGTCCTTCCCGACTTCAATATCCAGATAATTCGTGAATTCATCAATATATAGAACAACTTTCGATTTTTTTATATCTTTTTGATTATTAATATTTTGAAGGTATTTATCGAAATTAAAACTATACACTTTTGGCAACTGTCTTTCCTGGGCAACCCCTGATACTTTTTTAAGGATTCCACCCAAAAATTTTGAATTATATACTGCATTGGTCAATCCGGGAACCTTACTGCCCAATTGATTGAAACGGGTATTATAGGCAAACAGTTTTCCACGTAAAGGGTATCCGTTCGTTTCTTGATACTGATACAAAAACTCCGCTTTTAAGGTAGCGACGTCTACATTGCTGGGGCACTCGCTGGCACAGGCCTTACAACTTAGGCACAAATCGAACACTTCTTTGAGCTCTTTGCTGTCAAAAGCGTTTGCTTTTTTAGGGTTCGTTAAAAATTCACGCAGGGCGTTGGCCCTCCCCCTTGTCGTGTCCTTTTCGTTTTTTGTAACATGATAACTTGGGCACATGGCACCATTCATTACATGTGTTTTTCTACAATCCCCGCTACCATTGCATTTTTCGGCCGCTTTTAATATGCCCTCACTATCCGAAAAATCCATCAAGGTCTTGATTTCCGGTTCTGGCCTGTCAATCTCATACCGAAAGGATTCATCCATAGGAAAGGCATCCACAATCTTCCCCGGGTTGAAAATGTTATGCGGGTCAAAATAGGATTTGATGCGTTTGAGCAGTTCATAATTCTTCTCCCCGATCATTAAGGGTAAAAATTCCGCGCGCACAATGCCATCACCATGTTCCCCGCTGAAGGATCCCTTGTATTTCTTTGTGAGTTTGGCAACATCGGTCGTGATTGCCCTAAAAAGGGATACATCGGGCGACTTTTTCAAGTTAAGAATCGGTCTTAAGTGCAATTCCCCCGCTCCAGCATGGGCGTAATACACGGCATTTTGGCCGTATCCCTTCATAATTTGGGTGAATTCTCCAATAAAATCCTTCAAATCCTCTACGGCAACTGCAGTGTCCTCAATACAGGCTACCGCCTTCATATCTCCCACAATATTCCCCAAAAGACCCAAACCGGCTTTGCGAAGTTCTATGGCTTTGTTGATATTCTCCCCAAACAACAGAGGATTGGCGTAACTTAAGCCCGATTTTTCAATGGTTGCCATTAAACGTTTCACCTCAATGTCCATGGCCTTCTCATCATCCGCGCTTACCTGCAACATCAACAAAGCGGCCGGATCTCCCTCTACAAAGAATCTATTGGCCAATTGTGACCTGTTGTTTTTGGTACAATCCAAAATCACTTTGTCCATCATCTCACAGAGTTGTAGTGAGTGTCCCATTACTGGCACAACGTCCATAAGACAATCCTCCAAAGTATGGTAGTGGGTTACCACCATGGCGGATAACTTGGGAGGCAAATCATCCAATTGCAGGGTAATTTCCGTAGTGAATGCCAAAGTACCCTCGCTGCCGCAAAGTAATTCCCCTAGGTTCAGCGTTGGTTTTTTTCCACCGTATATTTCCGATTTCAAAAGTTCATCAACCGCGTATCCCGTGTTTCTTCTATGGATGGAAGGCTTGGGAAATTCCTGAATAATTTCATTTTTTATTTCACTATTAAACAGCTCTTTGGATATATTTTTATAAATAAAAGATTCAAGAGTATTCAAGGTTTCCAATTGTGCTATTTCAGCAGTGGTATACGCTTTGAATTCGGCTTCACTCCCATCTGAAAGTATGGTTTTTAAAGATACGATCTTGTCCCGAGTGACCCCATATTGTATGGAAGTGGTACCCGAAGAATTATTGCCCACCATCCCGCCTATCATACATCGGTTTGAGGTGGAGGTATTGGGGCCAAAAAAAAGACCGAACGGTTTTAAATAAAGGTTCAGTTCGTCACGGATTACCCCAGGTTGCACGGTTACCTGCTTTTTCGCCTTATCCAAATGAATAATTTCGGTAAAATACCTTGATACGTCCACTACAATGCCATCGCCTACACATTGTCCGGCGAGCGATGTGCCGGCGGTTCTGGGAATAAGCCCAATTTTATGCTCCGTGGCAAACCTGATCAATTTTTTGATATCGTCCTTGGACCGGGGAAATGCTACGGCCAATGGAATTTTACGATAGACGGAGGCATCCGTGGCGTAGAGTGATTTGTACAGATCATCTATTTGAAGTTCCCCCTGTAATTCCTGTTTTAAATGAGATAATAATAAATTCAAGGTAGCACAATTTTGACCGCTAAATTAAGTTTTATTGTGTGAGCAGCATGCACAAGAATGTTGCTTTTTGTTTTATTAATCAAAAATTTAGAATACATGAAAATCTTAAAACTTTTATCCTTTTTCTTTTTAGTGGGAACAATTTCTGTGAACGCCCAGGAAATTGCCGATCATGCCCTTGGACTACGTTTGGGTGATAGTGATGGTTTTGGTGCAGAAATATCCTATCAGAAATCGATAGGAAGATACAACAGGGCCGAGTTTGATCTTGGTTGGAGAGATAGTAGAAACTACGATGCCTTTAAGTTGGCCGGTATCTACCAGTGGGTGCGCCCTATTGAAGGTGGATTCAACTGGTACTACGGTGTTGGTGGTGGTTTGGGAAGTGTGGACTTTCCCAATATCCCCGGCTTTGATGATGAAGGCGGACTCTTCGTTTTTGCAGCTGGTGATATAGGCGTGGAGTATAAATTTGATATTCCCTTGTTGTTATCATTGGATTTTAGGCCGGAAATTGGCGTAATTGGTTACGATGGTTTCTCCGATAATTTTGATTTCGATATTGGGCTTGGTGTTCGCTACACCTTTTAAAGGCAAAACTTCGAATAATTTAAAAAGGCCCTTCAATAAATTTTGAAGGGCCTTTTTATATCGTAAGGGATAATACTACCTTTGTTTTATATTAAAAATAGGATATGAGAAATTCAGTATTGATTTTATTGGTTGCAATTGTATTGTTCAGTTGTACCCAATCAAAGGATGGTTACACCATAAATGGCTCCCTACGGGGAGATTTGGAAGACGGGACACAGGTTTTCCTAAAAACGATTGGTGAAGGAAATCAACCCATAGAAGTGGATACCACGACGGTTACCCGAGGTAAATTTGAATTTACCGGAGTATCCGATAAACCGGAACTTCATTATATTTTTGTGGACAAGGCCAAAGGATATACTGCCGTAATATTGGAAAATGGGGAAATTGATTTTGAAGCTTCCATCGATAGCCTTGGCTTCGCTGACATTGGAGGAACGCCGCAAAACGACTTTTTTTCCAACTACATGGAAGCATCCAGAAAAATATCGCTTCAAGCGAAATCGATACAAGAGGATTTGCAACGTGCGACTACCTCCGGAGGTTCGCCTGAAACTATAGCTGCCCTGCGTGATGAGATGCAGGAACTGACGGAAGAATACCAGGGGTTCGAAACCAAGTTCGTAAAAGAAAATCCCAATGCCCTAATTTCAGCGTTGCTTTTGGAGCGGTCCATAAGTACAAAAACACTGGATTCCTCAGAAGCTCAAAACCTCTATGAAGCCCTTACCCCAGAAATCAAAGAGTCCAAACCCGGACAAAGAATTATGGATTTGTTGGAACGACTTAAAATTTCGGAGGAATCTGAAAAAAATACTTCCATAGGTGCCACGGCACCCAATTTTTCCGGGCCAAATCCAAACGGGGAAACCTTGGAACTGAAAAATTTATTAGGAAAGGCAACCTTGGTAGATTTTTGGGCCGCTTGGTGCAGACCGTGTAGGGCCGAAAATCCAAATATCGTTTCGGTCTACAAAAAATACCATGATAAGGGATTGAACATTGTAGGTGTTTCTTTGGATAGAACAGCCGATGCATGGAAAAAGGCCATTGAAGACGACGGATTGGAATGGAACCATATCTCGAATATTGCCTATTTTGACGATGAGATTGCCAAAATGTACAATGTTGACGCAATACCTGCCGCGTTTTTGTTGGATGAAAATGGGGTCATTGTGGCGAAAAATTTAAGAGGTCCCGCTTTGGAACAAAAGGTGGCTGAACTACTGAACTAAAGAATTTTTTATACAAATAAGAAAGGCCAAACAATGATGTTTGGCCTTTTTTTATTTTCTGGTTTTGTTTTTAAAACTTGTCCTTGACATCCAAAAACGTGCCGGTTACGGTTGTTTCACCAGTTCTGTTTACGGAACCAAAGATGTTCACTGCGTTATTTTCACCGATGAATTCGATAGATGCTCCATCTTCCAAGTTCAAATCCCCATAAATGGTAAGGTTTCCTTCTATCCTCAAGGTAGCACCTGATTTCACTGTTACGTCACCTCTTCTAGAGTTTCTGGCCACGGCAAAATTCCCGTTCATTTCAAATAGCGCATTCTCGTGGACAGTTACCTCGTTCCTAACCGTCCAAGAACCGCAAAGCAACAGGGAACCACGAACATCAAAATCAAAGAAGCGCTTGGAACCCCTATAACTCTCATTGGAACTAACTGGAACATTAAGATTGGAACTACCGGAATATCCGCTTAAATTTGAACAACGAGCTACCAAACTTTCATCGGGTCTGTTCAATTTTATGATTTGTAAACCTTCCAAGCCCGATGCCGCAAAAATATAATCGTCTTTGGAGGCCACAAAGTTTATGGATCCTTCCAATTGAATGATCCCCACTATACTGGTATCAGCATTGTCCTTGTCCTCGGATAGACTGAGTCCGGCACCACCATTTGCCATTAATAGTACATTGTCATTGGTTGCTACCGCGTTGGTCACCACATCTGCATCGTCCACGGTTTCAGGGTCTAATAGTATAGGTATATATTCAACGAAGTCACCAGTACTTCCATTATATATTCCAGCCCCTTTAGAACCTTCCGAAACAATGATATTCTCTCCATAATAATCAAGAGTTCTTTTGGTGTTTATGCCAAAATCGGAATCTATGGAAATGTCCTTGATAGTATTAAGACTTTGATCCAAAATAGATACCCCTGCACTGGCGTCCAAAACAGCAATATTGGTTTCGTTTGCCGCTAGGGCCCTTAAATCTGAATAGGGCGCTTCCACTACCGTGGATAAATCGGATTTATTATAAACGCGTACAAAGCCATTTTGGCCACTGGTAACGATAATCTTATCGGATATTACTTCTATATCCGTAGCATTGTAGCCATCTTGAAATCCATACGTTATGCCTGCATCCAAATCAAAACGACCATCCGGTGCGTAGATTTTGGCCACAAAGGAATTGGCTGTAGCCGTAACCGATTGCTCGGAATCCACTCCACCTGCCAAATACACATAACCATTGTCATAATCTATGGCATTTATATCGGCATTTGTATAATATAATCTTGAGGTAACCCTTGGATTTCTTGGGTTTTTTACATTGATGATATCAACGGCCCCTACAAAACCGGCATCAACCGTATTATAGGAAACATAGGCGTAATCACCTGCTACAACTACATGGGAGGCGGTTAGATTCTCCCCTCCTTGAAAGGAAGGAACGTCTACTTGAGCTACCAAGGTTAACGGGTAATCGCCAGCGGGCTGGGCTTTGGCACTGGAAGCATATTTGCCAGTTATGGTATTTTCATCCAATATATCCAATACACCGGATTTATCGTACAAAACACTATTTTCCAAAAGTGTTTCATTGGATTCCAGTCGTAGGTTGTCATTGTTATTAGGATCTTCGTAGACAGTTGTTTCATCACTGCAAGAGAAAATCAAAGTTGTCATGGAAGCGATTAAAAAGTAAACTTTTCTTATCATTGGTAAAAGATTTGGTTTTTATTCAGTCCCTTAACAACGAGCTGACACCTTTTTCCTTATGATTTCCTACTCATTTTCGATAAAATGCAAGAAAAAAACTATAATGAGTATAAATTTGTAAGAATAGTATTACCTAATTGAGTTTTCCCATTTTTGCCAATACAAAAAGAAGTATGATTGGAATCGCCAATAGGATGACCATAAGTGTATCCGTTCCCAAAAGACTTGGCATAAATAGAAGTGTGGTTGCATAACCACCTACCGCACCGCCAAAGTGAGCCGTATGGCCAATATTGCCCAATCTGCTTTTCATACCATAGATGGAATACAACAAATACCCAATGCCCAACACATACGCCGGAATAGGTATGGGAATGAACATAAGGTAAAGACTATCGTTTGGTTGCAGCAATATAGCCGAGTAAAGTATTCCCGTTACGGCACCACTGGCTCCAACGGCACTGTAATATGGTTCGTCCTTATGGAAGAACAAGGCCAAAAGGCTTCCGGCCAACAGACTTATGAAGTAAATTACTATGAATTTGCCCTGACCGAACCAACTTATAACCACATCGGCAAAAAAATACATGGTGAACATATTGAAAAAAAGATGTGCAATGTCCACATGCAAAAAGCCGGAGGTCACCATACGTTCCTTTTGACCACTTTTTATGGCCCCGATGCTGAATTTATATCGGTCGAAGAAATACGAATCATTGAAGCCCTTTAGGGAAACCATAATGTTCGCCGCAATAACGGCTATGGTGGCGATGTCCAGGTTGTACATATAAATTCATTATTTATGCTTTCAAATATAGCTATATTTGCCCAGTATAAAAGAAGGCATGCAACTACTGGTTTTTATTTTGACCTATCCCATTTTATGGATAATCTCCGTATTGCCACACCGATTTTTTTATGGTTTTTCAGACTTTGTGTTCTTTCTTGTCTACAAGGTCATAGGATACAGGCGCAAGGTCGTTCAAGAGAACCTCAATTTGGTTTTCCCTGATAAAAGTCCAGAGGAAATCCATAGGATAGAAAAGGAATTCTACCGACATATGTGTGATATGTTCTTGGAAATGATAAAAACCATGAACTTGACCAAAGCACAGATCAAAAAAAAATACAATGTTCTCAATATTGATGTTATAAATGAAATTGAGAAAAAGCAAAGCATCTTGGTAGTCTGCTCACATTATGCCAATTGGGAATGGAACGTAAGCATGAACAATTACGTCCAGGCCAAAGGATATGCCGTGTATCAAAAGATTGGCAATATCTATTTTGACCGATTTATCAAAAAGGTACGGGGCCGCTGGAATACTACTTTGATTACCCAGCAACAAACGGTTAAAACAGTGGTCAAGGATAAGCGAGATGGCATTATAGGAATTTTTGGTATGGTCAGTGATCAATCCCCTCAGGCCCACAGGGCACAATATTGGTCGGAATTTATGGGTATTAAAGTCCCTATTTTCAACGGAGCCGAAACGATGGCAAGAAAATTAGGTTTGGCCGTTGTTTTTCTGAAGGTCAGTAAAGTGAAACGGGGCTACTACCAGGCAGAATTTATCCCCATTACCGAGAATGGGAAAGATACCGAAGAAAATGAAATTACCGAAGCCTTTTTAAGATTGACGGAACAACAAATAAAGGAAAGGCCGGAGCATTATTTATGGACGCACAAAAGATGGAAACACAGGGATAAAAATCCCGCGCCCTTTGCCAAGGTACTTTAATTGACATTTCCTGTCTCAATGGGGATAGTTTGATTTTCAGTGTTTTGTAATCTGATTGTCCGTAAGCACTCATAATTTAAAACTACTTATTATTTTTGTAAAAAAGGGAATTATGAACCTATTCAATTTTACGGCACATTTTGGGAGCGAAGAGGCCTGTAGGCAGCATTTCAAGGAAGAGCGGGACAAGATCGGGGTGGAATGTAAATGCGGTGGCAAGGAACATTTTTGGATACAGAGCAGGTGGAGCTATGAGTGCAAGAAATGCAGGAGCCGGATCTCTTTGCGCAGCGGGACCATAATGCAAA
>NZ_MDGL01000182.1 GCF_002742265.1 Maribacter sp. 4G9
GGGTAATGACACCAGCTTTGGCAAGATGGGCCAAAAGTGCCCTTGAACCGTTGTTCGGTGCTTTTGTAAGGCATCCAAGATTAGCGCTGCCAATCTAAGGCGGACCAAAAAAAGCCCCGTAAAGAGGCTTGTACGGATCCATTTTTTCACGGATTAATATCTTGTGCAACGGTTACCGGTGTTGTGTACAGTACTTTTATTTTTAAAGTGCATATTTGTCCAACTTCTTGAGTTCATTCAAAATCTTTTTGTTCCATTTATTTTGTCCTTTTTCACTAAAATAACTTTCGCTATCGTATTGATTTTGTAGTTCGATACCATAATCGATTAATTCATCATATTTTTTTTGATAAACAGAAACGTTCTTTTCTGACGCATTATTCAATTCAGAGAATGCTTTTCGGATTTTTCTTGTAATAAATTCCCAAAGGTCGAAATGTAATTGTTCATGTTCTAATGTCTCTAAATTAGAAACAACAGTCCACGATTTTGTAGGCTTCCCTAAAAATAGGACAGTTCATAATTCGAATTTACTAACTTTAAATTCAAACTGTCACGATGAAAAACAGCAAGTTTAGCGAGAGTCAAATTATCAAGGCTCTAAAAGAAAATCAGCAAGGAAGATCTGTTGGAGATGTTTCGAGGGAATTAGGAATAGATAAAAGCACG
>NZ_MDGL01000183.1 GCF_002742265.1 Maribacter sp. 4G9
TAACCATAAGCAATGCCAAAAGGAACCTCTTGGGCAATTACCATAAGATCAAAGGGAAATATCTTCAGCTCTATCTCAACGAGTTCGTTTATAAACTCAATAGGAGATATTTCGAGGAAAGACTATTCGATAGGCTCGTGATTGCCAATATTACGGGATTATGATACTAAACGGACAATCAGTAAAAAATTAATTATCAATGGAATACATGGAAAATAATCAGATAATTCCAGGAATGGCAAATGAAGGCACATGGATAGGAAGATGTTACATTCAAAAAAAAATAGCCTATAATAATATAGCGGGGCCGCACGTCATTTGGGCATATAAGGGGATGGTCTATGACGTATCACATTATTACAAATCCACCAGTGAACTGGTCAATGATGGCTCCTATAAGAAGGTTTTGAACACGGATGACCCCAACATTTCGAAGGTGGGAAACCTGGAAGAAATTTTGGACAATTCGTTTTACCAAAACAGGGATGGGAACAAACCCTACCTTCTTGCACCAAACGATACGCAGGCGGTAAAGGCTTGCGGGGTTACGTTTATTAAAAGTCTCTTGGAACGTGTCATTGAGGAAAAGGCAAAGGGGGACCCTCGACTGGCAAATCAGATCAGGGAAGAGATTACGGCTACCATTGGGGAAGGACTCAATAACGTAAGACCTGGTTCGGCGCATGCAATGAAGTTGAAGGAGGAATTAAAGAAACGAGGAATATGGTCCCAATATTTGGAGGTGGGCATTGGCCCCGATGCTGAAGTTTTTACCAAATCCCAACCTTTTTCGGCCGTGGGCTACGGTGCCGAAGTTGGTGTACACCATGATTCCGGTTGGAATAATCCCGAACCTGAGGTGGTACTGGTGGTTACCAACAAGGGCGAAATTGTAGGTGCAACATTGGGGAACGACGTTAATCTAAGGGACTTTGAAGGCAGAAGCGCCTTGTTGTTGGGCGAGGCAAAGGACCAAAACGGCTCTTGTGCAATTGGGCCTTTGTTCAGAATGTTGGACGAAACATTTACGCTGGAAGACGTAAAGACTTCCAAGGTATCTTTAAAAATTGAAGGCAAGGATGGATTTATTCTGGAGGATTCCAGTGATATGGGCGAAATAAGCAGGTCACCAGAGGAATTGGTAGCCCAAGTCTTGAGTGACAATCATCAATATCCGGACGGGTTTGTACTATTTTGCGGAACGATGTTCGCCCCCACATTGGACAGGGACGCAGAAGGTATGGGCTTTACCCATAAGTTAAATGATAAAGTAGTTATCGCATCGCCTAAATTGGGTCAACTGACCAATTGGGTCAATATGACGAATAAGATTCCCCGATGGGAGTACGGAATCAATGCCTTTGTGGATTATACCTTAAGGAGAATGAATCCTCCAGTAGGGTAAATAAAAATACTTTAAATAATGAAAAAGGCCGAATGCATCCGTTTTTATAGATGATGGAATTCGGCCCAAAAATGGTTGGTATTAAAAAGATTTTTGGTTACTCAAATTTGGAAGCATCCAGGTTAAAGAATCGTACTGCATTATTAAAGAATATATCACGTTTTTGGTCTTCAGAAAGGTAACCGGCATTTTCAATAACACCAATCGAAGTTTCCAATAGACCGGGCCACATCATTAAATCCGTTCCGTATAAAATTCTTTTGGCGAAGCCCGCTTGGACCAATCGCTTCAGATAGGCGTGGATTTCTTCTTGGGGATAACTCCAAATAAATCCGGCCAAGTCAATTATTTTTGACGGTAACGAAAACATTACGAATGAAAGTTAACGTATTGACAACGGCCTTATTGGCCATCTTTTGAAAGCGATATCAAAAAATCATATCTGAAGTAGTAGATGTACAAACTCTGATATTATTTAAAAGGATAATTAGGATAAAACCGCCTCCGCTTCGATCTCCACCAAATAACCATCGCCTACCAATTTGGCTTCCACCAAGGTATTTGCCGGATTGATGCCGTTGAACCGTTCCCCATGGGCACGTGCCACGAGCTCCCAATCGGTTAGTTGGTTAACAAAAATACGGGTACGAACCACATCGGCTAGCGTACCACCAAAAGAAGTGATGACGCCTTCGATTTTATCGATAATGAAATGCGTCTGCGCAGCAGGATCGGTACCTCCGATCATTTTACTGCCATGCGTGGCCGTTGTGCCAGACACGTGGATTCGGTTGTCTATTTTTATGGCCCTGCAATACCCTGCGTATTCTTCCCATTCGGTTCCGCTAAAAATCTGCTCGCGATGATTGCCTGTTTTAATGGGGGTAAAAGCTTTCGGAATGGTTTCCAAGTGATCGCTGAGGTCTCCGGATGCGGTCAAAAACGGCGGTTTTCTATATTCATCCCCGCAGTCGCCCGGTATCATTTGTAAGGCTTTCAGTGCCGTTTTGATAGCGTCTAAATCGGCAGAGTCCAAGTGGATGTCCAACATGTTTCTGTTGTCCTGGATATGCTCGCTTTCACCCAGTCTAGCTCCAACGATTACGGCAGCTACGGCCGGATTCTCAAGGATGTACCTTGTAGCGATATTGGCGATAGATGCATGGTGTTTTTCGGCTACGTTTTTTACGGTCTGTAATACGCTTTGATAGGATTGCCATCCACCTGCGGCATCGATAAAACGTTTATATTTCATTTGTGACCAGGTGGTCAATGCTTCCTCTGAAGGCTCTGGTTTTCCTAACCATTTATCGGTTAAAAATCCACCGGCCAAGGTGCCAAAGGCCAATAATTTCACATTGTATTCTTTGCATACATCAGCCATTTTACCCATGGCGCGTTGATCTATCAAGGAGTGGCAAATTTGATTGCTTACAATTGGGATACCGCTGGCCAAGGCTATTCGTAAATGGGCGGCATCAAAGTTGGTAACGCCCAAATGTTTAATAAGTCCTTCTTCCTGTAATTCCTTCAGGTAAAAAAGTCCGTCCAACCAACTGGCATCCGGATAGTACCACGCATGAAACTGCATGAGGTCAATAGAAGACTGTTGCATTCTATCCAATGCGGTGTTTACCGCTTCCCGAACATCCTCCCGGGCAATCTTCCCGGGTTTGGGCACCCATTTGGTGAATAGTTGTACTTGGTTTTTGTCGGCCAAGCTATTTTTGAACGTACCCGCAATAATTTCGCTAGATCCATAATGGTCTGCCATATCAAAAGAAGTGAGTCCGGCATCCAAATAGGTTTGCATGTATTTTGAGGTGGCCAATGGGTCCAGGGTAGTGCCATCACGCTCCATATCGGCTATTTGCCAAAGCCCGGTAACCACTCTTGAAATTTCTAAACCATCAGCTAATTGTATCGTTGTTCGCATTTGTTATTCTTCAGGGAGTTTTAAAAATCGTGTTGCAATATCGGTTTTGTTCTTCTTTAAGCGGCCCCAATTATACCCAAAGATACCACTTGCCAAAGCCATAACGATCAACCAGATAGGGGTGGAGTGAAAATACCAGGCACTGGCACTAACGGTGAGATCTTTATAGGTATGAATTATTAAAAATGCCGTTAGGCTAATAATGCCTAGCCAACCGATACACAATTGCCAGTTCCTATTTTTTATGACCGAGATTCCATTGGCTATATTGGGATTCATGCTGTGGATGGAGACCAAAGTGATACACATCAACAAGAAATTGATCATCATGGAGGTGACCATAATATCGATGCCCAAAAAGAAGTCACCCGCAAAATGAGATCCCAAAACCCCGATGCTGGCCATACCACCGGCTACCAAAAGTGCAATGTGCGGGGTATGGTTTTTAGGGTGTATCCGCGAAACGGCCTTTGGAAAAATACCATCCTTTGCCCAGGCAAACATTAACCTGGAGACTGACAAAAGCATGGCGGGCAGATCATTGATCAGGGCAATGGCGGCCCCGACCAAAATAGCGATTCCCAAACCGGAGGGCAAAACATAGCTTAACAGACCCGGTGCGGATATATCTTTTTCCAAGGCCTCTTGGGCAACAAAACTCCATGGAACAATATGGTACACCGATGCGGCGAATAAAAAATAAAAAAGGCCTACGCCAAAAATGGCCAATAGAATGGCGGTAGGTAAGGCTTTTGTCGGGTTTTTGGCCTCCCCGCCCGCTTGCGCAATGGAATCGAACCCGATAAAACTGGAAAATAATAAGGCTGCGGCCGATAAAAATATCCGCCAGTCAAAAGTGATCCTTTTTATGGGTTCGAAAGTATTTCCTGTTTTTTCTTGTAGTGCGGTTAGAAAATCAGAGGAGTCGTAAATCAATCCCGCGACAATTACAATCCCGCCCAAAGCGAACATCAAGAACATCATGGGCAGTAAAATACGCTCATAGCTTTTTATACCTTTAATATTGATAGCGACAAAGGACCAAATAAGGGCCAAGGCAATGGATACCCTGATCCATCCTATTTCCAGACTATTGGATATGCCCTGCCAACCCAAAGCCAAAGTTACATCCCTTACAAACGGAACAGTCACATAGGCAATAACACCAATGACAATCGAAAGCCCGAACCATTGCGAAAAACTTGCTACAAAACCTAGGTAGGGATTGAGACCGCGGCTCGCATAAATATAACTACCCCCTGCTCTTGGCATGGCCGAACCCAGTATCCCATAAGCCAAAGCTGCAAATAGTGCCGGTATTGCTGCAAAAGCAAAGGCCGGTAATACATAGGGGCCAATGCCGGGTACATTGCGTTGGATCATAAAAGGCACCACATTGATCGAGGCACCCAACATGGAGCAGACACCTGTCGCCGTAAGGGCCAGAATTCCCATTTGTCGGGATAGTTTTTTAGGCTTGGTATCGGTCATGGACTACGGCATTCTTTTTTACAAACTAGTCGAGTCCCAAGTAGTTTTTAACGCCGGTCATTTGCCATCTTCCCAAGGAAATGGGTATACTGCCTACCGAATTCAATTCATCAAAGAAAGCACGCATTTCAAACGGTTCATTCTGGGCGGCTTTCACTCTTGCGTATTCGGCCAAGGTGTTTTCCAATAAATATTTTCCGGTAATGTAACTGGTTCCATAGCCCGGTTGTCTTAGGTAGAGGTGTTGTTCAAAAAGTAACAATTCCTTTTCGGTTTTCATCCACCCTCTAGGGGTGTATTCCGAGTGGATTCCGCCGGCTTCCTCCATCGTCATTATATTGGCATGGGCATACAAAGAACCAAGGCCTCTAGCGGCTCGTTGTGCGATCATGATGTACACGATTTCCCTAGAACGTGGGGAATCGTCATAGAGTCCGGCATCCATGAACATTTCTTCCACAGCAGTGGCCGTACCTTCGTTTCTTGAATCGAAAATATTATAGAGCAAAGGTGTTCGTCTGATTTCACTTTCGTGGGGTTCCGTATCCATTCGCGCCAGTTCAAACCAGTGGTAAAAATGTGAATAGAGGGGACGTTGATCATAATGCGCCGTAATCCAGAAAAAGTTTCGTTTTTCTTTGGGCACAAATGCGCCTAAATGTGCATTGAGGGCGGGTTCAAAATAGTCCTTTACGGTCACCATTTCATTAGAGTCCAAAAAATCGAGAAGGCTTTTGGCAGCTTCCTTGGCCCGACGGTCATATTCCTCTGGGGAACTGGCATCTGTCAATTCCGGTAGGTTTCTGTTGCGGTGCTCTTCAAGTTTTAAGGCCGACCAAGCTCGGGAAAGTTCACGTTTTAAGATCATTACCTCATCTTCCCAAGTTAAGGGAACCAAATGCACATTTTGCAGGTACCAGGTATAATTTTCCTTTCCAATACCTGAAGGACCCGTTTTTGAGGAGGCTTCGGCCTCCAACCAATTTGCCAACCCATCTGTGGAGGTAATCGCTTCCTGTATGGCCTTCATCAATTTTCTGTCCTTTGCTATTCCCGGGAGCTGCTTCATATCTTCCAGGTTTTTGCCCTGTGTTTTGATATCGCGAATTCCAGCAATCCAAAGGTCTTTTGCATTACCTGTAAGGTTCAGTTTTGCCTGCTCGTTCAAGCTAGGGATTACGGTCAGTTGTTCCAATAATTTGGCTCGCTGTTCCTTGTTCAATGGAAAATCAAAGGTCCATAGATCAATGATGGCATGATGTGTTGGCCCCTCGTGAGCCGGTACGTCGCTACGGGCCGTCCAAATGGAGGAATAAAAGGCGGGGTCGCGTTGCCATGGTTTTAGGATGCGATGGTTGAAATCATAGCCGTTCATTTCGGCATGTACAATGCGCCAATCCACTTGGTGGGGAATGCTCCAACCCATGGTGTCCATTTCCTGTAGTTTTTGGTGAAGGGCTTTGAAGACCGGCCATCTACTGTCAAAGGTTTCTTGGGTATAGTCCGGGGCTCCATCCCGTAAAGGCGGATTTTCAAAGGCTCGCCATTCCTTAAAAAGAGCGACCAAATCCTCATATTTATTAGATGAACTTTGAGCAATCAGGTTTGCTGTAAAAAGGGTAACAAATAGAATAAAAAATATGCTTTTTTTGATAATGGAAATAGTTTTCATTTAAGGTTTGTTTTGGTAGGGACGTTTTTACAAATTAAACATAGTGTCAAAATCGACCATAATTTAAATGTAATTATTGGTTTATTTTAGATTGCGAAAAGATTAATTGGATTTTTAGTTGTTGAGGGCTTAAAAGTAATTTATTTTATCACTCTCAAAGTACTTGATCGCACCAAGGCAACAGTTTTTTGCTTCGGTGGTGGGTATTCCAAATTACTTTAAAATATTCGAAATAACTTCAATTTACTTTTTGTAAGAGTACTTTGATATCAGTGCAAGGCCAAGATTGGTACAATGGCCTTATATCCAATTTCCTTTACCAAAGGCTTCGAGAAGACGCTATTGAAGAAAAAGTGCTTATGATTTATGAATGCAATCATATCACTATTCCTACTTTCAACAAATGAAGTTATGCCTTCTGATACGTCGTTTGACGTTAGGTTGTGAAAACTATGCTCTATAGGTTCCATAATATCTCCCAACAAATGCTTATTGCTTTCTTGTAAATCAGTTAAATCGTGGTCTATACTTACATATAACACTCTTACGGTCGACTCATTCATTTTTGCAATTTCAATAAGATAGTTCAGTTTCCGTCGTTTAAAAGTGGCTTTATAATTTGTTGGAAAAACGATTTCTTTTGGGATTGAATACTGTATATCTTTGGGTACGGCCAATACCGGACATTCTCTGATTTTTTCCATTGCCTTTACCGTATTGCTCCCAAAAATAACGCCCTTTGTCCTAGAAGCTCCTTGGGTACCCATTACTACTAAATCAATATCTTTTTCAGCAATTGTTTGCTTTATTGCTTCAGAAATAAAATTAAAGGCGGAAATAGTGTAGAAGGAATGCTTGGGATTATCGTGATCTAGCTTCAATATATCCAAAAGTTTTAAATAGGAATCTCGGGATTTTTCTTGTGCAGTCTTGTATTCCGCGCTTTCAGGTTCAGGAAAAGATAGTGATTTGGTCGTATAGCTGTCCAGGCTGAAAACGTTTAGAAAATAGAATTCACAATTCAATTTTGCATAAAGGTCAAGGGCATATCTAGCGGCGTTTAATGCATTTTTTGAAAAATCCGTAGGAATTAATATTCTTTTGTCCATAATGACATTTTATTTTCTTTAATTTTAGGATTTCAGGCTTTATTTCTGAACAAATACAACAGAGGTTTTTGATTATTTAATGATGCAGCACTAAAAATGGAATTGTAGTGTGGTAGCTAACTTTTTCAACCGTAGGCCTAAAAAGAATCCGTTCTATAAAATTCAAATGCTTCGCCACCATCACAATCATATCCAAATCGCGACATTCTATAAAATTTTGAATGGTTTCATCTAATTTTTTACCTGTGAGGGTATGGAAAGAGATTTCGATATCCGTAAAATAATCCTCTAAAAATTGTCGATTCTTTTGTTGTTGTTCGCTTAATCTTTCTTCATTGGACGAAACATATAAAAACCGTATGGCCGAGTTATTTGTTATAATCAATTCCTTTAGATTTTGCATCACTTTCCAATTGTAGCCCAATTGAAAGTCTGTTGGAAAGCCTATTTCTTTAGGTCTACTATACTTTGCATTTTCAGGAACAGCCAAAACGGCACAGGGTACTTTTGTAATTACATCACCTGTATTACTACCCATAGAAATGGCCTTTAATCCGGTGGCTCCTTTTGTTCCCATGATAATCAAGTCAATATTTTTGTCTATGACTTCTTTTTTTATGTGATCTGTAAAAAAACCATAAGAAACCTCAGTCTTAAATGTATGTCTCGTGTTTATTGGAAGATGTTCCACTCTTTTGAGCAAGTGGTTCATCTTTGCTTTGCTTTCCTTTAAGATACTATCTTCAAGTAATTGAGGAGAAAGGTACATTGCTGGCTCACCACCAGAGTATGCAGCTATTGGGTGAACATTAACTATATAAAATGTACAAGATGTTTTATTGAATAACTCCAATCCATAAGTAACGGCATTCCAAGCGTTTTCAGAGAAATCTGTTGGTATCAGTATATTTTTCATTTCCGAAATGTTTTACTTAAAGGTATTTGTGATCAGGATGTTATCAAATGACAAAGGTCATTCGGTTAAGGTGTTTTTAAATTTAAATTAAACAGGGACTACGGAACCTAGAACTCGGTTGAAATTCGTAAGCTCGATAAAATCACCTAAATTTTTTCTTATAAGATTTTGAATAGTTTGAGCTATATTCTGGTCCTTGAGGAAATTAAATGAATTTTGCTGTAATGATCAAGCGGATAATTTTAATCGCCTTAGGGTTTATGATTACAATGCTAGCACCATTTCACTAAGCACTGCCCCAAGTTCAATTTTAGTAGCTTTTTACATCCAAGGTTGGTTTAAAGAATTGCCTTTTTAACCCATCATTTGTATAATTTGCTGTTAAAACAGGGCAATCAATATATTTTGCCATGATTTTTTTAATGGGATGATTATTTTTTGTTTGTATTTGAGGTACTTATGTCAAATTGAATTAAGAGGATGTACAACCCACTTTTTGAATCCAAATACGATAATAAATATTGAAGAATGACAATATTAAAAATACTTCTTTGTAGATAGAAGTGAAATCAAACTAACGGAATGGTCTCGCAATAATCAAAATAGTCTTATTTATTCATGTAATACCAACATTGGTATGGTGGTGTGAAAACTAAGTTTTTCGATAGTAGTGTCGAATAGGATTTGTTGAAGGAAATTTAGGTTCTTGGCGACCATGGTTAACATATCAATCTGGTTATCAGAAACAAAATTTAGAATACTGGATTTTATATCCTTGCTTTTTACACTGTAAAAACTATGTGATTTAGGAAATGTCTCTTCTAAATAATCTTTCAGGTAGTCTTTGTTTTTTTCTTGTTGGTCAGTTAATGGGATATTAAATTGTTCCACATTAAAAACCCGGAGATTGGCATTTGTAATGCGTAATAGTTCTGTGATGGTTTTTAAAATGGGATAGGTGTAATACAGATTATAATCTGTAGGGAAGGCAATTTTTTGAGGAGTAATGAATGAAGCATTTTCGGGTATGACCAATACATTACAAAGCACTTTGGCAATAACATCCCCGGTATTACTACCCACAATTGTTTCCATTATACCAGAAGCACCTTTAGTACCCATCACTATAAGGTCTATTTTCTTTGCTTCTACTGTCTTACGCACAATATCTATAAAATTCCCATAATCTTGAAGTGCTAAAAAATGGTGTTTGTCATTTGTAGATACATCGGCAATTCTTTCGAAGAGTGATTTCAATTTCTCCCGTATTACAGGACTTGAAGTTTTTCGAGGAAATACAAAAGAATTATTCTTGATTTCTGATTTGCTCAATTCTCCAACGTGCAGTATATAAAAGCTACAATACTCATATTTAAAAAAATATATCGCATATTCTAGTGCGTTCCAAGAATTTTCGGAGAAGTCTGTGGGTATTAAAATATGCTTCATTCAATTGGTCTGGCACACAAAAATAGAACATTGAATAAACCTACTATATGATATTTGTCAGATTATTTAATGTTATGATTTTGCAATCATATAGACTAATCGACATATTGTAAAGCCTCTAGTTCCAGGATTTTGATGTTACGGCCCTCAATGGTGATTAGTCCCTCTTTTTTAAAACCGGAAAGGGTGCGTATTAGACTTTCAGGAGCTATTCCTGCCACACTGGCAAGATCGTTTCTAGAAATTTTAATAGGCTTGTCAGTTTTTGTTTTCATGATTTCCGCGAACTGTAATAAAGTTAGTGCTGTTTTCTTGCGAACGGAGCTATAGGCCATTTGAAGTAACTTTGCTTTTATTATGGAGATGTTCTCAGTAAACAACTCCATTAGCTCTAGAGATACATCTTTATTTTTTCCTAAAATCTCCCTGAGGTTTTCTTTGGAAATACCGGCAAGCTTCACTTGTTCCAAAGCTGTTGCGGATTCTTGATAGGGAATATTGTTCAAAAAGGAGGTAAAACCTAGGAAATCATCTGCTTTGTACAACGATGTTGTGAGTTCCTTGCCGTCTGCATCCATACAATGGCCTTTGACCAGCCCCTTTAGAATAAGATAAATTTTATTTGACCGTGAACCTTCTTTATAAATCATAGCACCTGGAACAAAATCCACTACCTCACCATTATCATCAAAAAAGTTCTTAAGTTCATGTAACGTGCGCATTTCATCGTTTGAAATCGCTTGTTCCGTAGTTTCTGAATCGAGCGTACGGTTCAAAAGTTGTGCCTTGGCCAATCTGCTTTCAATGGCACTAATCAATTCTTCTTCTTCGAATGGCTTGGTTAGGTAATCGTTCGCACCTAGATCCATCCCTTTTCTGATTTCTTTATGCTCTGTTTTGGCGGATAGGAAAATAAATGGGATATGTTTAGTTTTTTCATCGGAAGACAATTCCTTCAAAACTCCATATCCATCTATTAAAGGCATCATTATGTCGCAAATTATGATGTCCGGTAAGTTTTGCTTTGCGAATTGTATACCTATTTGTCCATTTGAAGCAGTTAGTACCGAGTAGCCCGAAAGCTCTAAGAGCTCCTCAGTATTCTCTCTAAGTGCCTTATCATCCTCAATTAATAGAATCTGTTTCATTTTCTAATTGGGATTAAGTTTTTAGGGATTCGCAAAACAAAGGTAGAGCCAACATTTATCTTACTCGAGAATTCCAGACTAGCCCCCAAGTTTTCAAGGTGCTGTTTTGAGATATTCAGACCGATTCCTGTACCCTGCGTAACCAAGGCATTTTCCGCTCTAAAATACCGGCCAAATATATGTTTTTGATCTTCTTTTGGAATTCCAATTCCTTCATCGATGACTTTGATAACAACGAATTCCTCCTCAATTTCCAATTTTAAATCGATAATGGAATCTTCCGGGGAATATTTAATGGCATTATGTACCAAGTTGGAAAGTGCCAATTCCAATGTCATTTCATCGAAAAATACGATAGCTTCATCTATGTTATCGGGATACTGAATTTTCTGTCCGGATTTGAGTAACATGTTAGCGTTATAAATTACTTCATTCACTACTTTACTCAAAGGAAAGATTTCGTTCTTATAGTTCACCTTTCCGGATTCCAAGCGTTCTACGGATAGAAAATCGTTGAGAATGGCGTTCAGGTATTTTACTTTGTTTTTAATAGTATTTACGTGTTTATCACGTTTTTCCTGTTGTTCTGTTTCGGTATATTTTCCCAATAAAGTAATGGATGTTAAAATACTGCTCAAAGGGGTTTTGAATTCATGGGAAACGAGGGATAGGAATCGTGTTTTTAATTCGTTGAGTTCTTTTTCCTTGGCCAAGGCTTTTGTCAACTGTTTTGTTCGCTCCTCTACCGTTTTTTCAAGTTTTTCAGTATAACCCTTGCGTTCGGTTATATCCAAAATGATGGCGAAAAAGACTTTATCCTCCCCCATTAGGGAAAGTTGGAGGTGGACTTCTACCGGATATAAAGTACCATCCTTTCTTAGGTGCTTGGTCTCAAAATCTATCTTGCCCATCTCATCATTCAGGAGTGGCTTAGCCAAAGACCTAAATTCTGAAAGGTTGAGGTCAGGTTTAATGTCCAAAGGTGTCATCTCGACCAGTTCCTGCATGTTATATCCTAAATTTCGCTGGGCTTCCTTGTTTACGTTGATGAATCTGAGGCTATCAATATCAAAAACATAAATCTCATTCAGGGTTTCATCAAAAATCCGTGCCCAGAGGCTAAGTTCTTTCTCTATTCTCTTACGTTCCGTAATATCAATGACCAGTGCCATGGTGTAGGTGGCTCCATACAGGTCAAAAGGGTTTAGACCTGCCTCAACGGGAAACTCGTGGCCATTTTTACAAATACCATATAAATACCTTCCATGGCCCATTTGGCGTTTTTCACCTTTGGCAATAAAATTTTGAACATGGGTTTCGTGATGGTTGTGGAATCGATTGGGGATTAGAATTTTTAAAGGTTTTCCAATGAGTTCTTCTTTTCCATATCCAAACATTTCCTCGGCTGAAGAATTGGTCGCTACAATTGTATGCTCTTCATTTATTACGATAATACCCTCGGAAACCCCTTCTGAAAGTAGGTTAAAAATATTACTGTTTTTCTTGAAAACATGCATAAATCAAATATAAAGATATTAGACTGATTTTTGTCATATGCTAAATATGTTGTATATGATACTTTTAAGTGATTAAAGAAAAAAAAGGATGAAAAATACCTCTAGAACAATGAACATGCTCTATGAAAATTTAGGCAAATTATTTTATGCCGTGGCGATAAGCGACGGTAGCGTTCATGTTAAGGAATGGGATAAATTGAAAGAAATTGTAAAGGAAGATTGGCTGTCTTTAGATGACTTTACCGATAGGTATGGCACCGATTCCGCAAATCAAATAGAAATTGTTTTCGATGTACTCATGGAGTATACCAAAAGCAGTGAGGAATGTTTTGACGAATTCAAGGAATTTTATAAAGAACACCCACACGCTTTTACGGAGGAAATAAAGGCTACAGCAAAAAAAACTGCAAGAGCAGTTGCTAATTCTTTTGCGGGAAAAAACAAATCAGAACTAATAATTTTGGCAAAGCTTGACTTGTTGTTGAAATAGCTTGAATAGTTTTGATTCGTATGGAATTATTTCAGGATTTTAAATTTTAATGGTGAGAACAGGTATATTGGCATGGTTGGCAACATCCTCACCTATACTTCTACTACCTAATAAAAAGTGTAAAAAAGGCTTTCTCCCGTGAGTAGGTACCGCAAGTAAATCAAAATTGCCTTTTTGGGAATAGTTCAATAAACCTTGCTCAATGGTGTAGTCATCATATATCACCACTTCTTGTGATGCATTATTGGACTTAAAAAAGAATTTTGAGATTTTTTCTTCGATTTCATTTGTGCTTTTAAAACTATTATATGGTGTGTTGATATAAATGAGTTTCAATTTAGCGGAAAAACTATTTGTGAAAGCCTGAATATTCTTAAATGCCAATATAACATCTTCAGAAAAGTCACAAGCAAAAAGCACTTTTTCGATCTTGAAATCTGGGTTTTGCATTTTTACTACGAGCACCGGCACATTTGAAGTACGCACTACCTTCTCGGTATTTGATCCAACCAACACTTCACTTATCCCACTAGTGCCGTGTGACCCCATGACTATTAAATCAATCTTTTGTTCTTGGGCCAACGCGTTGAACTCTTTAAAAATCTTATAGTTTTGAACAATTTGCCTTATTCTAACATTTTTCAAATAAGGTTTGTCCAAAAAAGGTATGAATCGCTTTTTGGCAAGTTCCATATAATATCTGGCCTCCTCATATTCCTGTATTTCATTTTTAGACAACACGGCCTCTGAAAGACCCAGCATATGCAACACTACAATTTCAGCCTGTTGCCTTTTTGCAATTTGCGCTGCAATCTCCAAGGCATAAGAGGAAGTCTCGGAAAAATCTACGGGCACCAAAATTCTTTTCATACTAAATGGCCTTTTTACGCCTATTAAATTTTTCCTTGCGTTTTCTCAATTGCCGCTCTAGATCACCAATATTTTCTGCTGCGGATTTTTCAAAATTGTTTTCAATGGTTTTTGCAAAAATTTGTGGACCAGGTACGCTTAGCTTTATTTCGCAAATTTTATCATTACCATCGGTTCCTTGACCTAACTTAAAATAAACATCCCCACGAATTATGAATTGATATTTATGCGCTAGTTTATGGAGGTTTCGGGTTACTATTGCACTCAATGATTCACTTTCAGGCATGTCTATGTATTGAATACTTACGGTCATAACAAACATATTTTGATTCTTCAACAAAAGTAAAGTGGCCTCCTTCTTGGTAAAATGATTTAAATCATTTCAAGGTGCTTATTACAGTATTAATTTTAAACGAATGTTAAAATATAAATCATGAGAACGAAACATTTATTATTGACTTTTTTGTTGATTTTGCCTATTGCCTTAATAGCCCAAGAGCTCAAGGGTATTGATGAGATAGCCCCTTTTAGTGAAGGATTGGCAGCTGTTCGGCAAGGTGAAAAGTGGGGGTTCATTGATGAGACCGGAACTTTGGTAATTGACTTTAGAAATGATGTTTATTGGAACAATGATGCCGATACCTCCAAGCCCGATATTTCAGGAGTGCGTTATCCTATGTTTCGAGAGGGTAGATGTGTAATTACAAAGAATGTGGAGGATGGTATTCCCGTTTATGGATTTATGGACACAAAAGGAAACACAATCATAGAACCCCAATTTTTGAACGTTTTCCCTTTTAAGAATGGCTACACCACTGGGGTCCTATTCGATAAGACATTAAAAGGTAAAAACGAGTTCAAACTTGATATTTACGAGTTTAAGTTTTTTGATGTGTTGCTGGATGCCTCTGGTGAAATAGATGAATATTTTGAACGTCGGCAAAATATCCTTATGACCAAAAAACGATATCAAGTACCTACAATTGGCGCAAAGTATTTAGCGGAAAATCTTGTTGCTGTATATAAGAAAGATCAAGGATGGGAAATACGAAAACTAGGATTAAAAAAATGAATAAGGGATTCCATCTAAGAGTTAAAACAGATTTCCAAAGAAAAATAGATTATGGGGCGATTAAAGGATAAAGTAGCCATTATTACGGGCGGGGCAGGAGGAATAGGAATAGCAACTGCGAAATTGTTTTTGGAGCAAGGTGCCATGGTGGTCCTTGCTGACATTAGCAAGGAAGCCTTGGAGAAGGCTAGTAGTGAAATAAATCACGAAAACTTGTCTTATTGTATTGTTGATGTTTCCAAACCCAAGGATAACCAAAAGATGGTTGCACACACTTTGGAAATCCATAATAGGATTGATATTTTTTTCGCCAATGCCGGTATAGAAGGAACTTCAAAGCCAATAGTGGAATATCCTGATGATATTTTTGACAATGTTATTGACGTAAACTTAAAAGGGGTTTGGTATGGTTGCAAATATGTTGTTCCTACAATGACGGCTGGCGCAAGTGTGGTGATTACTTCCTCAGTAGCCGGGCTAAAGGGTTTTGCGGGATTGGGAGCCTATGTAGCCACCAAACATGCTATAATTGGTATAATGAGAGTTGCTGCACTCGAGTTTGCTTCTAACAAAATTCGAGTGAATACCATTCATCCTGGACCGGTAAACAATGAAATGATGAGGAGGATAGAAAAGGACATATCTCCTGAAAACCCTGGGGAGGTTCTTAAAGGTTTTGAAGCTACGATTCCTTTTGGTCGTTATGTAGATTCAAATGAAATAGCACACATGGCCCTTTTCTTAGCTTCTGAGGATAGTAAAATGGTTACAGGGTGTATGCACATAGTCGATGGAGGTATGTTAGCCAACTAAAACTTAGTATATATATGTGGCATCTTGGAAAACAAAAAAAGAGGATAAGAGTGCTTGGGCAGTAGGTGGAATGACCAAGCTAGGAGTGCGTGTAGGATTTGCCTTTTTACAAAGCTCGCCACCTATTATGATTGCATGTACTTTATCCGGCATAGGTATGGGATTTGTGATAACAGCAATTATTTCTCTCAAAAAAGGATAATATATTTCCATTTTTATCGAACTAAAAACTTAATCATGAGGGCATTTTGGATTATTGGGTCGCTTATTATTTTATTTATCAGCTGTAAGGAAGAACCTAAGGCAAATATGCCTGATAGCGAAAATACTAGACAAGATTTGCCTAAAAAGGAAGGCTTATCAGCAGTTCAAAAGGAAATAGTAAGTTTTGCCGATTCTACTTTTTCTCACAATAGTGATATGAACACATTATTCGTGTTTAAAAAAATTGATGACCAAGGAACGATAACGGATATTGACATGAACGAAGGCATTCGTTTGTATAAGGAATTGATAAAATCCAATACCGTAGATGCTTTGCCAATATTTGAAGTTAAAAATACGGATACCGCTATTTTATCAATACGGGGAAAAGGATTTGGAGGAGCTATTTGGGCCAAGGTCTTGATTGATAGAAAGACCCTGGAAATCAAAAATATTGAATTTGACCATAAGTCGGAAACATATGGTTATGGATCGGCCATGACACAAAGGACTTTTGAAGATCAGTTTGTAGGATCAAAAATAGACTTAGAATATCATTCCTTTACTCTTCAACAGAATATAGAGAAAAGGATTGATGATGGCGTAATTATAGATGGAATCTCCGGGGCGACCATGACTAGTGCGGCCGCTGTTCAGATGGTTAATTTAGGGCTGCAAAAATACAAGGGATATTTAGCCAATGACAGATGAAATCAAAAACACAATTATTTTTAGAACTTTGGACCGAAGCCAGAACTCGGTTTACCAAGCAAATTGAAATTCTCAGGGAAGAAGACTTAAAAAAGAAGCTTCCGCCTTCAGTAAATAGTGTTGGTTTTCTGATTAGACACATTGGTGACGTGGAATTGCTCTTTGCAAAGAATGTTTTTGGTGCGTCTGGAGTAAAGGTCATTGCTAAAACGGTAATAGCCTCAACCGATACGGGTGAATGGACCAATCTTTCGGAACTTAATAATTATGTTTCTTATTCATTTAATACCCTAAAGGCTATTGTGGAACAACAGCGAGACATGGATTGGGAAACACTGGTAACCACCAAGGAATTTGGGACAAAGACAAAAGCTGAGGCTTTTGGGCGAATCGTTTCCCACACCAATCACCATGCCGGTCAGATGGCAATTTTAATTAAATATGGAAGCTGATTCTAATATGACGAAGCACACAAAGTTGTTCTAGCATAGACCATTCTTTTATTATTCCATAATGTTTAAATAGAAATAAAGAAAAGGCCTTTAATGGTAGGCATAGTGCTATTCTATTTGAATCCAAGCTTTTTAATTTTCATATTCTAACAAAAGAGAGCGAACTAAAAGATTATTTCAACGTTCATGGAAAAACTATTTATAGCCCGAGTATTAAAATGTAAACTTTATAATTCTTTAATTACTTAAGGAGTTTAGAGGGCTAAAGGTCTGGCTTCGTTTAAGGTCATGCCTGCCTTATGGGCGTTTACTATAATACTTTAAATTTTTTGTTCCAAGCTAATTCCATGGTCAATGAATATTCCTTTAATAAAACAGAAATGGCAATAATCTGTATTTATCGTGTCGTCTTCGTTGGTGCCAAAATCAGACAAGTGGTACATGGGCAAACCACAACTTTGGCATATATTATTTGCTGAAAAGGTTTTCATCCTTATTTTATCCTACTAGTTTAACCGGTAAGTTAATTATCAATAAAATATATTAAAATGATCTTGGTCAGTATATTCATATACTTAAAGGTAAACGAAGAATTCATCAGCTATATTCGTCTACATTAGTGGTGCCGTAGGTTAAAGGTGTTTGATTGGCCTTAAACCTATTCATTTGCTAGGTTTTGAATTACCTGTTCAAGTTTTGCACGTACCTTTTTCGCTATCGAAACAAGCGCATCGTTTTTTATAGCTTGCATGGAAGCAGCTGGATTTACGGCTGCGACTTCTATCTTTCCTTGCTCTTTCTCTTGAACGATGACATTGCAAGGTAGCATGGTACCAATTTTATTTTCTGCCTGAAGCGCCTCATAGGCCATAGATGGATTGCAGGCCCCAAGAATTTTATAGTTTAGGATATCAACATCCAGTTTTTGCTTTAGTGTATTTTTCATATCTATTTCAGTCAAAACCCCAAAACCTTCTTTTTTTAAGGCCTCTTTTGTTTTTGATATTGCTTCCTCAAACGACAAGTTCTTTAGTTCGGTAGAAAAATAGTAGTCCATTGGTGTAAAATTTTTATTCAGATAATTTGTTTTAGCTGTGTTGTCCAGTACGTCAATTTAATCATGGTTGCTCAGATTAAGTTATTGATTGTATGTTTTTTGACCAATGATTTATATCATGCCTGAATATCATTTTTTTTTGATGAGGTTATGAGTCGCTTAAAATTTGTTCCGATACCAAGTTGAGTTTCTATACTCCTTGTTTTTGGAGATTGCCTCCCTGTTCTTTACTACTAGGAAATTTTTATCAACCTGTCTACTTCTATACCCCATTAAATGAAAGAGTTTTTTTGCCATGAATTTCGCTACCCTTTGATCTACCCTTAATGCATCTTTCTGGTCTGATACCCATGAAACGCCTGGTAATAGGGCAAGTATATGATCTATTTGCATTTTTCTGAATAATGCAGAAATGGAAAGAAAAATGGAAGGTATTTGCCTAATAATAAAAAAGCCATCTTCACCTTTTTTCTGGTATAAGGGCATGAAGATATTTCCTTTAATAGGTGTAAATACTGGTGCAGAATCACTTGTGGCAATCTGTTGCCCTCTTTTCACCGGCTCAAAATTTGTAAATCCCGGTTTTGTGCAGAAATCTTCACCATTTTTTATTTGGTGATGGTGTACAATTTCATATGCATGATATAAATCATTAGTTGAACGGTCAAGAATTGTATAATGGGAATTATAATCTATGTCGGTTCTAAGAATGGCACCACTATAGATTAATGTGAGGTATACAAATGCGGTATGCTTTTCTATGGAACAAAGAGCATCATGCTGTCCAGATTCAAACCCAAAGGCTACGTAGCCAAGTTGATTGATGTAATTTAATAAAGTGCCATCCAGATATTCTTCAATCCCTAAAAGTAAAGGTACCGGATAATGTTCTGTGAACTTTCGATTTAGGAGTGTGTCGTTAACCGTAATAAAAGGTTTCGTAGGGCTTGAGGTGGTATGCAAATCAACAAAATAGAAGGGACCTTTATCTTCTTCTAAAATTTGAGAAATTATTTTATAAAGCTGATATTGTTCGTAGTCTTCTTCATTTCCAATGATTTTGTCCTCCTTTAAAAGCCATTTGACCCTTTCATCTTTCCACATACGATTCAGATCTTCCCGATGATATCGTACCCCCTGTTCAAGGGCAGAAATATTGCCGGCAATGGCATATATCTTTCCTCGAACATCTATATTCTTTGATTTAATAGCATCAAGCACCTTGACTAATGCGAAAACGCCGGATGGTTCATTACCGTGAATTCCTGCCGTGAAAATTAAAGTGGGCCCATCTGTATTTCCCTCAATTTTATCTAGGATACGATTAATTTCAATTGATTGATCAAGTGCCTTACTATGAACCTTTACCATTTTATATTTCGGTCATATCTTTAAGGGTAATAATACCAACAAGGGAGCTTTTGCTTACTACGGGTAAGCAGCCTATATGATTTTTTTCAAGTAATTCGTAAACAGTTTCCAAATCGGTTTCGGGAGTTACTGATATTACTTCGTTTACCATCAGGTCTCCTACCTTGGTGGTGGTAAAATCTGACTGTTCTTTTAGATATTCGGTCATATGGCTCCAAGTCAAGAGTCCACAAAGTTCATTCTTGTCGTCCAGTACAGGAACATGATGAATATTCTTCCAATTCATAATGGTGGTGGCCATATCTGCCATATCGTTTTCGTTGACGGTGAGCAATTGGGTGGACATGATGTGTTTTGCCAGTCTGGCATTGGATCGCACCTTAAACTCTTTAGGAATCATTGGCCAATCTGAAACAGGGGCTGATGTTTGTTGGTTTTCATAAATTGCCTTCGTTAGAGCAATAACCGCATCATCTTGTTTCATGTTCTTTTTGAGTTGACGGTAATTTAAAATGCTCCATCTTGCACCACTATTTCCAGTGGCCCTTCTCTCTATGACTTCCAAATAACGATGGATGTCATTAGGATCGATAGTGCATTTTTTTAATCCTTCATATGCAAGTGGGAGCAATTCCTTGATAACTAAATCCCTTGTGGATATCTCAATGCCTTTCCATAACATTATGCTTGCGGACCCATTTCTGGCCGCTTTAATAAAGTTATCCTTAGCATCCCTAAAGTCCATGACTTTGTTAATGTCGTCAAATTCCGCGGGTCTGGATTTCATGAGTCCTACCCAAAACGCAAAATTTGCCATTTCATCTAGAATTGTAGGTCCTGACGGAAGGTACCTGTTTTCAATCCGGATATGGGCATTCTTTTCAGTCGCGCCATAACAAGGACGGTTCCAGCGATAAATGGTACCATTGTGCAGATTGAGGGCATTCAATTTTGGAATATTTCCAATTTTTAATTCTAGGAGCGAATCTTTTTCCACATTATTGATTAACATAACTTCATATTGAGCGATGTCCTCTTTATAAATATCGATAATAGACCCCGATGCCCATGAATTACCGAAGGTGACCCTGGCCAGTTTGTCTTGAAGCGTATAGGAGGAACTTCTTGTATCTATACTCTGTTGAAACAAGGCAATGCGTGTCTCACTCCAAAGTTCGCGTCCCATCAAAAGAGAAGAATTGGTGGCTATGCCCAGTACGGGGCCTGAAATTGCCTGAGCCCAATTATAACTGGCCACAAAATCATCTGGAGCAATTTGGAGATGCATTTGAAAACTGGTATTACAAGCCTCAAACAAAACTGAGTCATGTTGAATGGAAAGTTCGTCCACTCCACGAATGTGCATTTCAAAATCTTTTTTACGTAGTAATTTTACGGCATTGTTTAAGAGTTCGTAGCGAATGTTTGGTGTCATGAACTCCATGGAAAGCTCTTGTGTGGTAATTGTTGGCAATATTCCAGTTAATATAATTTTGTTATCATATTTGCTGGCGGTCTGCATTGCTTTGTTAAGTAATAACCTCAGTTTTTTTTCCATCACTGAGAAACAGTTATCATTTAACTCTTCAGGATCCAAGTTGATTTCAAGGTTATAACGGGCAATTTCGTTCGTAAAATGGGAGTCGTCAATGGCCTTTAGGATTCTTATCGCGTCCTGGGTAGGACGCCAGTTCTGATCAACCAAACAAAACTCTTGTTCAGAACCAATATGCATAACCTTACTTTCAATCATACCATCTTTTAGCATGATTTTTAATGCCTGAATATCGTTCAGTAAATTTTTAATGAACCTTGCTCTAGAATCTTTATCAATTTTTTCTACTTGATACGTTCCCATGGTAGTTGGCTTGAATATGTTTTACTTAGGCGTTGATTTTTATTTATTGAGTTATGTTTGAATTGGAACTTATCCAACCATTTAATTCCTCTACATCCTTAATTTTACACAATTGTGTGCCATCTGTCATAGTGGCTGCCGTTCCACAAGCAACTCCATATTGGACCATTTCCAGTAATGATTTTCCTTGGGCAAGTGCAAGAACCATTCCTGCAACCATGCTATCACCAGCACCAATGGTACTTTTTTGGTATACTATGGGTGCAGAAATGTATTCAACTAATTGAGCGGTAAGCATTACGGCACCTTGAGGTCCCAGTGACACCACTAATACCTCACAAGGGTTTTGATTTAAAAAGGTTTTGCCGATAGATTCCAGTTCCAAAAAAGAAATCGTTTCTACTCCGCAGAGTTTAGCGAGTTCTCCTAGATTGGGCTTTAGCAGATAGGCTCCGGCCTGTGCACCTTTCAACAAGGCTTCCCCCGAGGTGTCCAGAATAAATTTCGCATTTTTATTGCCGGCAATTTTAGAAACTCTGGCAAAAAAATCGGTGGGCATACCAGGGCAGAGGCTTCCACTGGCCACCAATATATCGCCTTCCGTGAGCACGGCTTCCAATTGCTCCAAAGTCTTTTTCCATTCTAGTTCTTTGATCATGGGTCCGGGCATCCCAAACCGATATTGTTCTTTATTCGAAGTATCCGTTACCGCAAAGTTTTCACGTACCCACCCTTCTATGGGAACTACTAGTTGTGGAATACCAAAATCAACTAACATATCGTTTAAATGGTTTCCTGTTGGTCCTCCAGCCATATACATACATAAGGATGTTCCACCTAGTTCATGAATAACTCTAGAAACGTTAATACCCCCACCACCAGCTTCATAGACAGGAATGCTGCATCTTAGTTTATTATTTGGTTTAATTCCCGATACCGTAGTGCTTTTGTCTATGGCCGGGTTGACAGTTAATGTTATTATCCTATTCATATTGTGGGTCTTTTTAACTGTATTTTCTCAAATATAACAGTATGACAAATGGTCTCATATGACCAATGTCATTGTTGAAAAAGTACCTCTGGAATACTTTCGTCTAAAAACAAAACAATATGAAAGGGGTTCTAAAATTGGGGAGTATTTCTGGGATTAAGATAGAAGTACATTGGACGTTTACCCTATTGTTGTTTTGGGTCGCCTTCCTGGAGATACAGCGAGGGTCTAATTTGGATAGAATACTACTTAATGAAGCCCTCATTATAGTCCTATTCATTTGTGTTATACTTCATGAATTAGGTCATGCATTAACCGCAAAAAAATTCAATATCAACACCCAAAAAATAACACTTTTACCTATTGGCGGAGTTGCCATGTTGGAAAAGATGCCAGAAAAACCTAGGCAGGAACTGTTGGTTGCCCTTGCCGGACCAGCTGTTAATGTGGTTATTGCCATTTTAATTTTTTTGGTAGTTCCCGTAAAAAGCTATTTTAACTTTGATGCCATCGTATTGGAGGAAGTTTTGTACCAAACCACATTCCAAAATTTTTTATTCTATCTTTTTATTGCCAATGTAATGTTGGTAGTCTTTAATTTAATTCCTGCGTTTCCAATGGATGGGGGTAGGGTATTAAGGGCATTATTGTCCTTTAAACTAGGTCGTGTAGAAGCTACTAAAATAGCTTCTTCTATAGGTCAGGGCCTAGCGATTCTATTTTTTATTCTTGGACTTTTATTTAATCCGTTTTTGATTCTGATCGCCTTTTTCATCTTTTTTGGAGCTTATGGCGAGAACCAAATGGTAAAGCAAAATTCATTATTGGAAGGTCATTTGGTCAGGGAAGCGACTTTGACGAATATCACATTGATAAGTCCCGTCCATACAATAAAGGACGTCATGGATATCACCCTCGCTGGTGCCGAAAAGGATTTTGTTGTTATGGATAAGGATGAAATAGTTGGAATAGTTACCCAAAAGCATGTCCTAAAACATGCAAACACCCCGTTGCTTGTAGTGAAGGATGTAATGGATAAAGATTTTAAGACAGTAGATGCGTCAATGGAAATAGTAAAAGTGTTGGAACTGTTCGCAAAAGAAAAGAAAAATTTTTTCCCGGTTATGGATGACGGTATGTTGGCAGGGGTCATTGATAGGACCAATATTGGCGAATATATCCTATTCAAATCTGTACCTTTAAAGTAAAATATTTCTACAATGACCGTACATCATTTTGGCAAGGAAAACTCGCTCTTAAATAAATTTATTGCGGAAATCAGGGATGTTGGCATCCAAAGGGATTCCATGCGATTTAGGCGCAACATAGAACGGATTGGGGAAATTCTTAGTTATGAGTTGAGTAAAAATTTGAATTATTCCAATACCACGGTACAAACACCTTTTGGAAGTAAGGAAATATTCTTGCCAAAGGATAAACTGGTATTATGTTCAGTGCTAAGGGCCGGTTTGCCGTTGCATCAAGGTATGTTGAATTATTTTGATGGTGCCGAGAATGCTTTTATTTCGGCCTATCGTCATCATAGGGGCGATGAGGATGCTTTTGAAGTTATTGTGAAATATTTTGCCGCTCCTTCTTTGTCCGGCAAAACTTTGGTGCTTACGGATCCTATGTTAGCTACAGGGAAGACCTTGGAAAATGTTCTTGAGGCCTTGAAGAATCATGGAAAACCAGATCGGATTCATATCCTTTCCGTAATAGGCTCAAAATCTGGAATTGAACATATTACAAGAATTTTTCCAAAATATACGCATTTATGGATTGCCGCCATAGACGAAAAACTAAATAGTAAAGGGTACATTGTTCCTGGAATAGGAGATGCAGGTGATTTGGCTTTTGGAATGAAACTGTAAGTGTTTGTTAATCCTGAATCAACTTATTCGTTTGCCCCATTTAACCAATTCGTACCAGATTACCGATCCAAATCCTGAAAGTACGCTTATCCATAATAGTTTTGGAGTTAGCATTTCAAATTCAAAAAAACGGGTAAATGCAGGAATGTAAAGTAACAATACTGCAATGAAGATGGTAATACCAATAATCAGCGGCACCAAATTATTCTTATACTTCAATGTGGTAATGATTGAAAAGTAAAAGGAACGGTTGACAAGAGTGAGAAAGATATTGGCTGCAATAAGTACAATGAAAACCATAGTTCTGGTAGTAGATTCGTTCAAGCCTTCCGCTACGGCGTATTGATACACCAGGAGAGCAACAAGGGCAATGGCGAGCCCTTGTGTTATACTTGTCACCAACTCTCTAAACTTAAAAAAGGTGGTAGTAAAGGGTTTGGGTTTTTGAACCATGGTGTTTTTTTCCATAGGCTCATTTTCATAGATGATGGAACAGGTGGGGCCCATAATCAATTCTAACAATATAACATGGGAAGGTGAAAAAATCGTGGGATAGAGCCACCCTAGCGCTAAAGGGATGAATACCATCAATATGATTGGAATATGGATGGATATAACATATTGAATGGCTTTTTTAAGATTTGTATAAATTTTTCTTCCAATGGCTATGGCATCTACTAATTTGGAAAGATCATCGTCCACTAATATTAAGGATGCGGCCTGTTTGGCAGGGACTATCTCATAAAGTGTGTAAATAAAAAAATAGCGGGGGCATGCCCCCGCTATTTTTTTAACTTTAAATTTTCACACCATTATGAAGAACGAGGAATTATTCGACGACAATTTTTTTAAACAGTTCAAGACCGGTGACGAGCTCAACGGTTTTTTGAAGGCACTCCAAAAACGCGGCAT
>NZ_MDGL01000184.1 GCF_002742265.1 Maribacter sp. 4G9
GATGCGGTGATGAAATCCGTATATTTGGCAACAAGGGAGGCCACCAAGAAGTGGTCCATGCCCATCAGGAACTGGGGCATAATTTTAAACCAGTTCCTTACAATCTATGAAAAAAGGGTCAGACTTTAGATAAAAGTCCAACCCTCGTTATTTTTAACTTACACACTTGGTGGGATAGTGTCTAAGAATTAGACTTATTTTTATTCAAACGTATTTCCTATACAATTTTATTCGCCAAAGACTTAAAAGAAGAAGTCCATTCTTCATCTATTTCATTTACTGTACTTTCATTTAATTCATAAAATTCTTTTATTAAGTCAATATACATTGGATGAATAGATATTTTTCTTTTTAGCACCTCTTTATTAATTTCATTAACATCATTTATTTTTATTATAGTTTTTATAACACTATCTAAAGTTTCACTTTCCTTGCCAACAAAATAATTAACAAGTTCAGGTGTTCTTGATTTTTCGTTGTCAGACTTTATTTTATTAATTCTTTTTTCGTTTTCTAATCCGTAGTGTCGATAGCTATTCATATCTATATTTTTTGTATATTTGTGTACTGGTTTCCAAATGGATGCCAACGCAGGGCTATGTGAAGCCACGTTACGGATTTTAAATTTACGCAACTTGTTGGGATAAATTTACAAATACGTGTTGAACGTGGCCAGGTTGCATATAGCCGTTGATATGTACAGTTTTCCTCGATGGCGCCTAAAGGTGATAGGTTGGATGGTCCCTCATCCTACGGATTATGCAAACTGGCATGGCCCTGCGATGATGTACAAATCCCAAGGGGCGGGAATTGGAGCCTTTGGCGACAATGTAGCGACTTGGGTTCACCTTTAGGTGAATTGTACATCATCAGTCTTGTGTATGGCTCGTTGCGGAAAATCAGCTATAATTTTCCACTGTAATCAAAAGATCGTAAATCTTAATGAAATTCGATTAAAGACTTCAGCTGCAATGAGCTATACACGTTGTTGGCATACGTTTTATGATTTGAATTCCTTTTCTTTATTTTTGTTTTAGTGCTTCATCAATATTTGTGATAGTTTCGACTTCTAGAACTTCAATCCATTTATCTCCGTCCCTTGTATATATTCCTGACCCTATTCCACTAAAAGCTGGTCCTTGACCCATTGGAAACACTTTCCATTCAAAGTTCACAAGGACTACATTTTTCGACAGAATCTCCAGCTTTAGTTCTGGGATTTCCATTCTTACTTTGGGAAATTGTTGAAGTATATTCTCAAAACGTTCTCTTAATGCTTTTTGTCCGAAATAGTTGCCGTCAGTCCCATACATCTTTATTTCTGGTGCAAAGTTGGCCAGAAATAAATCAAGATTTCCTTCATTCAACGCTTCAATTGTCGATAAATAAATAGTTCTAACAGGATGATTCGCTTCCGTATATTCATAATCGTTTTTAGTATTTGAGTTATTGCAAGAAATACTTGTAATAAATAACATTGTCAATAAAACAAATGTTGTTATCGTTCTCATAAAAATAAATTAAAGGTTAATAATCTGTTTGAACAGTTTTTGCTGTTCTATATTAAATTCAAATGCAAGTAGAAGAATTTTAATAAGTTATGAAACGACTTCATGGTAAAAGGTCATAAAATCAAGTGAGTGATGATTATTAAAGTGTGAATAATAAAATAGAGAATACAATTTTTTAAAAGGAAACAAACGTATCAACTACTCTATCTTAATTAACCTTCTAATTTTGTCGGAATAAGTTTTACTGCTAGTTATAGATGATATTCCTTTTACGGAAAATTCAATAATGTATCGACCATTAATATGTGGTTTAATTTGCTTGATATAATCTTCATTAACGAGATATTTTCGATGAATTCTCGAGAATAAATTTTCAAGCCTTTTTTCCAGGAAGAGTAATGAATAATCGCAAAGCTTTTTTTGTCCGTTTACATCAAATACAAAAGAATAATTATCATATGCTTCAAAATAGACGATTTCAATTGTAGGAATTAATAGAATACAATCACCTTGCTTTACTGGAATACTTGAAGCAATATCAGTCGATTTTGATAATTTCTCTTGAGGATATAAATCACCGCCCAACTCCAAATTGTTTTCAGTTGATTTGGATTTACTACCTTGAACAAGATAATTATTCTCAAAAACACTTAAACCTAACACACCAGATATTACTCCGTTAAAAACATACATTTTGCCAGCTGAAAATGGAAGATAAGATTCGCTTTTGAAAATCAACGCTCGGATTACATGCTCAATTTCTGTTGCAAAAAAACCAACAAGTAAAAATATACTAATCAGTACAATATATAGTTTCCAAATCGGACTAATATTTATTTTTAACCAAGACTTATTAATTCCTAATAATACAGTTGAATAACCGATAAGGAAACTAGTAGATAAGGCTTGAATAGCCCATTGGATCCAATTCAGGCCACCATGCATTATAAAATTAGCGCTCCCAATCCCCAATCCAATTAATAAAATATGAGGTAAAAATCTGTTTGCTTTTTTAAGTTCAAATTGGGTGGTAGTCATATTTGTTCTATTCGTATTAGCGGCTTGTTCTTTTCGAAATGTATGCCAACGGTTTTGTGTATGATTAGTGGCGTGTTTAAGCACCTAATTTAGCAAATAAAAACCAAATAGAAAATCCGCGAGGATTTTCGTAAGTAGGCGAGAACTAGCCATTAATTATACACGGTGTTGTAGCACGTTTTTATCTTCTTTTTCAGTTAATATCAGATATCTATTTTTTCCAAATGTTATATAATAAATTGGGTATAAAAATCCGATTGCCAAAATCCAAATCAAGAAGTTCAAGTCAATATTCAGAGCATATTTTCCAAGATAATAGAACAGCATAATTCCAAGTAAAGCTGGTAAAATCCATTTGGAATATTTAAATCCGCTTAACTTTATAGTTTTAGTTTCATTTTCGGCTATATTCAGCTCAATTTTTGGACTTCTACACCAATCTATTTTTGCAAAAATCTCGTGTTTTCCGTTTTCAACTTCATACTCTTGAGTTTCTCCGTCATTTATTGTTCCGACTTTTTCTCCGTCAATATAAATTCCGATTGCACGAGCTTTATTATTCCATTCAGAATTTCGTTCTACTCTAATTTTTCTCATTGATTCAGGTTTTTCTCAAATGTGCTACAACGGCTAGTATAAGAATAGTGCGGGTTTGTGAGCGGCGATTTTCCGAAGGAAAATCGGAAGCTTGCAAACATGCACTAACTTTTGGTTAAGCGATTTGTCCGCATTATTTTTATACATTGTTAGCTTGCGTTTTTAAATTTTGGTTTACAATTCCGTTTTAGATTTTTCTCCTTTTTTTAGGGTTTGAGTGAGTTCGGTCGTTTTCTAATTCCGCTTAAATGCTCAAAAATCCGTTGCAAATTTCGTTCAGTTTTTCAGTCCGCAAACTGGTTTTTTTCTTTTTTTAGTTCCGCAAACTTGCTAAATTTCCGCAACGTCTTATTTTTGGTTACAAATTTCAATTTACTATAAATTTCCGATAAAATCTCATTTTTTTTAGTTCCGTAAAATTTGCATTTGAGTGAGCTTTTTTAATGCAAGCTAACGTTTAGTATATGAAAAGTAGGCGATTTCGAAGCACGAAACTATGGGTTAAGCACAAACTTTGATACGAGCCAAAACCTTTAATTTTACTACTATTTCGCCTATTTTTTTATAGCATCTATGTAAAAGCAGCCTGTCGAGTATCTTTAAGATTCACCAAAATCAAAAGATATGAAAACACAACAAACTGCCCCACCCAAGTTATTCATTGGTATCGACATACACAAGCGAAGTTGGAAGGTACACTGTTCGACCGATCTTTTCTCGGGCAGGACCTTTTCCATGTCCCCGG
>NZ_MDGL01000185.1 GCF_002742265.1 Maribacter sp. 4G9
GATGCGGTGATGAAATCCGTATATTTGGCAACAAGGGAGGCCACCAAGAAGTGGTCCATGCCCATCAGGAACTGGGGCATAATTTTAAACCAGTTCCTTACAATCTATGAAAAAAGGGTCAGACTTTAGATAAAAGTCCAACCCTCGTTATTTTTAACTTACACACTTGGTGGGATAGTGTCTACGAAGTGTCGAAAATGCTCTTTGGTTCTATGGGGGCGTTCCACAAGCCTTAGTTCCCGATAATCTTAGATCAGCAGTAACTAAAAGCAGTCGTTACGAGCCAAGGGTCAACGACACTTTCGCCGATTTTGCGGAATACTATGAAACGGCGGTACTACCTACCAGAACATACAAGCCTAGGGACAAGGCCATAGTCGAGAATGCGGTACGTATCATCTATACCCGGGTCTTTGCGCCATTGCGCCACCAGACCTTCCATAGCATA
>NZ_MDGL01000186.1 GCF_002742265.1 Maribacter sp. 4G9
TAACCATAAGCAATGCCAAAAGGAACCTCTTGGGCAATTACCATAAGATCAAAGGGAAATATCTTCAGCTCTATCTCAACGAGTTCGTTTATAAACTCAATAGGAGATATTTCGAGGAAAGACTATTCGATAGGCTCGTGATTGCCAATATTACGGGATTATGATACTAAACGGACAATCAGTTCTTTTTTAATGATGAACACCATTTTCTCATCAGCTTTATTATTCTCAAAAAAGGGATTACTGTCGTACAAAATACCCCAAATTCTGAGGTAAGATCATAGGTGTTCAACAAGGAAAGAAATTGGGTTAGTTTGGTTTTATAGTTAATTTGTGAGATAAAAGTAACGGGAAAGAATATCCCTTCGAACAATAATCGTTATTATACCTTGTTCATCGGAAATCCGCTTAGAGCCTATGTTTAAAGGGATGGTCGATTATCGGCATTGTAATATTCATCTTACAATTTCAATGGAAATAGAAGATTTTCTAACTTAGTACTGTACGAATATGGTAAAGTCTTAAAGGACATATAAGCCTACGATTACAACATAGGTAAAAACAGCCAATTAGGATTTGCTATTTAGGTTTTAAGTAAAATGAGTGAAAAAAGTTCTGGTTGAAGACCCAATTTAATAAAACCTACAATAAGTAATAAAGGTAGGTCTTGGTAAAATTGTTCATCGTTGAGCGCATTCTGAACATTTATGGATGCTTCCCCACAACACCCTTAAAATAGGAACTATACTTTTCTATGTCGGCGACTTGATCGCCAGTTGGCATCTGAGGTTTGGAAAACCTGACCTCCTTTTTTCCATAATCAAAAGCGACCATGACAATGGGAACATTCGCCTGTTTAGCAATGTGGTAAAAGCCCGTTTTCCATTTTTCCACTTTTTTGCGGGTGCCTTCCGGGGAGAGGGCCAATCTGAATTTATCCCTGCTTTCAAAAATTTTTACAATCGCACTTACGGTGTCGTTACTTTTACTCCGGTCTATGGGAGCGCCGCCTGTCCAACGAAAAAACCAGCCAAAAGGGGAGTCAAAAAGACTTTTCTTCCCAATATAATTGATTTCCTCGTTCAATACGCTTCGGACCAAAAGCCCTAAGAGAAAATCCCACCAACTTGTGTGGGGAACAACGATAAGCACAAATTTATTCAAGCGGGAAGGAAATTCCCCAACCATTTTCCATCCTAAAAGGTTAAAGTATAAAAAGCGGGAAAGTCTTTGCATAATTGGTATTAAGTGGGATGGGTTGGAGATGATTTACAATACGGGCCGCTAAATTTTTTTATAAATGGACTTCAATTTAGCAGGGGTAATCACTGATTTCCAATTTTCACCCAAGGCATTTTCCCATAACGGCTCCATACCCATGGCTATGGATATCATTGCATCAAAGTCATGATCACTTAACTTACTACAGACATCTTTTGGTAGCTCAATCTGGTGTTTTTTACGCATCTCATTAAATATGGCCACTCCTTCAGGATAAAACTCCTCCAAGTATTGAAATACCAAGCAATTGCCCAGACCATGCTTTATGCCCAATTGATACCCCAAGCCGTAGCTCAAGGCGTGCGCTACGCCTACTTGGGAATAGGCAATGCTCATACCCCCATGCCATGAAGCCATCATCAACTTGTTTCGGGATTCTTCCTCAGCAATCGTGTCCAAAAAGACTTCCTTGCAGAGGTCTAAAGCCTTTTCCCCATAGCTCTGGCTGAAGGCATTCAGATAGGTCCCATTGAGGCTTTCTATACAATGGATAAAACAATCCATACCCGTGTAGAACCATTGTTCCTTGGGCACTCCCTTGGTGAGTTCCGGATCTAAGATCACTTGGTCAAAAGTGGTATAGTCCGAATTGATGCCCAACTTTTTTTCCGTTCCCAAAAGCACCGTGGTCCTGGAAACCTCTGCACCCGTACCGCTAATGGTCGGGATGCCAACGTGATACACCGATTCCCTACGAACCAAATCCCAACCCTGATAATCGGCCGCGTTACCTTTATTGTTCAATAATATGGCCACGGCCTTGGCGAGATCCAAAAGTGTCCCTCCCCCAATACCTACAATCCCCGATGGCATTTCCACATAGGATTCGCGTATCATTTGTACCAAGGCATCCACTTGTTCCGTTTTGGGCTCCTCATCGGCAGAAATAAAAATTATTTGGTCCGAAAAAATCCGGGGAATCCTGGCATGTAGATCGGAATCCTCAAAGACATCATCCACAAGATAGATAATGGGTACATCGGAATTTTTCCGTTTCGGCAATAAAATATCGCCCAATTGGTCAAAGCTGCCATTCCCAAAAACTACCCTGGGAACCATAGGAAAGTTTCTAAACTTTTGGGATGCCTGTGTAGGTATATTTTTCATTTCCATTTCCTTGCTTGTCTCCATCCGTTCACGTTAAAGGTATTCCAAAACATCCGTTAATTTCGATACCGTTATATAGCCACTTTTTTCCTTGGGTTCCGATACCTCCTCATGTTGCCACGTGGTATGGAAAGGTACATGGACCGCCTTCGCCCCAATATTCACGAGCGGTAGAACATCGGATTTTAGGGAGTTGCCGATCATCAGGAAGTTTTTCACATCGATTTCCAAATGATCTAACAAATCCTGATAGTTTTTCTCCTTCTTATCGCTTAAAACCTCCACATGATGAAAGTATTCCGAAAGGTTGGACCGTTCCAGTTTTCTTTCCTGATCTAACAGGTCCCCTTTGGTCAACACGATCAACCTGTATTTACCCTGTAGTTTTTCCAACACTTCCAAAACCCCATCCAATATTTCCACCGGATGCGAAATCATGTGCTTACCAAGATCCAAGATTTTTGAGAGGGTCGCTTGTGATACCTCGTTATTTGATAATTCCAAGGCCGACTCTATCATGGACAATACGAATCCTTTTATACCGTAACCGTACAACTCCAAATTCTTCATCTCCATCTTAAAGAGCTCCTGATCTATTTTATTTTTTGTTTCGTACTTTTCCAACAGGTCCGCAAACGCCTCCTCCGCATCACGGAAATAGGTTTCGTTCACCCAAAGGGTATCGTCCGCATCAAAGCCTATGACCTGTATCTCCTTAAAGTTTATTTCCATGCTGCCTTGGCCCTTTCCAAATCCTCAGGGGTATCTATCTCGATACCGGTTACGGTAGTCTCTACCATTTTTATTTTTTTCCCGTATTCCAAATAGCGTATTGCCTCTATTTTCTCGGTTGCTTCCAAAGGTAGCATTGGCAATCGTTGAAAGTCCATCAAGGCCCTTTTTCGAAAGGCGTATATTCCTTTGTGCTTATAATAACGTGTGTAATCGCCTCTGGCCCGAGGGTACGGGATGGGCGACCTGGAAAAATAGAGGGCAAAATTCCTATTATCAACGATCACTTTTACCGTATTGGGATTTTTGATTTCATCATCATCTGTAATCCTTACCATTAAGGATGCCAAATCGATTTCCATATCCAGATCCTGCTTGAATACCTCTATCACTCCGAATAGACTCTCCCTATCCGTAAAAGGTTCATCACCCTGTACATTAACAATGATATCCACATCCATGTCCATAACCGCTTCGGCAATACGGTCACTGCCACACTCATGCTCCTTTTGGCTCATTAGCACATTCCCCCCTTCCCCTAAAATTGCATCGTAAATGATGTCGCTATCCGTAACAACATACACCGCATCGAACAGGCCCGTATTCACAGCTGCCTGATAGGTCCTCACGATAACGGGCTTTCCCGACAGATCCTGCATGAGCTTCGCAGGGAATCTTGAGGCCGCGTAACGGGCTGGAATCATTGCTATTATCTTCACTTTCTTATGTTTTTGCCTTAGGCCTTAAACTTCTATAAATCCTAAAAATGATGATCAAAATTATAATCACCAACACCGCCGCCAAAATAGGTGCGAATATTGACGCGATACTTACGACCGCTGCCGTTCCCGTTTCTACCGTGGCCAGTATAGGGTTGGCCAGGCCTCCAGTGGTAGTCGAGGATGCCAATCTGCCCGTGGCCCCCGCTCCGCGTATTGCGGTTGCCGTTCCTCCCCCGGCAATAATAGCCAAGGACCAAGTAACCACTGGGTCTAAATTTGCCACCGTGGAAACCATTACAGCGGTACCCGCTATTGCGGCCAAGGGCACGGCAAAGCTGTCCAACACGTTGTCAACCCAAGGAATAAAGTAAGCGAATATCTCCACTATAGTTGCCACTCCCAATGTAATCAAAGCAGCCAAACTACCTATCCATTCCCAATTTTCATTTAAATCCCACACGTTAAAATAAGCGGCCAAACTTAGAGCGAACAATGGCAAAAATACCCTGAAACCCACGGAAGCCGCAAGCCCAACCCCAAGAAAAATACTAATTATGGTTTCTGATGTCATTGTATGTCATTTGAAGCTTTCATTGGAACTTTTCAGTCCACAGCCATAAAATTCTTTCACTAAAGTAACGGTTTCCTATTCAAGAAAAAAATCGCTTTTGAAGCCAATCAGGTAGAGTTTTTCCTTGGCCCTTGTTACGGCGGTATATAGCCATCTCAAATACTCCCTATCCGGGCCATTTGGCAGATAGGGCTGTTCCACAAATACCGTGTTCCATTGCCCTCCTTGGGACTTATGGCAGGTAATGGCATAAGAAAATTTCACCTGAAGTCCATTAAAATATTTGTTGTTCTTGACGCCCAAAAACTTTTTGAACTTTGATTTCTCTTGGGCATAATCCTTCATTACTTCTTGGTACAGCCTATTTCCATCCTCATAGGAAAGGGATGGGGATTCGGCCTTAATGGTATCTAAAAGCAATACGGTCTCAAATGGTTTCATGTTGGGGTAATCGACCATTTGAACTTTGACTTCGGCAAATTTGAATCCGTAAAGGTCCTTAAAGGCAAAGATTTCCAAAATTTCTATAATATCGCCATTGGCAATAAAGCCCGCCTCGGAATTTGGCTTAAGCCAGAAATAATTGTTCTTGACTACCATCATAAAATCGCCAGGTGCCAATTCGTGCTCCAAAAACAAGATACGTTCCCGTATGTTCAAGTTATAAAGATTTGCCCTTTTATTGGAACGTACGATGATCGCCGTCTCTTCCTTTCCGTTTTTGGAGTACGATTCATCGATCGCTTCTTGAATATCATGACCGTCTATCAATCGTACAATATCGGAATACGGACCAACATCAAACTTAAAAGTGTCAAAATAGCTTCCGTTCAATTGCTCCCTAAGCATGGTGGCATTTATCAAAATTCCAGAATCCTCCGCTTGACGGACCACCTCATCAAGCTCCAATCGAATTACTTCCTTGTTATAGGTAAGGGCCAACTTGTCCTCGTCCAAAGCGGGGCTAAGTTCCAAATGAACAGGAGGTAACTGGGCGGTATCCCCAATTAGAAGTAATTTACAATTATGGCCAGCGTACACGAACATGAGCAAGTCGTCCAACAAAGAACCGTTTTCGAACAATTTGGAATCCGCTGGGGTATCGGGTATCATGGAAGCCTCATCCACTATAAATATGGTATCCCTGTGCTTATTGGGAGCCATCACAAATTGAACACCGCCTCCACTTTGCTTTTTTGGGAAGTATATCTTCCTATGAATGGTAAATGCCTGTGTTTTTGAATAGTTGGACATGACCTTGGCAGCCCTTCCTGTTGGGGCCATTAAGACCGATTTCATACCTGTTTTCCACAAGCTGTTTACCAAAGTACCTACCAGGGTGGTCTTACCGGTACCGGCAAAGCCCTTAAGAACAAAAACTTCGTCCTTATTTTTGGAAAGGATAAAGTGAGATAGTTTTTCAAGGGCAATTTGTTGTTTTAGGGTAGGATTATGTGGAAACTTGGTTTCCAACTCTTTAAAAAAAATGGCAGGTGTCTGTAACTTCATGGAACCCCAAATATAACAGGATTTTTAGGGTAAAAACTTTTGCGATTAAAAAAAAATTGTAGATTTGTGACAACCACTAAATTAAATTAACACTAAAGAAATGAAGACCATAATACAGATTGTACTTTGGATTGCATGTATCGGTTTGGGCTACATGATTTATAAATCGGTAACAGGACCAATCGAGTTCAACGAAGTAAAAGTTGAAAGGTTTGGCAAAGTTATCGCAAAACTTAAAGATATTAAAAATTCCCAGGAAGCCTATAAAAGTGCCAATGGCAAATATGCCAATGACTTTCCTAGCTTAATTCAATTTATCGATACAGGGAATTATGTTATTACACAGCAAAGGGACTCCTCTTTCATGAGGTTTGACAAAACCTATCAAATAGATTTGCAACAGGACACGGTCATCGTAGATACCCTTGATTTCGTTTCCGTTAAGGATTCTTTATTCAAAAGTGATACCAGATATAAAGATTTGGCAACAGTACCAACCGCACCCAATGGTGAAAAGTTTACCATGAAGGCGGATATCATAGAGAAAAGTGGTTATAGGGCACCAGTATATGAGGTGAAGGTTGCAAAAAACGTTGTTTTATATGACCAGCCAAAGGATTTATTGGCTAAGGAAAATTCTCTAATGAGTGTTGAAGAAGTCAGTGGTTCCGAAATTAAGGTTGGTTCGTTGACCGAAGTTAGTACCAGTGGAAACTGGCCTCCCATCTATGACAAAAAGGGCGATCAATAAGAATATAGACATAGCAGAAAAAAACTTTAAGAAATTGTCCATTCAGGTTAGCTTGAATGGACTTTCTTTTTGTATTGCGGATACCGTTTCGCATAGGATACTGCAGTCAGATAACAAATGGTTTTCTCATGAATTGAATCCGATAGAACTACTGGAGGAAGTAAAAACCCTATTGGACAAACATGGACTGACCGATAAAAATTTCGATGAAGTAGTCGTTGTACATACAAACAACCTTTTTACACTAGTTCCCAAGCCACTTTTTAAGGAGGATTTTCTTTTAGATTATCTAAAATTCAATACAAAAATACTTGCAACGGATGCATTGGCCTTTGATGAGTTGGAAAACTTGGATATAGTGAACATTTATGTTCCGTATATGAACGTAAACAACCACCTTTACGACCTTTACGGGGAATTTACTTTTGTACATAATGGTACTGTGCTTATCCAGTCCTTGTTGGACCACCATAGTAATCAAAAAGAAGCCGTTTGTTTTGTACATGTAGGTAAAAAACAGATGGATGTTATCGTTCTAAAACAAAAAAGTCTTTTGTTTTATAATAGTTTTCTATACGAGACCAAGGAGGATTTCGCCTATTATCTCTTGTTTGTATTGGAACAATTGGAATTGGATACAGAATCCACACCCGTCAAATTTTTTGGAAATATCGAAGAAGATGATGATACATTTCAAATTTGCTATTCCTATATCAAGGACCTCACTATATTTGTGCCAACCGCCCCCAGTCATTTGGATCTAGGTTTACCGGACACCTCAACTATTGATTTTACAGTTCTAAGCACTCTATAATGCGGATTATTTCAGGCAAACATAAAGGCAGACAGTTGCTGGCACCAAAAAATCTACCGGTAAGGCCAACCAAGGATATGGCCAAAGAGGGACTTTTTAATATACTCAATAACCGCTACTATTTTCCAGACCTTAAAGTTCTGGATCTTTTTGCGGGAACGGGAAATATCAGTTTTGAATTTGCCTCGCGAGGCGTGGAGGATATCCTGGCCGTAGATATGCACTCAGGCTGTGTCAATTATATTTCAAAGATATTAGACGAATTGGAAATGCCAATAAAAACCCTAAAAAGCGATGTATTCTCCTTTATAAGCCGTAATTCTGAGAAATTCGATATTATTTTTGCCGACCCATTTTATGATATGGAACTGGAAGAATTTAAAAAATTGCCAGCGTTAGTGTTTGAAAACGATATGCTTTTGGAAGATGGCATACTTGTAATTGAACATTCCAAACAGACCCATTTAGAGTCTCTCCCACATTTTGAAAGTTCCAGAAAATACGGAAACAGTGTTTTCAGTTTTTTCAAACCCTAGGATTTGAAAAACCCTAGATGTAGAGAGGTAAAATATGGACTTTTAGAGGTTTAAAAGAAGCGGTGATTCCATTATCTTTAAAATTCAAAATCCTCTCATGAGAAGACTGTTGGTCCAGTTTAGGAATAGTTCCTTCAGAAGTTTTGTTCGTAGACATGGAAAGTATGCCCCGATCTTATTCTTTATTGGAGGTTTCATTTTTGATATGCTCACCCTAGGTAGGATAGACAGAACCTATGATTTGGTAATGCTATGTCTCCACATGACCAGTTTAAGTTTTGTCCTATATCTTTATAATGTAGTGGACGATGGTAAATGGAAAAACACCTTTTTGGAACGTTTTGAGGAATACTTCCCTTTAGCCATCCAATTCTTCTTCGGGGCGCTGTCCAGTGCCTATGTTATTTATTTTTCCAGGAGTGTATCCTTATCAAAAACAGTATCTTTTTTTTTAATTCTTGTCGCCCTCTTGGTTGCCAATGAATTTCTCAAGCAAAGGATTTCCAACAAGTATCTTCAGTTTAGCGTTTATTTTTTCTTAAGCTTCACGTTCTTCACCTTCATGATTCCTGTGGCGATATCTAAAATGAGCCCCGCGTTATTTTATATTTCCGGAGGTATCAGTCTCCTTTGTACCTTGACCTTGATAATCCTAATTTACTTTTTAAGTCCAAGTACCCGAAGTGAAATTCGGCTGGGAAGGCTTCTCGCCATTATCCTGAGTATTTATGTCATCATTAATCTATTCTACTATTTTAGGTTAATTCCGCCCGTTCCTTTGGCGCTGGACCAAGGTATCGTGGCCCATTATGTTGAAAAGACCGGGAACGAATACACCGTAACTTATGAAAAAAACGACTCTTTTATATTTTGGCGGGATCATAGACTCAAATTTGTATTTAGTCCGAACGAAAACGTATACATCTATTCCTCAATTTTTGCCCCTACCAATTTGGAGCAATCCATTATTCATAGGTGGAAATGGTTCAACGTAAAAACTTCCGAGTGGGAACTGATAGAGGATATAGGGTATGAGATAATAGGCGGTAGGGATGAAGGGTATAGGGGGTATACGTATAAAAGTAATATTTGGGCAGGTGAATGGAAGGTGGAGGTCATAACCAATGAGGAATTGGTCTTGGGTGTAATCGATTTTGAAATATCCATCGATGAAAATCTTGAACCTATAGAATTGGTAGAACGTAAATTTTAAAAAAGCAGGCCGTAAGCCGGATTCTGTTTTCGTTGAACGAAACCTTATCATTTATCTAGACCAAAGGTTGCCCCATGGCTCCAACCGCCTACCCTTCGGCTCGGGCGTGCAGCCCTCAAACACCGATTTACATGACGTTTCACCGTATAGAGTTTACCTGATTTCACTACAGCCTAACTGTACTTGCTTTCTGTTGCACTTGTCCTCGCCTTTCGGCGGACGGGCGTTACCCGCTATACCGCACTATGGTGTCCGGACTTTCCTCCCCCAATATACATTGGCGGCGATAAGGTGGCCTGCTTGGCGCAAATGTACTCCAATTGTTGATAACTAAAGATGATCTACGATGTAAATCCCCTACCAAATTGACCGCTATTTTTATATTTGTAACTACAGAAAGCTACCTATCATTTGGAACCGTTTATTGTTTCTGCCCGAAAATACAGACCCCAGACCTTTAAGGATGTCGTGGGGCAGCAGGCCATTACCAATACGTTACAAAATGCCATAGACAACAATCATTTGGCACAAGCGCTTCTCTTCTGTGGACCAAGGGGGGTTGGAAAAACGACCTGCGCCCGTATTTTGGCCAAACAGATAAACTCTGATGGCAGCGAACGTGAAGATGAGGATTTTGCTTTCAATATTTTTGAATTGGATGCGGCCTCCAACAACTCGGTGGACGATATCAGAAACCTGATCGATCAGGTACGTATACCACCTCAAGCGGGAAAATATAAGGTTTATATCATCGACGAGGTCCATATGCTTTCCCAATCTGCATTTAATGCCTTTTTAAAAACCTTGGAGGAACCTCCAAAACATGCCATATTTATCTTGGCAACCACTGAAAAGCATAAGATCATACCTACGATTCTGTCCAGGTGCCAAATATTTGACTTTAAAAGAATTACCGTAAACGACGCAGCGGAGTACTTAAAATATATCGCCGAAAATCAAGGTATCGAAGCGGAGGGTGACGCCCTTCATATCATTGCGCAAAAGGCTGATGGAGCCATGCGGGACGCCCTTTCGATTTTTGACAGGGTCGTTAGTTTTTCGGGCAAGGAATTGACAAGAAAGGCGGTAACCGAAAATCTCAATGTTCTGGATTATGACACCTATTTTGAGGCGACCGACCTCATCATGAACCATGATATTCCCAGATTGCTGATTCTTTTCAACAAAACACTTTCCCTAGGCTTTGACGGCCACCATTTTATCGCCGGACTCGCCTCCCACTTTAGGGACTTAATGGTCTGTCAACATCAGGACACCATATCCCTATTGGAAGTTGGAGAGAATGCCCAAGAGAAATATAAGGAACAATCCAAAAAAACCTCCCCTGGGTTTCTTTTAAAGGGACTGGATATTGCAAATGACTGCGACCTGAAATACAAGTCAAGCAAAAATCAGCGACTCCTAGTAGAACTTACCCTAATGAAACTTGCCTCTATCGACTTTGATGGAGAAAAAAAAAATCCTGAATCACTAGCCCTTCACAATAAAACTATTGATTTCATAGCCCCGGCCGAGTTTTACAAGAACATTCTAAGAAATCCCAAGGAAAAAGTACAAGAGGTAGTTTCCAAGAACGTAGATTCTGTTCCCGATGCGAAAAAGATGGATGAACCACCCATCGAAAAGGAGAAGAAAACAGAAGTAACGGAAAATCTGCCAATATCAAAGCCATCCCTAAAAGAGGAGGAACAAAAAAAGGACGAAACCAAAGAAGTACAAATTGTCCAAGAACCGCAGCCGCCTAGGATAGAAATAACAGCTCCCAAAAAACGGGTTTCAGGTCTATCACTTTCAAGTTTAAAGGCAAAGAGGGAACATGAACTCAACAAAATTGAGGTCATCATAGATGAGGAAGATCTACCAAAAGATGATTTTTCAGAGGTTGATCTGCAAAAACATTGGTCGGATTTTGTGGATCAAATCGATAAAAAAGGGCAAAAAATACTGGCTTCCAACCTAAACACGGATAGTCCCAAGCTCGGTAAAGACTACAGTATTCATATTGAGCTCCCCAATAGTACGATGAAAAAAGAGATAGAGCGGGAGAGTTTTGAGCTTATGGGGTACCTAAGGAGCAAGCTAAACAATCATTTCATTCAATTAAATATAAAGGTGAATGAATCCAGTGCCAAAAAATTTGCCTTTACCCCAGAGGAGAAATATGAAAAGCTACGGGAAAAGAACCCGGCTATTGATTTGCTAAGGAAAGAATTTGATTTAGACCTTTAATTTTTTTCGTAGCCTAACGGTATACAAGAACATTACAAGTGCGATAATCAATAATCCAAAAGCCTCACGACCCAATTCAACGGTTTCAATGGCACCATCTTCCAATCCAAAACCTTGAAAATCTGGAGGATACAAATACATAAAGCCAATAAAACAAACTGTTCCCAATATTAAGGGCACTACGGCCTTCAAACGATTTAAGGAGAAAAGTACGGAAATAATTGCCGCTATGGTATAAATCAAAATCCATAGGAACGAGTCTGGGTCATTATACTGGACAATGGCCCCCATTGCAAATAGTACGGCAAACAAATATCCAATCGTTTTAAAAAATAGATTCATTGTAAATCAGTTTAATACATGGTTTTTGATTAAATCACATACGGCAACGGCGTCAATTTCATTGGTATTAACCATGTTGTTCTTATTGGTAATAAAAATTGGAAAATCTTCCCTGTCTTCCGTTTTTCTTCCGTGAGAGCCTTTAATTAGAGTAGCATCCAAGGGAATAATATCCAAAACGGATCTAAAGCCCAGTTTCTTTTTTAACAGCTTCCAGCCCACTTTGGCCATTACTAGCTTATCCTTGGGGTCGGTCATCATTTCAACGGGATCATATCCAGGTTTTTTATGGATGTCCACCATTCTGGCATAATCCGGTGCCACGGCATCATCCAACCAAAAATAATAGGTAAACCAGGAGTTGGCATCCGCTACCACTACCAAATCACCACATCTTTCGTGATTTAGGTGTTCGGCCTCCAGTTCATTTTTTATCAATACCCTTTCCACTCCAGGCACTTTGGATACTATTTTTTTTACTTCTTCCAGTTTACCCATATCCTTCACATAAATATGTGCCACTTGATGATCGGCCACAGCAAAGGCCTCACTAGCCCCAGTATCCAAAAGTTCCAATCCACGTTCCATGCGAACATGTATGTAGCCTTCCCTTCTTAATACCCTATTTAGGTGAATAGGGTTCTTTACATTGGTAATTCCGTATTCTGACAACAACACGATATTGGCCCCCTGTTTTTCGTAATGATTTACCAGCTGTTTGACCACCCCATCAATTTCATTTAAATCCTTTGAAATTTTGTTGAAATCCAGTCCATAACGCTGCAAATTATAATCCAGATGTGGAAGGTAGATAAGGGTCAAGGTAGGATCGTATTTTTCATCGGTTTTAATAGCACCATTGGCAATCCATTTGGATGAATTAATGGTCGTACGTGGCCCCCAAAACTCGAACAAAGGAAAGGTACCCAGACTATTTTGAAGCTCGTCCCGCAATGTTGCAGGATAGGAATAAATATCCGGAATTTTCCGTCCATCAGCCAAATAATTGGGTCTTGGCGTAATGCTATAATCCACATTGGAATACATATTGTACCACCAAAAATGATTGGCGCAGCTAAAGGAAGCGTCCACTTCTTTAAGGGTATCCCATATTTTTGGTTGTTGTACTAACCTATTGGATTGTCTCCAAAATTTTACTTCCAACTCATCCTTAAAATACCAACCGTTTCCCACGATTCCATGTTCAGAAGGCCATTTTCCTGTAACGTAGGTCGACTGGACCGAACAGGTTACGGCAGGCAACATGGGTTTTATAAAGGTATACTCACCATTTTCAAAAAAAGATTTTATGAAGGGTGTATGCTCACCTATTAGGCGTTTGGTCAATCCAACAACATTGATGACGACTGTCTTTTGCATGCTATACGTGCGATTTTAACCATTCTATTTCACGGACGATGGAATGCGAAAGATCTTCCTTTAACCCTTCCGGTAGTACATCCCACGTATAGGTTTCTATTTCCAAATGCTCCGTCAACGAATCCTTTTTTAAATAATCCAAGGTATCCAAAATTTGATCTTGGGTAGAGTCCAACGCCCCAAATCGCTCCAAAAAGATAGGAACATGATAGTGGGCCCTTAGTTCGTCCACCTCCTTTTTTGCTTCCAATACGATAGGAAGATCATTATAGGTTTTTACCCTATCTCCTATTTTTTCAGTTACCTGATGCAAATAGACCGGTTCGTTGAATTTTTCCAGAACCTTCCATACCTCCTCCCGATTCTTACATTTGAATAGAATCTTCAGTGCGGCACTCACCTGGATTTTCCCAACTTGGATACCCGCTTCCTTAAACTTAGCAAAGGTTTCACCGGGATGCTCATACGCCAGGGAAAAATGGCAAATGTCATAACAAATGGTAATATATCGTTTTACCAATTCTTCCAATTGGGAAGCGTCCTTATCCAACGTTTGGGACAATTCCTGTTGTGCAATAGGAATCAGATAGTCTGAATAAAATGCTAGGACTTCATCCGTATTTTCCAAAAATCCATCAGGTTCCGGCTCAATGTCCAAATGGAGATAGGTCCCTGTCTTTTGTTCCAGTTCAAAAAGTTGCTTAGCGATTTGGACCATGTGTTCAGCACCTTTTTTAAAAGCTGAATCCTTTTCCATTTCCGAAGCAAACCAATGCTTATAACTAATGGGGGATGTGGAAATTCCGCCATTGATTCCTATGGGAACCAATACCGACAATTGTTCAAACAAACGTTGGGTATATATCAAACGCTCCTTGGTGGTCCAATCCGGCGTGTGGACATCGTCCTTTACCCGTTCACGGTGAAAATTACCATAAGGAAACCCGTTCATGGTGAAAATATACACATCCTCCTCCTGCAACCAATTCTTGAATTCCGTCATATGGTTTCCCAAAGCGAGTTCCTCACTCGCCTTGTTTGAAAGCCGTAAACCAAGACCAAAGGGACCATCCGGTGAAACCGACTCCTTAATACCTGGAACATGTTCCTTAATACTGGAGAAGGTGCTTTCCCAATCCTGACCGGGATGTATGTTCGTACAATAAGAAAGGTGGTATTTGTTTTTTATAAACATAAGGGGATTGGTTATTTAAGGGCCATCTGATGATTTAGCTGCTCAATGGACTGCTTCATTATCGACCTGTCAATTTCATGGACATCATGTTTCTTTCCCAATCCGGAAATTAATGTGATGGTCAATCTACCGCCCAAATGTTCCCTAAACTCCTCGATACCGGCCAAAAGTTGGTCCACTTCTTTTTCAGAATGCAGTGGCAAGGATAAATCAAAACCGATTTCCCTCATTACATCAAGAATGGTACTCAATTCTTCCTCTGAAATCAGCCCGATCAACTGCGCATAGGTAACGTCCAATGCTATTCCCTTCGCCACGGCCTCGCCATGTCTTAACTCGTAATTGGTCATAAACTCCAATTTGTGGGCCGCCCAATGACCAAAATCCAACGGCCTGGAGGAACCGGATTCAAAAGGATCTCCTCCCTGCGAGATATGCTGCATGTGCATTTCGGCACATTTATAAATGACGTACTGCATGGGTTCCAATTGCCTTTCCTTAAGGGATATGGCATGGTTTACAATGTATCCGAAGAATTCCTCGTCCTTGATCAAGGCAACTTTTATGGCCTCGGAGATTCCGGCTATCCAATCCCGTTGCTCCAAGGTCGCCAAGAAATCGCTATCGTTGATTATGGCATAGGGCGGGGCGAACGTTCCCAAGAAATTCTTCTTTTTAAAGATATTCACACTGTTTTTAACCCCTACGGCAGAATCGTTTTGGGATAGTACCGTGGTTGGAATCCTGATCAATTTAACGCCCCTATGGGCTATGGCGGCAGCATAGCCTACCATATCGATTACCGCACCCCCTCCGATTACCACCACAAAGGAGTGCCTGCAGATAGCATTTTCATTTATTCCTTTCAGCACAAGGTCAATATATTCTGCATGATTTTTGGACTGTTCCCCTCCGTCAATAACCAAAGTATCGGTACAGATCAGGTTCCCGGAATACAAACTGCAATAGGCGGAAATTTTGTTCAACAAATCTGGGTGGCTGTCCGCCACTCCATTGTCGACCACAAAAAACAATTTTACAGGCTCGTGGTCCTTGTACCCTTTTATAATATTGACGAACAGCGGGTTATCAACATGAAACAAATCCTTTGTAAAGTGGAGTTGGTACTCATATTGAACCGAAAACGACTGTTTGATAGGTTTTAATTCCATAGCACTAGGTAACGGCAAAAATTCTTGAAAGTAACAAAGATAAAGGCAAAAGTAATAAAACCAGCAGTCCCAAATACCAGTGGGTAAAACCGGCTACCCAACAGGCATCCATAACAATGAGGGATAAAACCCCGGCCATGACCGCCTTTTTAATATTCTGTGGGGAATTTTCCCTGTACGCGTTCAACAACGGTCTAAAAACCATAAAACCAAACAAGGCAATAAAGGGTAGGGACACCAAAATATGGTCTGTTTTCAGCGCAATGGTTATCGCGATAAAAGCCAATACCAAAACATATAATAAACCGGCGATCGCAATATGGTTTTTGTTATCACCATGGACCTCGCCCCTACTGATAAGCGTAATAGCGAAAATATAGATCATTGGTACCAAGGAAACCCACCACAGGTCCAATTGCCCCAAAATGGACATTCCCAATAATAGGTTCAGTGCCCTGCAAATTCCCATGACCAATGGCCCAAAAAAGGAATGCTTTTTGGCCAAGGCATCGTAGACAAGGATTGAAAATATCAAAATGCCGGCAATACCTCCACTTACCTGATGGACCGAAAATGCCAAGTAAAGCCCAAAAACAAATAATAATAAACCCCATATAACAGCCTGATTCTTTGGAATGAGTCCGCTGGGTATAGGTCTTTCCGGACGTTCGACAGCGTCCAATTTGGCATCAAAGACATCATTGAAAACCACGCCACCGGCATATAGGAACACCGATGCAAATACAAGCGACAAAATACCCTGCCCATTCACCGAAAAAAATTCCGGAATTCCAACAATGGTAGAAAAAAGTGCCAAAGCAATACCGGCAAAAATATCCGCTGCCGCGGTAGGTAAGTTGGCAGGTCTTGCCAACCTGGCAAAACCAATGATTTTTTTCACCATTCTAAGAGATTTGTTCGGAATCTATCCGAGGTGTCTGCCCCCTTAAAACGCTATTATCATTAAAAAGTTGTGATTGGTCGATTCCTTTTGGCTTCAACCAGTGTTCCTCCTTCATTCGTCCGTTTTTGCTGAACGCGTCCAAGGCGTTTTGATAGCAGGTCTTCACAACATCTTCACGTGAAATACCTCTTTTCAGCATCAAGGAAGCTGTTTTGGGTACGGCCAATGGGTCACTTACGCCCCAATCTGCTGAGCTATCCACAATAATGTTGTCGCTACCAAACTTGCGTACCACTTCAACCATGCGTTCATTGCCCATTTTTGTTTTGGGATAAATGGTAAATGCAGCAATAAAGCCCCTATCCAGAACCTCTTTAACGGTTTCCTCGTTATTATGGTCAATTATGACATTGGCAGGGTCCAATCCGTGTTCCAAGCATACCTCCATACTCTTGATGGTACCGGCTTTCTTATCCCTATGCGGTGTATGTACCTGGACCGTCATATCCAATTCCTTGGCCAGATCCAACTGCATCCTAAAGTATTTGTCTTCGGCAGGGGTTTGGTCGTCATATCCAATTTCCCCAATGGCCACCACATTCTCTTTGTGTAGGTACAGGGGAAGTAGCTCCACAACCTGCTCCGCTAAAGCTTCATTGTTAGCCTCTTTTGAATTTAAACCAATCGTACAGTAGTGCTTTATACCAAACTGGCTTGCCCTAAAAGGCTCCCAACCCACCAGACTGCTGAAATAATCCTGAAAAGAACCCACCTGCGTCCTAGGTTGTCCCAACCAAAACGAGGGTTCTATTATGGCTACGACTCCCGCTTGTTGCATGGCTTCATAATCATCTGTTGTTCTAGAGGACATGTGTACGTGCGGGTCAATAATCATCAATTTATCTTGCATTTTCTTTTAATTCTTTAAGTTATTCCAAGTTAGTGTTCCTTCTTCTATCTGCTGATTCAAGTCGGGTCTGCGATGCAGGATTTCCATGGCCTCGGCACTATCGGAATGATAACAGCACAAGGCTCCCGCCCTATTCTCGATCAGGTCCCCACTTTCCAATAAGCGTTCCATATCCTTTAGCAAAATCGGATTCAGAAACCTTGCGACCGGGCGCCAGAACATGGGGTCTATCTTCCTGGAGGCCGCCCATCGTTCGTGGGCGTAATCTGAAATGATTCTGGCTAAATCCACATTGGCACGTTCGTCTACAGACGGTATTTTCGAAAGATCTCTCTCCATAAACGCCGCCTTTAGGTACATCTGGTTCCATTGCTGGTCATTGAAGTACTTGGCCGGATAGGGGTTGTTCAAGGTAATGGCATCAAAAATGACCGATATATTTGTTCTAAGGGCTTCTACTGCCGTAAACTTGAACATTTCAGGATACGGCAAAAGGTCCAGAAACTTAAGAAAGGTCTCAAGTTCCGTAATATCAGCAACCTGAATGATATTGGCCACTTTGGACCCGTAGAAATCGGTATCGATTTCCATTACCTTCATAAGCAGGTAAATCCTAGCTACCTCCAAAAGGTTCGCATCACGCTCGGTTAAAAAGTTCAATACTTCGTCATCCGCACTATCTATTTGTAATTTGGTGTTTTTCCCAAATTTTGCGGCCAATAAACTATAGGACATGAAAAAGTCACGTACGGATTTGTCCGCTTCCAGTTTTTGTGTTTTTTCAGTCAGCCATTCCAATGACCCTGGATCCGCTTGGGCCCCAAGCGCTTCCTTAATCCGTTCGCTTACCTGCATTATTTGTATAATCTTATTTCTCCTTTCCCAAAAATAATTATTAAAACCCACAAAGCCCTATTTTTGCATCGCAAACAAGGTTAATAAGCGTTAAAATGATGTTAGGATTAAAATTGCCTACCGATCCAAGATGGGTAAATATCGTGGAAAAAAATATTGATGAAATTTTGACGGACCATGCATATTGTGAACAAAAGGCCGCCAGTACGGCCATATCCTTGATCGTTTCCTTTCCGGAATATACAGAATTGGTCGAAGAAATGGTAGCATTATCCCGGGAAGAAATGGGGCACTTTAAAATGGTACACGACCTAATTTTGGAACGTGGGCAAAAACTAGGGAGGGATAGAAAGGACGAATATGTTTTGGAACTGCTCAAATTTTTTCCAAAAGGTGGAAGCCGAACCACTCAATTGATACACCGTCTTTTGTATGCCGCCCTCATTGAGGCCCGAAGCTGTGAACGGTTTAGACTATTGTCCGAAGAACTACCCGATAAAAAATTGGCCGATTTCTATCACAAACTCATGATCAGCGAAGCAGGGCATTATACCATGTTCCTAAAATTCGCCCGAAAATATGGCGACAGAAAAGAGGTGGACCAAAAATGGCAGGCCTTATTGGAATATGAAGCTGAAATCATGAAAAATCTCAGCAAATCAGAAAAGGTACATGGGTAAACCTCGCTATTGTTTACTTTTCCTTTAACTTTTTTACATAGTAATCGTAGGTTTCAAACTGTGAACGGTGTTTGGGTGTTCTAGACCTTCTATAAGCATTGTCTTGTTTCTCGGAAAAGACCCTGGCCTTTAAGTTGTCGCGCCAACAGATTTCAAAGGTATCCATCAATTCCTGTTTGATGTCCTCGTCATAAATGGGACAGCCTACTTCCACGCGATAATCCAGGTTTCTGGTCATCCAATCCGCTGAGGAAATGTAGACCTTTGGGTTGCCTGCATTGGCAAAGACGAAAAGTCGGGTATGTTCCAAAAACTTATCAACGATACTAATAGCCTCAATATTCTCGCTCATGCCCTTTACTCCAGGTACCAAACAGCAAATACCCCTAACGATTAACTGAATCTTGACCCCTGCCCTACTTGCTTCATACAGTTTATCCACCATTTCATAAGATGTAAAGCTGTTCATCTTTATTTTTATATAGGCTTCCTTACCCACAATGGCATTGGCAATTTCCTGTTCTATGAGCTTGTGAAATACTTTTTTGGTATAATGGGGCGATACTATTAGATGTTTATACTTGTTTATCTTATAGGTCGTTTCAAAGAAATCGAAGACCTTATTCAACTCCTTTAATATGGGCGGGTGGGAAGTAAACAATGTATAATCCGTATATATTTTGGCGGTCGATTCATTAAAGTTACCAGTGCTTATAAATCCATATCGCTTGAGTCCCTCATCCTCTTCACGTTCAATCAAACATATTTTACTATGAACTTTAAGACCAGGTACCCCAAATATTAGTTTAACCCCTTCGGCCTGTAATTGCTCCGCATACTCAATGTTGGCCTGCTCGTCAAACCTGGCCTGAAGTTCAATTTGAACCGTTACCTGTTTTCCGTTTTTCACGGCATTGATAAGTGATGCCGCCACTTGGGAGTTGTTGGCCAAGCGATAAACCGTTATCTTGATAGTCCGCACTTTTGGATCTAGGGCAGCTTCCCTCAAAAACTTAAGTATATAGGTAAATGTATGATAAGGTGAGTACTGTAAGTAATCCTTGTGGGTTATACTCTCCAAAATACTCCCTTCAATACTAAGTCCCTTTACGGGCAGAGGCCTAATTTTATCATACAATAAATCGTTCCTGTCCAAACTTGGAAACCCCATGTAATCCCTTTTATTATGATACCTACCCCCTGGGATTACACTATCCGTATCCTCAATCTGCATTTTCTCCTTAAGGAATGCCAAAGTGTCCTTGGCAATACTTTTATCGTACACAAAACGAACCGGGTCGCTTATTTTTCTATGCTCCACACTTAGGGAAATCTTTTCTATAAAGCTCTTACTAAGGTCATTGTCCATATCCAACTCTGCATCCCTGGTTATCTTGATCATGTGCGCGGAAATGGATTCATATTCGAACATGGTAAAAATATTGCTCAGACAATATCTTATCAAATCATCCAGAATAATGATGTAATTCTTATCACCTTCCTTGGGCAAAACCACAAAACGGTCTATCCCTTTGGGAATCTCTATAAGGGCAAAACGTTTTTCCTTTTTTACATTGACACCCTTGATTATCATTTTAACCGCCAAATAGGCAGCAGTGTCCTTTAGGGTAGGAAATCGTGTCAAGTCATTGAGTATGATGGTCATGAGCTGGGGACTCACGTTTTGAAGAAAATATTCCTTAACAAATTCCTTTTGATTTTTGTTCAGTGCAGTTTCCCTTATGATAAAAATGTTTTCACGCTCCAGTTCCTCCTCTATTTGCTTTAGGATGACCAAACTTTTGCTCTGCTGACGGATTACGATTTCTGTAATCTCTTCCAGAAGGTCTTTAGCCTTTTCCCCTCCCAAAACACTCTTTCCGGTCTTTCCGGCTTCAACGATTCTTTTCACCGTTGCATACCTAACCTTGAAGAACTCGTCCAGATTATTTGAGAAAATACCTAGAAAACGTAGGCGCTCAATGAGCGGTACATTCTTATCCGCACTTTCCTGGAGTACGCGCTCGTTAAACCATAACCAACTTATCTCTCTATTAACGTACTGATTATTATATTTTACCATTATTTCAATTGCTTAGGGAAAATCGTTTCTATTGTTTTGCCTTGGGATATTTCCGCCCAAGAATCTTCTTTGAATTGTATGTGGACAAAACCACTTGTGGGAACGTTTTCAATATAGGAATCTCCAAGGGAATTTACTAAATGGGTGAAGGCGTGATTGTGCCCAAAAATCATAATCGCATCTAGACTGTCATCTGTTTTCTTGACAAAATCCATAACCTGATCTCCTGAAAAATCATATAAATCCGTAGAAATTTGAAACTTGGCCAACGGATATTTTAAGTTCCGCAAACATATCATGGCCGTGTGCAATGCCCTGTTCGCTGGGCTTGAAAACACAAAGTCCGGTTTTATTTGTCCTTTTGATAGTTTACTTCCTACCAAATGTGCATCATTTATTCCCCTTTGAGCGAGAGGTCTGTCCTGATCTCCAACATTGAGTTCCCAAGATGATTTTCCATGACGCATGAATAGTAAGTTCTTCATTTTCTTTATGCTTAAGGTGCTAGCCGTTCCATTTTCCAGTCCCAATCCTCTTGTAGTGTAAATAGGATCCTATCGTGCAATCTGTTTGGTCTACCTTGCCAAAACTCAATGGATATGGGTTTCACTAGATAACCGCCCCAGTGATCGGGTCTGGGCACTTCCTTATTTTTATATTCTTCCTCGAGTTTTCTTAGCTCTTCTTCCAATTGATCCCTGGATGAAATAACACTACTTTGGTTGGAGACCAACGCCCCTAGCTGGCTTCCTTTTGGTCGGGATTCAAAATAACCGTCGGAAAGATTTTCGGCAACCTTCTCGGCCCTACCTTTTATGATAACTTGTCGTTCCATATTGGGCCAAAAAAAGGAAATACAAATGTTTGGGTTAGCAGCAATGGCCTTTCCCTTTTCACTTGTATAATTTGTATAGAATATAAAGCCCTCATGGTTAAAGCGCTTTAGCAATACCACCCGGCTTTTGGGAAAACCATCCAGACCAATCGTGGAAACGGTCATGGCATTGGGCTCATCAACACCCTCGGAAGCCTCTACCTCATGAAACCATGTCTTGAATAGTTGCATGGGGTTATCAGAGATACAATCCTCCATCAAGGCGCTTTTCTCATAAGATTTCCGATAGTTCCCTAAGTCTTTCTGCATATTCTAATCTGAAAAAACAAGATACTCAAAGATCAATAAAAATAACAAGACCCCAAAAGCTTTAATCACCTTTGGGGTCTTATTAAACAATTAAATTTAACCTATTCAGCTCTTTTAAAACTCATTTGGGTCTGTACAGGTGCATCGGCAGGATATGAAATATAATACAAGGTCAATGTTTCGTTCTTTATGGAAAACCGATTCCCATAAGCTTCTCCATTTATTTGGATGGTCTCAGGCTTCGGCTTAAATCCTTTTTCCCAAGAAGTATTTTCAAAAACCCTCATGAAAACACTATCGTTGTTAACTTCAAAAGTTCCTTTATTCTCGGATTGCCCCATTAGTTTATTTGGGTTCTCATCCTTAAAACCATAGTAATTCACTTTATAGGTGTAGGTTCCATCCAACTCGAAGGTATGCAAAGTCTCCACATCGAAATACCGATAATCCTCCCGTATACCGCCACTAGGTATTTCATCGATACGGTTCCAAGTCCCGATGATAGCACTACCTCGAAACTCCGCGGTTATTCCATCTTCTTTTTCACAAGAAATCGATGTAAACAATAGAAATATGAAAGTCAATAAAATGGTATTCTTCATGCCAATATTTATAAGAAGATATTCCTATTAACCTTTGGTTGCGTGCATGATTTAAATAAACTCGAAAGATTTGCCATCATCTGCCAATTCCACCTGATCAAAAACCTGGAAAGCCTCTTCCTTAAAAGCTTCGATGGAGGTGTATCGGGTGGAATAATGCCCCAAAATCAATTTACCTACGGAAGCTTCCTTTGCTATTTTTGCCGCTTGTTTGGCCGTACTATGCTTTGTTTTTTTTGCCAAATCTGTTTCCGATTCCAAAAAAGTAGCCTCATGATATAAACAATCAACACCCTTGATTAGCGGAACAATATCAGGATTATAGGCCGTATCGCTACAGAAGGCGTATGAAGTAGGTGCGGGAGGATCAAAAGTCAATGCTTTATTGGGAATGATTTCGCCTATTTCAGTAACGATATCCTTTCCCTTCTTAATGATGTTGTAATAGGCCCTATCAATTTCATAATACTTAACGGCCTCCACGTTCAACTTCCTTTCGCCCGGTTTTTCACTGAATAAAAATCCATTGGTATAGACCCTATGATCTAAAGGTATGGTACGAACGCATACGTTGGGATCCTCAAAAATAAGTTCGCTTTCAGCTGAAGTCAATTCATGAAAATGCAAGGGATAGTTGGTCCAGGAATCCCCAAGTTTTAACAACAAGGTAATGGCCTCCTTAATTCCTTTGGGGCCATAAATGTTTAGTTTCTTTTCCCTTCCCAATAATCGGAACGTAGAAATCAAACCAGGAAGTCCAAAGAAATGGTCTCCGTGCAAATGGGAAATAAATATGTGATTGATTCTTGAAAATTTTATCCCATGTCTGCGCAGCTGAACCTGGGTGCCTTCACCACAATCTATTAGAAACATATGGTTCTTGACCTCCAATACCTGAGAGGTTGGATTGGTCAATATTCTGGGCGTGGCGGCATAACAACCTAATATGGTCAATTTCAAAGCTCCAAATCCCTTTCTATCTCATCCATTTCAATTATATCCTTCGCCTCCTGTAAGGTTGGTGCGACAATGATTTCATCGGGGACCTCGTTATAGCTTACCTTATCCGTAACGATTACAAAGGATCTACCCGATTTTCGATGTTTATTGGAAATTTCCAAAAACTCCATAACATCCCCAGAAGTCAATTTATCGAATGTAAATAGGTTGATTATGAGATTATCGTTTCTCACCTCCGAATATTTTTCATCCAGGTTTTTTAAAAAGATGGAAAGTGATTTTTTTTCCTGATATATTATGGTTGTAGTTCCGTCCTTATCAAAAATCATAAAGCCTATTGTTTAATCTTTGAAGCTAACAAATAAATCACTGCCATACGCACCGCGACTCCATTTTCTACTTGATTGAGTATGATAGACTGTTTGGAATCTGCCACATCGCTCGTTATTTCCACGCCGCGGTTGATAGGACCGGGATGCATGATAACGATTTCCTTGTCCAAACTATCCAAGAGTCTTTTATTCACCCCAAACTGTTGTGTGTACTCCCGTGTCGTTGGAAAGTAGCTGATATCCAAACGTTCGTTTTGTATACGCAACATATTGGCTACATCGCACCATTCCAACGCCTTTCTCAAATCCATCTCCACCCCTACCCCTAAGGATTCCACATACTTGGGAATCAATGTTTTTGGACCGCAAACCTTCACGTTTGCCCCTTGAAGTTTCAACGCAAATATGTTGGAAAGTGCCACCCTTGAGTGCAAAATATCACCTACGATAACGACGTTTTTGCCTGCTACATCCCCTAATTTCTCCCGAATGGAAAAAGAATCCAGCAAGGCCTGGGTGGGATGCTCATGAGCACCGTCACCGGCGTTTATGATCGATGCCTTTACATGTTTGGCCAAAAAGATACCTGCTCCGGGATTGGGATGCCTCATCACTACCATATCCACTTTCATGGATAAAATATTGTTTACAGTATCGATAAGGGTTTCTCCTTTTTTAACCGAGGACTGACTTGCGGAAAAGTTGAGCACATCCGCAGAAAGCCTTTTTTCTGCAAGCTCGAAGGACAATTTCGTCCGGGTGCTATTTTCAAAAAATATATTGGCGATGGTGATGTCCCTGAGTGAAGGCACTTTTTTAATGGACCTGTTGATGACCTCCTTAAAATGATCCGCTGTTTCAAAAATGAGCTGAATATCCGACTCGTTCAAATATTTAATTCCTAGCAAGTGATTTACACTCAGTTCGCTCATTTTAATTACCTATTTATCAAGTATATTAAGTCCTCCCCATCATTTTCCTTCCACATCACCTTTACCTTCTCATTGTCTATGGCGTCCACTTGCCTTCCCCGATAATTGGGCTGTATGGGTAGATGCCTACTAAAACGCCGATCTATTAAAGTCAATAACTCCACCTCTTTGGGTCTCCCAAAAGACTGTAAAGCTGTCAATGCGGCATTGATGCTTCTTCCCGTATACAGTACGTCGTCAATCAACACCACCTTTTTGTCCTCAATCAAAAAGTTGATTTTCGTCTTGGTCGCTTCCAAAGTCTTCTCGCCCCTTCTAAAATCGTCCCTATAAAAGGTAATATCCAAAAAACCTAAATCTATGTGCTTCACCTTATATTCTTTCAATAGAATTTTAACCAATCTTTCAGCAACATAAATTCCCCTGGGTTGTATCCCAATGAGTACAGTATCTTTAAAATCTTCATGATTTTCAAGCAGTTGACAGGCCAAACGGTGAAGGATGATGTTTATTTCCTTGGAAGAGAGTAAGACTTTTTGACCCATAGTTCGTAAGACATGCTTTGAACGCGACAAAAATAGGGAATAAACTTCAAATAGTCAGACAACATTTTTTATTCAATTTTGCGTGGTAACCCAGTATAAGATTGAAAACCGAAACTAAAAATACTAAGCCCTGAATTTGACAATGATTATATAAAATTAAAATGGCTTCCTATCTCAATGATTCTTGGAATTAAGAAAGTTGAGATTTTTAGTAAAAATCTTGTTAAAATACCAATTAAATATCCTATAAATTTATAATTTGTTAAGCATCAATCATATTTAATATTTTGGAACAGGCCGTGGCCAATGCTGATGAACCCCGAAGGTTTTTTAGCAAAACTACATCATCGGGCGGCAAGGCATGATCGATTAAAAACAACAAATTCCAGCATTATGAAGAAAATTGTCCCTACGATTATTTTAGGCCTCCTAACCATTTTTTTGGTCCAGTCCTATTCGGAAATTTCCCAAGAGTATGTTTTGCTGGAAAAAATAAAGACCAGGCTCGTTGACTACAGGCAGAATCTTGCCCCGGAAAAAACCTACCTGCATACGGACAAGGACGTTTATACCAATGGCGATACCATATGGTTCAAGACCTATCTTCTTGATGGGATAACACACGACATTTCAAGTAAAAGCAAAGTGGTCTATGTGGACTTGGTAAATGAACAGGAAAGTGTCGTGGCACAACGGAAGTTGTTCGTTGACGAAAAAAGCGTTGCAGGGGATATTCAAATAGACGAGAAAATCCCCCAGGGAAATTACACGCTGCGTTCCTATACCAAATATATGCTCAATGAAGAGGAACCTGTTATATTCGAAAAGGAGATTCCCATAATCGTCCAAAAATTGGAACAAGGTCCCACCCTGGACAGCTCAATGCCAAATAGGGCCTTCGAGGGGTTTGGGGCCACTACGCCAACATCAATTTCAGGTATCCCCAAAATCAAATTCTATCCCGAAGGTGGCGATTTGGTCACAGGCCTTCCAGGTACCCTTGGTATGGAAGTATTGGACGATAACGGAAACGGTGTTGCCATAGAGGGCGAGATCAGAAGTTCCGATAACGAGGTCGTGACCACCTTTGAGAGCCATGAATTTGGTTTGGGAAGGGTTCGCTTCATCCCAAGGGAGGGCAAACAATACCATGCCAGTTTCAATATCGATGGGAAGGAACATAGCTATCCCGTGCCACAGGCAATTCCCTCAGGATATCTGCTCAACATCCAGAACAGGGAGGACCACTTATTGGTCCAAGTGGCCAGTAGCCCTGACCGTACTTTGGAGGGTACCCTTTTGGTAGGCCATCTGCGTGGAGATCTCATTTTCAAAAGAATCGGGGAGCCTTCGGACAAATCGTCCTATGCCACAAGGATTTTTACCAGCGAGCTAAGGGATGGCGTGGCGCATTTTACGTTGTTCGCAAGCAATGGAGAGCCTCTTGCAGAACGGTTGGTATATGTAGACCACCCCGACAACGATGCACAGATGGCTTTATCCGCCCCGGCCAAAGTTTATGGGAAAAGGGAAAAGGTGAATCTGGACGTGGTTCTGACCGATGCGGACGGCAGCCCGTTGAAAGGGGACTTCTCCGTGGGGGTCGTTTCCAAAAATGGCATTGACCAAAGCCATGCCAACTCATTTAAAAGTTGGCTGCTCCTCAATTCCGATTTGGGAGGAAGGATTGCAAATCCAGATTATTTCTTCGAGGACGGTTCCAAGCACCGTAGGTTTTTGTTGGACGCACTTATGCTTACACGGGGTTGGCGAAGGTTCGTTTGGAAGGACATGCTTTCGGACAGTTTGGCGCGGTTGCCAAAAATTTCCCCGGAAAAAGGTATCATGGTACATGGAAAGACCACTAAGTTTAAACTACCGAATAGACCAAAGGAGACATCCGTTACCCTGAATCTATACTGGGTCGATCTGATCAATTCAAAGCAAAAAACCAATGAGCAAGGCCAATTCTCATTCGGGCCCTTTTATTTTACGGATAGCCTGGAGGCCACGGTAGAAGCACATGATTCCCTTGCTAAATGGGACTCGAAAAAAAGTAATTTTTCCATTGCCCTAGATGAACAATGGCCAAGGGTGGCCACAACGACAAAGGGCCAACAGGCCCAAAACACGATTCAACTATTAAGGGAATACGCCAAGGAAGAATACCAAAGAAAGGTTACGGATTATATGTACGACCCGGTCGGCGTGACCCAATTGGAAGAGGTAACGGTCACCGATAAGGACAAAAGGTTGACCAGACACCAAATGGCGACAAAGGCCAATCCAATGTCTAAAATGACCACAGGGCCATTTTCAAGTCGGCTTTTCAGGGAAGATGTAACTGGGAACGAAGCAATGAGCGTTATGGATTTAATGGCTAGAGTACCAGGCATATTAGTTAAAGGAGCATTTCCCAATCAAGAACTTTTTATTCCTGCATCCTTAGGAGGAGGTCCCCCGTTGATTCTTGTAGATGGTACAACTACAACAGTAGATTTTCTGCAACAATTACGGGCGATTGAAATAGAGTTTGTAGATGTTGTTAAAGGACCAGATTCGTCTCTTTTTGGTTCAAGAGGAGCTGGCGGTATCATTGCCATTTATACGAACAAGTCCTACGAAGAACTGGTTAATCAAGAAATATACCCGGGAGTGGTTTCCTTTACAATACCCGGCTTTTATAAAACGAGGGAATTCTATGCCCCTGACTATTACGAAGAAGACCCAAAAAAACCTGATTATCGTACGACCCTGTATTGGAATCCGGATTTGGCCTTTAGCGATGCAGGGCTATCCAACATCGATTTCTTTACTGGGGACAAAACCGGAATGTTCCAGGTAAGGGTGGAAGGCATCACACAGGACGGCAGGCCCATGGCCGGTCTATATGATATTGAAGTGGTGGAGTAGATACATGCTTCCAACTAGGTATTTATGAATCAAATAAAGTAGCTATAATAAAAAAACCTTGACCATATGGTCAAGGTTTTTATAAGAAGTCTAAAAAAGAAAATTACTTCTTCTTTTTGGAATCCGCTTCCATTTTATCCTTTAACGCTTGCAATGCATCGTTGGCATCCCCTAAAGTTGGTTTTGCCTCGTCTGCTGCTGTTGCCTGTCTTTGGGCCGCTGCTTTTACGTTGCGTTGTTCCTCTTCCCTAAAAATAGCGGTGTGGCTAGCTACAACACGCTTGAAGTCTTTGTTGAACTCAATAATCTTGAATTCTGCTTCATCGCCTTTGCCTAGTTTTTTACCATCTTCCTTTTCAAGGTGACGCTGTGGAATGAATGCTGTGATATCCTCGTTAAAGTCTATGGTAGCACCTTTATCCACGACATCTGTAATAGTCGCTTTGTGTACAGTTCCTACTGCAAACTCCGTTTCGTATTTATCCCATGGATTTTCAGTAGTTTGTTTGTGGCCCAAGCTCAATTTACGCCCATCAACATCCAATTCCAGAACCTCAACCTCTAACGTATCACCAACATTGGTGAACTCGGAAGGATGTTTGATTTTCTTGGTCCAAGAAAGATCGGAGATATAAATTAAACCGTCAATACCTTCTTCCAACTCAACAAAAACTCCAAAGTTGGTAAAGTTTCGTACGATTCCTTTGTGCCTTGAACCTACAGGATATTTGGAAGTGATATCGGTCCATGGGTCAGGAGTCAACTGCTTGATGCCCAAAGACATCTTACGATCTTCCCTATCCAAGGTCAATACAACCGCTTCAACCTCGTCCCCAACCTTTACGAAATCCTGAGCGGAACGTAAGTGTGTGGACCAAGACATTTCAGAAACGTGGATCAAACCTTCAACACCTTCAACAACTTCTATAAATGCACCGTAGTCTGCAATAACAACTACTTTACCTTTAACCTTATCGCCAACCTTAATTTCATCACTTAGGGCCTCCCAAGGATGTTTTTCCAATTGCTTAAGACCTAGCTGAATTCTTGATTTGTTTTCATCAAAATCAAGGATTACAACATTCAATTTTTGATCTAGTTCAACAACCTCGTTCGGGTGGTTGATCCTGCTCCAAGAAAGGTCGGTAATATGTACAAGACCATCAACGCCTCCAAGATCGATAAAGACACCGTAGGAAGTAATGTTCTTAACGACACCTTCCAACACTTGTCCTTTCTCCAATTGGCTGATGATTTCCTTTTTCTGTTCTTCAATATCAGCTTCAATAAGTGCTTTGTGCGAAACAACAACGTTCTTAAACTCGTGGTTGATCTTAACAACCTTGAACTCCATTGTTTTGTTCACATATTGATCGTAGTCCCTAATCGGCTTCACATCGATTTGAGAACCTGGCAAGAACGCCTCAATACCAAATACATCCACGATCATACCACCTTTGGTCCTGCATTTTACAAAACCGGATACGATTTCCTCTTTGTCATGAGCGGCATTTACCCTGTCCCAAGCTTTGATGGTACGTGCCTTTCTGTGAGACAAAACCAACTGTCCGCTTTTGTCCTCACGGATGTCAATCAAGACCTCAACCTTGTCACCAACCTTCAAATTAGGGTTGTAACGGAACTCGTTCAAGGAAATAACCCCTTCAGACTTGGCATTTATATCGATAATCGCCTCCCTGTCGGTTAAATAAACTACCGTACCTTCCACTACTTCCTCATCGGCAGTATCCACGAAATTTTCGGCAACCAATTCTTCAAACTCCTTTAGCTTGGAATCGTCTACCCTTTCGATTCCCTGCTCGTATTTTTCCCAATTAAAATTTTCCAAAAACTCCTGTGGGTCCTGCTTAGGGGTTTCCTGTGCAGCTTCTTGTGTAGTAGCATCTGTAGTTTCTTCTACTTCCGCTGTTGTTTTTTCTTCAGCCATTTGCTGATTAAAGATTTGTATTCCATAACCCAATCAAGATCTAAGCAATGGCCATGAAAGTTGTTAAATTTATTTGTTTTTATCCCTTTTCTATCTTGATTCTCTTGCTAAAAAAGGAGTGCAAAAATACAACTAAATTCCTTAATACACAATATGTTGTAGGGCATCTAATACGCAGGTTTCAGTATTTTTTGTTTTTTGGAAGGTTTTGCTCAAATATTAGTACCTTCACCGCATAAATATTAACCGTTAAATTGTTATAAATTATGAGTGTAAAGGCAAAGTATCAACCAGTTTTAGACCTTGGGGAACAACTTGGTATCAAGGATGGAAATGTGACCGTTGAAGGTGATATCCTAAAGGTAAAAGGAATGGCGAAAACCCAATATGAGAAAAACATTATTTGGGACAAAATAAAGGAAATTGGAGGTGAAAGCCCATCCGATATAAAAGCGAACATTACCGTGGAGGACGATTCCGTTTATCATAGACATACCGTTAAAAGCGGCGAATCCCTAAGCAAAATCGCAAAGCACTATTATGGAGACCCCATGAAATACAAACAAATTTTCGAGGCCAATACCGGTATATTGAAAAATCCAGATCTAATACACCCAGATCAGGTTTTGGTCATCCCAAATTTGTAAGGATGTTTCCTTGAAGAAAAAAACCGTTAGTCTTCCTGACGGTTTTTTTATTGGTTCTTCTCGATCACTCGAAGCACATGTTCATAGATGCGCTCAAATTGCTGCACCAATCCCATATCACTATTATCAAATTCTATGGCACCCTCCGCTTTTGTTAGCGGTGAGGTTTCTCTATGGGAATCAATGTAGTCCCTTTTTTGAACGTTCTCCAAAATATCCGCATATGTTATATCCTCGCCCCGATCCAAGAGTTCCTTGTAGCGTCTCACCGCCCTTTTTTCTGGACTGGCGGTCATGAAAATTTTAAGTTCCGCTTCGGGAAAAACGACGGTTCCAATATCCCTGCCATCCATGACCACGCCCTTATCCTTGCCCATATCCTGTTGTAGGGCAACCAGTCTGGTCCTTACTTCCTTAATCTCGGCGACCTGACTTACATTTTTTGAAACGTCTAAGGTCCTTATTTTCCTCTCTACATTCTCATCATTCAAGTACATTTCGGCAAAGCCCAAATGGGGATTGAACACAAACTTTAATACAATGCTGTCCAAATCCTTGATGAGACCATCTTTATCAATTTGACCATCCTCAACAAAACCATTTTCCATTGCATACAGCGTGACGGCCCTATACATGGCCCCTGTATCTACATACACATATTCCAGTTTTTTGGCCAGCTGTTTCGCCAAGGTGCTTTTACCCGTTGAAGAAAATCCGTCAATGGCAATAGTGATTTTGTTCATTGTATAAATATAGTTGAAAAAACCCGCTATAGCTTTTTGGCGTTCTTTACTTTTTGGTTCGTAATTGCAATATCGATGACTTCGGACATTTCCGTAACATAATGGAACTTTAGCCCTTTTAAATAGGATTCCTTTATTTCCTTGATGTCACGCTCATTTTCCGCACAAAGGATAATTTCCTTTATACGCGCCCTTTTTGCCGCAAGAATTTTTTCCTTAATGCCACCAACGGGCAATACCTTACCACGTAGTGTAATCTCCCCGGTCATGGCCAAACTTTTCTTGATTCGCTTTTGGGTGAATAAAGACACCAAGGATGTCAACATGGTAATACCCGCACTGGGGCCGTCCTTTGGAGTGGCCCCTTCCGGCACATGAATATGTACGTTGTACTTCTCAAATATAGAGGGGTCTATACCAAACCTCTGGGCATTGGATTTAATATATTCCATGGCAATGGTGGCTGATTCCTTCATCACCTTACCTAGATTACCCGTTATACTTAAATTGCCCTTTCCTTGTGACAATATGGATTCTATAAAGAGGATATCCCCACCAACACTGGTCCAGGCCAAACCGGTAACCACACCGGCCACTTCATTGTTCTCATATTTGCTGCGTTCCATTTTTGGCGCACCCAAAACTTCTTCTACATCCGTATTGCTAATCTTCACATTGTATTGTTCTTCCGTGGCAATGGATTTTGCGGCATAGCGAACCATTTTTGCGATTTGCTTCTCCAAAGAGCGCACACCGGATTCCCTGGTATAACCTTCGACAATTTTGTCCAACTGGGGTTTTCCAATTTTCAGGTGGGTCGAGTTCAAACCATGCTCCTCCAATTGTTTGGGCAGCAAATGTCTTTTTGCTATTTCCACCTTTTCCTCTATGGTATAACCGCTAACATTGATAATCTCCATTCGATCCCTTAAAGCGGGCTGTATATTCCCCAGATTGTTCGCGGTAGCCACGAACATCACCTTGGATAGATCATAACCCATTTCCAGGAAGTTGTCATAAAAATCGTTGTTCTGTTCAGGATCCAGAACCTCCAGCATTGCTGAGGAAGGGTCTCCTTGATGGCTATTGGACAGCTTATCGATCTCATCCAAAATAAAGACAGGATTGGAAGTACCCGCCTTTTTAAGATTTTGAACAATTCTACCGGGCATAGCTCCTATATATGTTTTTCTATGCCCGCGAATTTCAGCCTCATCGCGTAGACCACCCAAGGACATACGCACATATTTTCGGCCCAAGGCCTCGGCAATGGATTTTCCCAAAGAGGTTTTACCCACACCTGGAGGTCCATATAGGCAAAGTATGGGAGATTTCATATCGTTTCGCAGTTTTAAAACCGCCAGATACTCTATGATTCTTCTTTTAACGTCCTCAAGTCCATAATGATCCCTGTTGAGGATGCGTTCCGCACGTTTTAAATCGAATTTATCCTTGGAAAACTTATTCCATGGCAAATCCAACAGCAGGTCCAGATAGTTTCTTTGAATGGAATATTCCGCCACTTGCGGGTTCATTCGCTGCATTTTGGCAAGTTCCTTTTCAAAATGCTCCTTTACTTTTTTACCCCACTTTTTCTTTTTCGCACGCTCGCGCATTTCCTCCAGTTCCTCATCATAAGAAACCCCGCCAAGTTCCTCTTGGATGGTCTTCATCTGTTGATGGAGAAAATATTCACGCTGTTGCTGGTCCAAATCGCTGCGCACCTTGGACTGAATATCGTTTTTCAACTCCAATTTCTGGAGCTCGATGTTCATATATTTTAATGTGGCCAATGCCCTATCCTGCAAGTTCCCAATTTCCAATAACTCCTGTTTCTCCTTTACTGGTAAATTGAGGTTGGAGGAAACAAAGTTTATCAAAAAGGAATCGCTCTGGATATTTTTAATGGCGAAAGAAGCTTCACTTGGAATATTTGGATTGTCCCTAATTATCCTCAAGGCCAAATCCTTAATGGAATCGATGATCGCCAAAAATTCACTGCTCCCCTTATCCGGCCTAATTTCATCGGTTTCACGCACAGTTGCCGTGATATATGGCTTTTTGGTCAATACTTCCGCGATCTCAAAACGTTTTTTCCCTTGGATAATTACGGTTGTATTCCCATCGGGCATCTGCAATACCCGTAAAATACGGGCAACCGTACCCAACGTATTGATATCCTTGATATCTGGGTTTTCCGTTTCCTCATCCTTTTGGGACACCACCCCTATCACTTTACTACCGTTATTGGCATCCTTTATCAATTGGATGGACTTGTCCCTTCCGGCGGTAATTGGAATTACGACACCGGGAAACAAAACCGTATTCCTAAGGGGTAGGATAGGTAAGGTTTCGGGCAATTCCTCACTATTCATTTGCTCCTCGTCCTCTGCGGTAAGCAACGGAATTAACTCGGAATCCTGATCGATGCCCTGTAAAGACATATTGTCAAAATTTGAAAATTTAGAATCTTCCATACTTATATATCGGTCATTCTGTCATTAAACAGCGTACACTTTTTTTATCGTTCAAAATTCAAAAACCCTCGAAAGACCATGCTTACAGGGTTTTTGTCGTTTTAATTGTCTTTCTATGCCCTATTCATTTCAATTCCTGTGCCATTTATATAGTAACCTATATTGTATTTCTTGGTTACTATAAAACAAAGGATACAATTACTAAAGTTCTCTTATGACCCTGCACGGATTGCCAAAGGCAAGCGTATTATCCGGTATGTTCTTGGTGACGACACTTCCTGCCCCAATAGTAACATTTTCACCTACGATAACCCCGGGACAAATAACGGTGTTGCCGCCAATCCAGACATTATCGCCAATTGTTACGGGCAAACTTTTAGTTATATAGGGCGCACCGTCATTCTTATTTGCCAATATCCTCTCAGAGGCCCTTAAAGGATGGGAAGCCGTATAAATCTGAACGTAAGGTGCTATGAGCACATTTTTTCCAATGCTAATCTTATTATTGTCCAAAAAGGTGCAGTTCATATTCACGAAAGTGCCTTCATCAATCGAAATATTATTCCCATATTCACAAAAGAAAGGAGATTCTATCCATACCCCTTTTCCTATATTCTCAAAAAGTTGGGATAAGATTTCTTGGCGTTCCAACACTAGTTCAGCATCCAAATCGTTGAACTTCTTGACTAGACTTCTTGCACTAAAATACCTCTCCAAAAGTTCAGGATCCCTGGAATTATAGACCTTTCCCTGAAGCATTTTTTCCCTTTCCGTCATCGCGTAAATTTATTGTTGGTCCAAATTTAGTATGTAACAAAATTTAATTTATAAAAACTTTTCGGTCAAAACTGTAACAATAGGTAAATTGAGTCATCTCTTAGACAAACCAATCACTTTTTGAGCCAAAGTAAGGTACATATTGATGATTTATTGCAATCGTGCAAGGAAGGTAAGCAAAGTGCACAACTAGAGGTTTACAATAGGTACTACAAAGCTATGTACAACACTGCTTTGCGAATTGTAAAACATAGTGCAGAGGCCGAAGACATTATGCAGGAGTCGTTTTTGAACGCGTTTACGAAACTGGATACTTTTAGGGGCGAGGTTACTTTTGGAGCATGGCTTAGGAGAATTGTAGTGAACAACAGTATTTACCATTACAAAAAGCAACGGAAAAAGAATGAAGTTGCGCTGGACGATTTAATGTACAAGGTCGAAGATAATGACGGAATTGCTTCGGATCATGTGTTTGCTGAACAAAAGGCTCAAAAAGTAATGGAAACCATGAAACGCTTAAAAGACAATTACAGAATTTCTTTGACCTTACATTTGATCGAGGGTTACGACTACGAGGAAATTAGTTCCATAATGAATATGAGCTATGCCAATTGTAGGACCACCATTTCAAGGGCAAAGGAAAGTCTTAGAAAAGAATTATTAATTGCGAACTGATGGAAAAAGATAATCTAGAGGATTTGTTCAAAACACTACAAGGCCGTTTTGATACGGAAGAACCAGCATTGGGGCACCAAGAACGTTTTTTGGCCAAAATGAACAAGGCAAATCAAACCGTTGCATTGTCCAAAACGCACTTCAATTGGTGGAAACCTTTGTCCATAGCGGCTTCCATGGCGCTTTTGGTTGCATTGGCGTATGGAGCGATGGATTCTAATCCCAGTTTGGAGGAGCAAGTAGCTGAAATCTCGCCCGAAGCGGCCAATACCCAGTTTTACTTTGCAAGTCTCATCGAGCAGCAAGTAAAGGAGTTGGAAGCTGAGGAAACCCCTGAAACAAGGAAAATAATTTCAGACACCATGGACCAGCTTAAAAAACTGGAACAGGACTATAAAATGTTGGAAAATGAGTTGTTAAACGGGGGTAACAGCAAATTAATACTAAGTGCCATGATTACCAATTTCCAGACAAGGATCGACTTGCTGAACGACGTTTTAAACCAAATCGAAACTATTAAAAATTTAAAAAATTACGATAATGAAATGAACCAAAATATTCTTTGATCTATCAAAGACCAATAAACGGTTCATTGCTTTTGTCCACTAAAAACAATAAAAAACATACAAATGAAAACATTACTATTTAAATATAGCCTTTTGCTAGTCTTCCTTTTTCCGGCGATACTATTGGCCGATAATGGCGGAAAACACAACGGTAAGTACACCAAGGAAAAGACCATTAAAAAAGAGTTCAACGTAAATCCCGATGCTCTTTTGAAGGTAGATAACAGCTATGGGAATTTGAACATTACTTCATGGAACGAAAATAGGATCATGATCGAGGTCCATATTAAGACCAATGGCAACAACGAGGAAAAAGTACAGGAAAAGCTGGATGAAATTTCAGTGAATTTTGACGCTAGTAGCTCTATTGTATCCGCAGAAACGAAATTTAACGACAACAAAAATGGATGGGGCTGGAATTGGGGCAGAAGCAACAATGTGAACATGCAGATTAACTACACCATTAAACTTCCCATCAAAAACAGTATAAATCTTGACAATGACTACGGATCCATAATATTGGACAGAATAGACGGCCATGCCAAGATCAGTTGTGATTATGGAAGGCTGGAAATTGGGGAACTCAGGGGGAGAAACAATCAATTGAATTTTGATTACACCTCAAACTCCACCATAGGATTCATAAACAGCGGTGAGATCAAAGCGGATTATTCAGGCTTCACCATCGAAAAAGCGGGAAACCTAAAAGTCAATGCCGATTATACAAATGTCAAAATAGACCAGATGGAAAACTTGGATTACGGCAGTGATTATGGAAAAATGGAAGTTGGGGATGCAAAAAATGTACAGGGAAATGGCGACTACATTACCATAAAATTGGGAAGTATCCATGGGAATGTCGATATTTCATCGGACTATGGCTCCATACGGATCGAGGAACTGGCCCAGGATGCAGGCAATGTCAATATCAGGTCAGATTACACTGGGGTTAAAATAGGGTATGACGCCAACTACCACTTCGACTTCGACATCACCACCAGTTATGCGGGCGTGAGCGGAAAAGATGATTTTGTTATCAATATCAGTGAGGAAAAGTCGACCTCCAAGCACTATAAAGGCTACTATGGAAGCCAAGGAAATGGAAATATGGTTACCTTGAACAGTGACTACGGAAGCATCAGTTTTACCAAAAATTAATATCAATCAAAAGCTGAACAATGTTCAGTTCAAAATCAATTAAAAAATGAAAAAAATCACAGCACTAGCCATTGTTTTGGCCATGACAGTTTCCTGCTCTGCACAATGGGGCAAAAGAGTTAACGGTAACGGAGACCAAGTTACCATCAATAGAAATACCAGCGACTACGATGCCATTGGTGTATCGGGTTGGTTCGATGTACATTTGGTAGATGGCAAAGAAGGTCAATTGACACTTACGGGGGAATCGAATCTATTGGAATACATTATTACCGAAGTAAAAAATGGAAAATTGGAAATCAAGACGGAAAAAGGAGTCAACTTAAAGCCTTCCTCTTGGAAAAATGGTATCACGATAACCGTTCCCGTTGAAAGCGTGGATGCCATTGCCCTCTCCGGATCTGGGGATATCGTTGGCAAGACCACCATTAAAACGGATCATTTGGAAACGGCCATGTCCGGATCCGGGGATATAACCTTGGATGTGGATACTGATAAGGTAAGTGCCAGTATGTCCGGGTCTGGGGATATTACCTTAAGTGGCAGTACCCAGGACTTTGAAGCTACCATTTCAGGAAGTGGGGATATTAAGGCCTTTGATATGGAAGCCGATAATGTGGATGCTACGGTATCCGGCTCGGCGGACATAAAAGTGACCGCTAATAAAATGCTAAAAGCGAGGGTATCCGGTTCCGGGGATATTACCTACAGAGGAAATCCTGAAAAGATAGACACCAAAACTTCAGGTTCCGGAGACATTTCCAAAGGATAAAATCAAACTGCGAACAATCAACAACTGTGGAAAGGCCTCTTATTCAAGGGGTCTTTTTAGTTGTTTGACCCGTGTAAGCAACAACATACCAACGAGAAAAAAAACACCTAGAAAAATAATCGCATTTCGCATACTACCCGTAAACTGTGCAATAAAGCCATACAAAAAGGTACCTATGATGATTCCTATTTTTTCGGCAACATCATAGAAACTAAAAAACGAGGTGGTATCCTTGGTCTGGGGAATGAACTTGGAATACGTAGAACGGGACAAGGCTTGAATCCCCCCCATGACCAATCCAACACATCCGGCGGCTATATAAAAATCCATCGGTGTAATCAAAAAATAAGCATATACACATATGACGACCCAAAGTGCGTTTACCACGATAAGCGTTTTTATATTTCCAAAATTCTTTGAGGCCCAAGCTGTAATGGAAGCCCCAAATATGGCCACAATTTGAATGACCAGAATACTTACGATCAAACCTGTAGTTCGTTCGGCATCAGAGCCCCAACCTATTTCTTCCTCCCCAAAATAAGTAGCGATCAACATTACGGTCTGCACGGCCATACTGTATACAAAGAATGCCCCTAGATATCGCTTTAACCGAGTCTGATTTCCTAACTGGTGCCATACACTTTTTAACTCCTTAAAACCGTTCAAAATAACATTGGTCCGTTCTCCTTCCCGCTTGTTCCCCTTGGGAAGGTAGTAAAAACTATACTGTGCAAAGACTATCCACCAAATGCCAACGGAAACAAATGAATATTTCATGGCCTTTATTTCGGCCACACCATCGGCATCCGTGGCAATCCCAAAAACTTCCGGTTTCATGACCATGGCCAGGTTCACCAATAACAGCAAAACACTGCCTATGTATCCTAAGGAAAACCCTTTTGCACTAACGGCGTCCTGTTGTTCTGGATAGGCCACATCCGGCAAATACGAATTATTGATGGCAAAACTTACCCAAAACCCGACAAGGCCAAAAAAGTAACAAAGCAGTCCGAAATAAATATTTTCAAGTGAAAACCAACTTAGACCAATGCAGGACAAGCCACCTAAATAACAAAAGAATTTCATGAAGATTTTCTTGTTCCCTAAATAATCCGCTATCCCGGAAATCAATGGGGTAATGATCGCGATAAATACAAAGGCTAAGGATGTTGTATAACTTATGAGCGGGGCCCTTGCCATTTCTACTCCAAATACAGTAACTCTTTCTATTTCTGCAACACGAAAAAGCGCTCCGTAAAATATAGGGAATACTGCTGATGAGATTACCAAGCTATAGACGGAATTGGCCCAGTCATAGAACGCCCAAGCGTTCAATAGTTTTTTACTTCCTTTTAAAACCAGTGTTTTCAATATTGGGTAAAATAAAGGCCGTTCCTTAGAACGGCCTGAATATACAATAAAAATGTATGTTTTATTTAAAACTGGTCACTCCAAATTTAGCGGCCTCTGCTGCGGCTTCCGGTGCCCACACGGTTAGGTTGTTAATCCTGGTATCATTGGATGGGTGCGTACTCATAAATTCAGGTGGTGCCTGCCCCCCACTCTGGGCCTTCATTCGTTTCCAAAGCTCCGCAGCTTCATAAGGGTTATAACCTGCGATGGCCATTATTTGCAATCCAATGCGATCGGCCTCCGTTTCATGGCTGCGGCTAAAAGGCAACATAGCTCCCAGTTGTGAGCCTATACCATAGGCCTGATTGAACATATTCCTTTTCTGGGGATCCTGAATGGCAATGTTGCCGGCAACCGCGCCCAACTGCTGTAAAGTACCGGCACTCATCCTTTGTGCGCCATGATCTGCCAAGGCATGGGCAACCTCATGGCCCATGACCACGGCTACACCGGTCTCCCCATTGCAAATGGGCAGTATACCTGTGTAGAAAACTATTTTTCCACCAGGCATACACCATGCGTTTACCGTTTCATCCTTTACCAAATTGTATTCCCACTTATAGTCGTTCAAATAACCTGGGTGCCCGTTAGCGGAAAGCCAACGCTCCGCAGCCGATGAAATTCTTTGTCCTACCCTAGTTATCATGTGTGCCTCCGTGGTTCCCTTAACTACATTGTTTTCGCCCAAAAATTGATCATATTGGGCAAAGGCCATTGGAAAAATTTGACTGTTAGGATAAAAATTCAATGTTTTTTGACCTGTAAAAGGATTTACCTTACAAGCGGAAACCCCGAAAAACAGGGCAATTATTAAAACTATTCTTTTCATGGTATTAGTGTTTTTCAGTGTTTTCGAAAATTACAAAAATATTATTTTGGGGTTATGTGCAAAAGGGTAAAGTTTTTGTCTATCAACATGGAATTATTCTTAGTGAACTGTATGGAATTCAAATCCACTTCCTCATTGTCCACTAAGACTTTACCAATTTTAAACGGCAGACCATAAATGTTGAATTTAAACTTTTCATAACTCGTAACAAAACTACCATCCTTGAACTGCTGGATGGTCAAAGACTTTTCCTTACCGTTCAATTTAAAGTTTCGCAACGAATACCTGCCCTTTTTATAGTCATAGCCATCCTGAGCGTCCTCGTACACCTCAGAGGTTTCCATCCCATTCTTGAAATAGGTATCCAATATCAACTCTGTTATCTTTATTTGACCTACATATTGCTGAACCGGATATTTTGGTATCACGGCCCCCTCTTTTACATATATGGGAATTTTGTCCAATTCGGCGGTCACCCATCGCTCCTTACCACCGCTCAAAAATTCCTGGTTCCAAAAATCATACCAGTTTCCTTTTGGAAAGTACATTCTCCTTCCTTGGGCATTTGGTTCTTGTATGGGACATACCAATATTTGATTTCCAAAAATGAACTCGTCCGTTCTGAAATGGGTCTGGGTGTCTTCTTGGTCATAATATACCAATGGTTTCAACATAGGAACATGGTCCTTACTGTACTTATGGAACATGGTATATAGGTATGGTAATAACTGATACCGAATTTCCACGAATTTTCGAACGATATCCGTAATATCCGCCCCAAAGGACCAAGGCTCCTGATCACCGTGATCTCCACTGGAGTGCACCCTACAAAATGGATGGAATACGCCCAACTGAACCCATCTTGCAAATAGTTCTCCATTGGGTTGCTCCGCGAAGCCTCCTATATCCGACCCCACAAATGAATAGCCGCTCATGCACATGCGCTGCACCTGCACATTGGCAATCCACAAATGCTCCCAGGTGGCAACATTATCCCCTGTCCATGTAGATGAATATCTTTGGGTACCAGCAAATGCGGCCCTTGTAATGACAAAAGGTCTTTTTGGGTATACATATTTTTTAACGCCCTCATAGGTTGCCCTTACCATTTGCATTCCATAAACGTTGTGTGCCTTTCTATGAGTACAGGGATGTCCATCGTAATTATGACGGGTATCCAAAGGAGCTGTCTTGCTGGGAACTTCCATCACTGCGGGCTCGTTCATATCGTTCCAAACAGCATGTACCCCAATGTCCGACATAAATTCCTTATACAGTTCCGCCCACCATTCACGTACCTCGGGATTCGTAAAATCCGGAAAATTACATTCCCCGGGCCACACCTTTCCATGCATCAAAGGACCATCTCCCCGCTTACAGAAATAATCGTTCTCCAAGGCCTCTTGATACACCCAATAATCACGATCAATTTTAATACCGGGATCGATCATCACAACCGTCTTAAAGCCGTCCTGCTCCAATTCCGATATCATTCTTTTTGGGTCCGGAAAATGGTTCTTGTCCCACGTAAAACATCGGAAACCATCCATATAATCGATATCCAAGTAGATGGCATCACACGGGATTTTGTGCTCCCTAAATTGTTGGGTAATTTCCTTTACATTACTTTCTGGGTAGTAACTCCATTTAGACTGGTGAAAACCAAGGGCCCAAAGAGGTGGCAGCTCCGGAGTTCCCGTTAAATTGGAGTAAGCAGATACCACGGTTGCCATATCGGGGCCATAGAAAAAATAATAGTCCATTTCGCCACCATCCGCCCAAAAACTGGTAATATTTCTTTTCTCGTAGGCAAAATCAAAATGGGTCTTAAAACTATTGTCAAAAAAAATACCATAGGCCCTTCCCCTGTTCAATCCAATATAAAAGGGAATGGCCTTATAGAGTGGATCTTGGTCCTTCCCATAGGCGTAGGAGTCCGTCACCCAGTTCTCAACACGTTTTCCCTTTAAATTGCTATGGGTAGATTTATCGCCCATACCATAGTAACTTTCACCGGTAGGGGTCATTTTACTCATTTTTACCGTATTGCCGCCATATTCATAATTTTCCTCCCAATGAAATCCAGCTTCATCTTCGTTGATTATGTTTCCCTCCAAATCAGAAATCTGGGTACGCATTGACATCTTATCCACCAAAAGCTGCAATCTGGCAGTCTTAACAAGATATTCCGTTTCGGTTTCGGTTACTTCCAGAATACTGTAGCCCAGTGAAGCATCTTCATCTATGGCATAGGAAAAATCTGGCTCAAATACATGGTTCGTGGCATATCTGAACCTGAGCACACTCCCTCGCAAAATGGTCACCTGAAGAATTACCCCGTTTTCCGAGGTAAAATATAGTTTATCATTGTCCTGTTTAAATTCGACAATGTGATTGGGATACAAATTTCCTTTATATTCCAGCTCCGTATTTGTAATCATATCATTTTGGTTATTGATATCCGCAAAAGAAGAACAATATCGGGTAACTTTAAAAACATTGTTTTAAAAATAGGCTATAAAGACCGAAGCAAAAATGAATTTTATTTCATAATAACGATACCCAAGGGGGGAATTGTAATCTCTACCGATTTTTTTTGCCCATGCCATGGCTTGTTCGCGATCTTTAAATTGGCATTCACTCTGTCCGTTCCTCCATATTTAGCAGCGTCACTGTTCAATACCTCCTTCAACTTCCCTTTTTTTGGCATGCCAATCCTATAATTTTCCCTTACCACAGGGGTAAAATTACAGGCTATGACCAGGTCGTTCTCCGCATCATGGCCCTTTCTGATGTATGTAAGTACGGAATTTTCATGGTCCCCATAATCTATCCATTGAAAACCTTCAGGACTGAATTGCTTTTCATACAAGGCAGGTGAATTTTTATAAAGTGCATTTAAATCTTTCACAAATTGCTGTACACCCATATGTGGTTCATAGTGCAGCAAATGCCAATCCAAGCTATTCTGAAAGTTCCATTCTGCCGTCTGGCCAAATTCTCCTCCCATGAACATCAATTTGGTTCCTGGATGCGTGAACATATAGCCAAACAACAACCTCAAATTGGCAAATCGTTGCCATTCATCCCCTGGCATACGATACACCAAGGACTGCTTGCCATAAACTACCTCGTCATGGGAAAATGGCAGCATGAAATTCTCCGTGAAGGCATAGGTCATACTAAAAGTAAGGTCGTTCTGATGATGCTTTCTGTAGATGGGTTCTTTCTTAAAGTATTCCAGGGTATCGTGCATCCAGCCCATCATCCATTTCATCCCAAAACCAAGACCTCCGTATTCCACGGGTCTTGATACCCCAGAAAATGCAGTGGACTCTTCCGCAATGGTTTGAACCGCACCTTGAAAGCTAGCCTGCACCTCTTGATTGAGCTCCCTAATGAAGGACATGGCCTCCAAATTTTCGTTATTACCATACATATTGGGTTCCCATTCGCCATCTTCCCTGGAATAATCCAAGTATAACATAGAGGCAACGGCATCCACCCGTAAGCCATCCACATGAAATTGATCGAGCCAAAAAAGCGCATTGCTTATCAAGAAGGCCCGCACTTCATTCCGTCCATAATTGAAAATCAAACTCTTCCAATCTGGGTGGTATCCCTTTCTTCTGTCAGGATGTTCATAGAGGTGGGAACCATCAAAATAACCCAATCCATGGGCATCTTCCGGGAAATGGGATGGCACCCAGTCCAAAATGACCCCAATATCATTTTGATGAAATGTATCTACCAAAAACTTGAACTCTTCGGGCGTACCAAACCTGGAGGTTGGCGCAAAATATCCGGTCAATTGATATCCCCAGGAAGGGTCGTACGGATATTCCATCACGGGCATGAACTCCACATGCGTATATCCCATTTCCTTTACATAGGAAACCAGCTCTTTGGCCAACTGCTTATAGCTGAGCACATTATTGCCCGCGTCTCTTTTCCAAGAGCCCATATGGACTTCATAGACGGAATAGGGCCTGTCCAATCCATTTTTATCTTTTCTGTAGCCCATCCAATCAGAATCCTTCCAATTATAATCTGCAGACCAAACAATCGATGCCGTTTTAGGCGGGTGCTCGCAGAATCGGGCAAAGGGATCTGCCTTTTCCGTCCAAATATCATTATTATGGGATTGGATTTTATACTTATAAACGGCTCCTTTTTGGACATTGGCGATAAAACCTTCCCAAATACCACTGGAATCCCAGCGAACGTTCAATTTGTGTTCATCGGCATTCCAATAATTAAAATCACCAACGACCGATACGGATTTGGCGGACGGGGCCCAAACAGCAAAATAGGTGCCCTTTATGCCGTCAACTTCTATAATATGGGACCCCATTTTATCATGTAAACGATAGTGTTTGCCTCCTTTAAAAAGGTCGATATCAAAATCTGTAAACAGCGAATGAGGTATTACTTTGGACATAATTTCACGTTTGGTTTGCCTGTAAATCTAATCAACTTTGAGCGATAATAGGGATTTATATGTTCCGAAGCCCGCTTCAAAATCAAAATTTAGTTCCTTTTTATACGTTTGTGGACCTATTCTCAGTTTTAATGTAAACCGATTTATTATCCGCAGCATATATTTTCTAAAATACTAAAATTGGAACGCTTTTTGAATAACTTGGGTAAAATTAATAATGGTGAACCCAAAAAATTAAATATCATGAAAAAAACAACGATTCTACTCAGTACATTTTTGGCATTCTTTTTTATGGCCTGCGAAGGACCTCAGGGGCCTCCGGGTTTTGATGGTTTGGACGGACGTGATGGTTTGGACGGACGTGATGGTTTGGACGGTTTGGATGGCCAGGACGGTGTAAACATACTGGGCAAAATAATCGACATTGAAGGAACTTTTGATGCCGGTAATGAATATTCCATATTTTATGAATTTCCGCAAAGCATAGAGGTTTTTGAGACCGATGTCATATTGGTTTATCTTTTATGGGACCAAACAGAGGACGGCAATGGCGACCCCGTGGATATTTGGAGGTTGATGCCACAGACCAGAATAATTGACCAAGGGTTGCTTCAATACAATTATGATTATACATTTTTTGATGTAAGCATCTTCTTGGAGGCGGATTTTGATTTGGGCACTTTACTGCCCGGGGATACGGACAACCAAGTATTTAGGATAGCGGTTTTACCTGCCGAAGCTGCACAAAGCGGAAAATTGGATGTTTCCAATATTAACTCGGTCATGAGCAGACTGGGAGTCACTGAAAAGGATGTTCAAAAGGTCGTTTTATAATAAAAGCTCAAAAATAGAACTGTAAACCTCCGATATTTCGGGGGTTTTTTTATGATTATTGTTTAGAAAACCTTAACTAAAAGTTCTACGTATCTAAGTTAACTTTGAAAGGTTACTGAAAAAATATCGACACATTAAAAAAAACACTCATGAAAATCTCTGCACTACTTATGGTTTTGACACTTTTAACCGGTTGCAAAGGCGTCTCACAGGAAAAAGATATGGTCATAGATGAAGGCCAGAAACAGAGCAAAAGCTTCAAGGTTGAAAAAACAGAGGCGGAATGGAAAGCGGAATTGACGGATGCCGAGTTTTATGTCTTGAGAAAAGCCGCAACGGAGAATCCATTTACAAGTGAACTCTTGGAGAACAAAAAAAAGGGAACCTATATTTGTGCTGGATGCGGTACCCCGCTTTTTAAAAGTAATACCAAATTTGATTCCGGTACCGGATGGCCCAGTTTCTACCAGGAGATAGAAGGAAACGTGGGCTACGACGTTGACTACAAAATCGGTTACAAAAGAACCGAAGAACACTGCGCTACGTGCGGTGGCCACTTGGGACATGTTTTTGAGGATGGCCCTGCCCCAACCGGTCTAAGACATTGCATTAACGGTGTAGCGCTAAATTTTGTAGAAGATAAAAACTGATGTAAGGCCTTCACCTTTGATTGCGCCTTGATTGTCAGCAAAATCCATCACCTAAGAATTTCAAACTATGGGAGTTTTAGGTGATTTTTTATTCCCATCACAATACCTCATGATTTAATACGTTATTTTGTAAGTTTTTTCTTATTTTTTTTATAAAAAGAGCATGCAAAAAATCAACGTAATCATGATGGTGGATGACGATATAATGACCGCCTTCATCAATAAAAGAATTCTAAAAATAATCGGATATACGGGCAGAACCGTTGTATTTCATAATGCGCATGATGCATTGCTATACCTCCAAAACGCCTCTTCCAAGAAGGAAGACCTGCCGGACCTGATATTTACCGATATCAATATGCCTAAAATGAACGGATGGCAGTTTTTAGACGAATTTTCAAAAATGCATACCATAAACAAGCAAATCAGTGTGATGATGCTTACAAATTCCGTAAATCAGGAAGATACCATTAGAAGCAGTCAATATGGAATGGTGGATCATATCCTGAACAAGCCGTTGACTGAATTCGAACTGAAAAAGTTACTAAAAATGCATGCTTCGGACGAGAAACTGATTGCCAGCTAACCTGCCGTGGCACTTTTTTTCTTCAACCAAAAATTATACCCTTGTTTTTCGGCAGTAGCACGTAAAGCCGAAGGGTTCTAAATCTCCATGGTAGAAATCTTTTTGTGCGGGATATAATTCCGATTTGGTTTTGTATTTTTGCACCTCAATTTTCAACCACAAAAAGATTTATATATGAGCACTTTTGATATCATTGTTTTGGGTAGTGGTCCCGGTGGCTATGTCACCGCCATTAGAGCCTCCCAGCTAGGTTTTAAGACCGCCATTATTGAAAAGGAAAATCTGGGCGGGGTGTGTCTAAATTGGGGATGTATACCAACCAAAGCATTGTTGAAGTCGGCTCAAGTATTCGAATATCTGCAGCACGCCGGTGACTATGGTCTTAAAGCGGAAGGTGTGGATAAGGATTTTGACGCCGTGATCAAAAGAAGTAGAGGTGTTGCCGATGGCATGAGCAAAGGAGTCCAATTCTTGATGAAAAAGAATAAAATAGAGGTTATCAACGGTTTTGGTACGTTGAAACCAGGGAAAAAAGTCTCCGTAAAATCAGAGGATGGCAAGGAAACCGAATATATCGCGGAACATATCGTCATCGCTACAGGGGCCCGTAGCAGGGAATTGCCCAGTTTGCCTCAGGATGGAAAGAAGATAATCGGTTATCGGGAAGCCATGACCCTCGCCGAGCAACCCAAGAAAATGATCGTTGTAGGTAGTGGGGCCATAGGTATCGAATTTGCCTATTTCTATAACTCCATGGGTACCGAGGTAACTGTTGTGGAATATTTGCCCAACATCGTTCCCGTTGAGGACGAAGATGTATCCAAGCAATTGGAACGTAGCTTTAAAAAGGCGGGGGTAAAAATCATGACTTCTGCGGAAGTAACATCCGTGGATACATCCGGAAATGGTGTTAAAGCGACGGTAAAAACGGCCAAAGGTGAAGAAGTTTTAGAAGCGGACATCGTCCTTTCCGCCGTTGGAATCAAAACAAACATTGAAAATATAGGTTTGGATGACGTAGGAATCGCTACGGATAGGGACAAGATTTTGGTGAACGATTATTACCAAACCAATATTCCTGGGTATTACGCGATTGGAGACGTAACACCGGGACAAGCTTTGGCCCATGTAGCATCGGCAGAAGGAATTCTTTGCGTAGAAAAGATTGCGGGAATACATGTAGAGCCGTTGGATTATGGCAACATCCCAGGATGTACCTATTGCAGCCCTGAAATTGCTTCCGTGGGACTTACCGAAAAACAGGCCAAGGAAAAAGGTTTTGATATCAAGGTTGGAAAGTTTCCTTTTTCGGCCAGTGGAAAAGCAAAGGCTTCAGGAGCTTCTGATGGTTTCGTGAAAGTAATTTTTGATGCAAAATATGGTGAGTGGCTAGGTTGCCACATGATAGGTGCCGGTGTTACTGATATGATTGCCGAAGCCGTTGTAGCAAGAAAGTTGGAAACAACCGGTCATGAAGTCTTAAAAGCCGTACATCCCCATCCAACCATGAGCGAAGCGGTCATGGAAGCCGTGGCTGATGCCTATGACGAGGTAATTCACTTATAAAATATTGGTTAGGCGAAGTGCCTGGGCACTTCGCTTTTACTTAATTCCATTTTGATATGCTAAAAGCCTTTAGAATCACTGCAATATTAGAAGGAATATCCTATTTGGCCTTATTTGGAGTGACCATGCCCCTGAAGTATTGGGCGGAAATTCCTGGGCCCAACAAATGGGTTGGGTATGCCCATGGCTTTTTGTTTATTGCCTTTATTTTATTGGCCATCATTGTTTGCTACAACAAAAAATGGGGATTTAAACGCTTGGCAATTTTTGGAATTGCCTCCTTGCTTCCATTTGCAACTTTTTATGTGGAGGAAAAATATCTACGGTAGACTTTGTTCAACTACCTTGTAAATTTTACCATCAAAACTACAAATATAGAGTTCGTTGTCTTGATCCGTTCCAAAGGAGGCGATAGGCAGACCGGTTTCAAACAATAATTTGTTAGTAGGCCCAGCCCCGGATACATTGTCCAATGCCCATATCCTGCCGGATATGAAGTCCCCATAAATATAATACCCAACCAAGGAAGGGTTTAGGTTTCCCCTATACACATAACCGCCCGTCACAGACCTATCATTATTGCCATGACCATATTCAAAAACGGGGGCAATCCTACCGGTTTCGTCACAATCCTGGGCGTTATAGCACGAAGTTCCCTCCAAGATGTTCCAGCCATAATTTCCTCCAATTTCTATAATATTGATTTCCTCTTTTTCCCCTTGACCAACATCGCCTGTCCATAAATTCCCGTTCCGTACATCAAAAGAAAACCGCCACGGATTTCTAAGGCCATAGGCATAGATTTCAGGTCTGGCATTTTCAGTGGTTACAAAGGGATTATTAGCGGGTATGGCATAGTTCAAGCCGGAATCCGTATTGTCAACATCGATACGTAAAATGGCACCCAACAGGTTTTCCAAATTCTGCGCATTGCCATCAGGATCGCCGCCAGAACCTCCATCGCCAGATGCAATGTACAGATAGCCATCAGGTCCAAATCCAAGCTGACCTCCGTTATGGTTGGTGTAAGGTTGGGGAATTTGCATCAAAAGTGTCTCACTGCTTGGATCGGCCATATTAGGATCGATATCCATTGTTTTAAAACGGGAAACTACACTCAAATCGCTCGATGGAGTATAGCAAACGTAAAAGTAACCGTTCGATTCAAAATTTGGGTGAAACGCCAGGCCCAATAACCCCAGTTCGTCTGAACTGGCTATGTTTCCGCTCATATCAAGAAACGTACTTGATTCTGTGACTTCAGTATTGTTTTCGAATACCTTTATAGTACCTCGTTGTTCCACCACAAAAATCCTATCGGTACCATCATTGGGGCTTTGCAGATCTAAGGGCCTTGAAAAGGAAAGATTGGGAAAGGCATTTACTATGGAAATGCTTTCATCCTCAATTGGTTTAAGATTTATATCATCGGAATTACTACAGGATGAAAAAAAGAATATTAAAACAAGGAATAAAATTGAAATAGGTTTGTTCATAGCATAAAATTTTATGTATCTACGAAAAACAAAGGCTCCTTGGATCTATCTGAATAATTTCCTTTTATAAAAAACTGCGGATGGCCAAGTCGTAACTCTGTAGCCCAAAACCTAAAATCACCCCTTTGGCCCCTGGAGAAATGTAGGACACATGCCGATAATCCTCCCTGTTATAAGTATTGGAAATATGCACCTCCACCACTGGTGTCCCAATGGCCTTAACGGCATCACCCAAGCCTACCGAAGTGTGGGTATATGCGGCGGCATTAAGGACTATACCATCATACTCAAAACCTACTTCCTGCAGTTTGGTAATCAATTCACCTTCAATATTGGATTGAAAATACTCCAATTCCACATCCTTAAATCGGAATTGAAGTTCAGAAAAGTAATCTTCAAAGGTTTTGTGGCCGTATACTTCGGGTTCCCTTTTTCCCAATAGGTTGAGATTGGGGCCATTGATAATGATAATCTTCATGAAGTTAAAAGTACTAATTATTTGAACAAAAAAAAGTGGCATTCAAGGAATACCACTTATAAAATAATTCTCTCGAAATCTTCTAAAACAGGAACAAATACCCTAAAAGTACCGTACCAAAAGTTACGTCATCAGTAACAGCCATATAGGATATATTCAATTCTGAGGAACCTCCGCTCAAGTCGATACCTATGGACGGTCTATAATACAATCCACCTTTATTACCTTCATTTATCCCGATGGCATAGCCTACATCCCCACCAAATTTAAAACCAGAGGTAGGATAGATTCGTACCGAGGCACCGGCCGGAATAAACTGTATATTGTCAAATTCCGATTCTACCGAAACACTCCCAGAAGAAATGGTCTGTTTTTCTCCAAAGGCATTCATAAAGCCCGTAGTAAGACCCAAGTCTATTTCCTTGGAAATACCCCAATGGTGATAGATATCCAAACCTAAATTTAAGCTATAAGCCTCGGAATAATCTCCCACTACAATACCTCCGACCAATCCGGCCCTGAAATTTGTACGGTCTACATATTGAGAAGTACCATAGAACCCTATTCCAACTATAAATAAAAATGTCGCTAAACTTTTCATGGTTGTTGTTTATTACACAGTAAACATAATGTGATTTTGACAACTGGCTAATTTTAAGTTGTGACAGTGGAAATAATGGTGGTAAAAAAGGGGATATTAAAGGTGTTGTATATTGAAAGACTTCGAAATAACCCCAACTTACCCAAGTACAAAAAAAGGCGAAGGTGTCCCTTCGCCTTCAAATACAGATATATTTTATTTATAGAAAATAAACCACGGAGATAGCAAAAACCCTGTTTTTAGTCTTTAAATCCTTAATTGCATTGACGAATCCATTAGAATACCTAGCTTGAAAATAGAAATTTTCGTCCAAACGATATCCGGCACCTATTCCCAAGCCCAAGTCAAGACCGTTCGTTTGGTCAAAGGTCTGACCCCCTACAAAAGTGTTTCCGTCCAAATTATTGGACAACATTAAACCAAGATAGGGTCCTGCCTCTATATACAGTTCGTCAAACACATTATATTTTGCCATTACAGGAATGTTTAAATACCAAAAATTTAAATCATCCTGAAAAAAACCCCCACTTCCTTGGAGTGAAATAAGCGCTTCTGGCTGTATCATAATGTTATCACTAAAAGGAATCTCCAAAACCCCTCCAAGATGAAAGCCAGCCTTTGGGTCAAAACTATACAGGGCATCCCCTCCTAACGTGGAAAGGTTCAATCCCGCTTTGGCCCCAAATCTTGTAACATCCTGCGCTTGGATTGCGTAGCATCCCAGTAATACGAAGGACGCCATAAAAACTATTTTTTTCATGTTCATTATTTTAAAGGTTGCTTTTTCAAATATATTAATCTTTGATTATCTGTTTCATAGTTTTACGATTCCAGAAAGCCAATACTAAAAATTACCCAATCCCATAAGCTACGGGTTTTTATTAAGGGGAACAAGAATACGTACCATCATAAAAGTGGATACCAATGAACCACCATTACGTTTTAAATGGCTGATGAACCCAGATGACCAAACACCTAAAAATGTTTGATACCCCAAAGTCTTCGTTTTTGTTTAATTTAAGTCGCTCCTAAAAAAAGTATAGCACCCCAATTTGTAGTGTGGCATTGTTTACATCCAAAGAACCACCTAAGGGACCATCGTACCTGTCAGTTAAGGAAATACCGTACCTCCCTTGAACAGTAAACTGATCCGTAACATCAAATCCCAAACCAAAGCCAAGTTCAATAGCCGTTGACTTCAACACGTCATCAATGTTGCCATTGCTACCAACAACACCTTGTATGTCACGTATAGACTGTTTAATGTCGTTGAGGTTAGTAGAAAAACTAAATTGGGGTCCGGCCTGTAAAAAGAACTTGCCTGCCGCATAGTATTTAGCCATAACGGGGAGGTAAACAAATCCTAAATCACCCGCACTGCCATAAGTAAGTTCCGGTTGGATATGAAATTTTTCAGAAGCTGCAATATCGCCGGCAACACCAATATAGAAACCGGTTTTGTTAATGGCATCAATATTGGCCAAGTTAAATCCAAGTGCAGAAATGTTTATGTCCGCATTGGTGTTCAAAAGACCACCTGAAAGTCCAAATTTAACGGGGGTTTGGCCTTGAGCCGATGAAAGGCAAATTACCAAAACAAAAAAAAGCATTACATTTTTCATAGTGTAAAAGTTAGTGTTATTACTATTTCAAATATAAAGAACTTGTGTTAATCCCAACGACCTTGAACACAATTTGAGAAATGGGACATTCCAAATAACACTGCAACTACAACATATGGCCCTAAACCCTATCTTTGACCTATGGAATGGAAAGAGGCCTTAAGGGACTATGAGCACTTTTTAAGACTAGAGCGTGGATTGGCGGCCAACTCGATAAAAAACTACAAATGGGACGTTGAAAAGTTGATCGTTTACCTTACAAAACATCAAATTAAGACATCGCCCCAAGCAATTTCAAAGGATATCTTACAACAATTTATTTACGAGACGGCCAAAGTAGTAAATCCACGTTCCCAAGCCAGAATTATATCCGGGCTCAAAAGTTTTTTCAACTATATGGTCTTCGAGGATTACAGGGAGGACAACCCGTTGGATTTGATTGAATCCCCTAAAATAGGCAGAAAATTGCCAGACACCCTTTCCGAATCCGAAATTAACAAGCTTATTGAAAATATCGATTTAAGCAAACCCCAAGGAGAACGTAACCGGGCCATGTTGGAGACCTTGTATGGTTGCGGCCTGCGGGTATCCGAACTTATTGGCCTAAAACTATCGGACCTTTATTTTGAGGAGGATTTTATTAAAGTAACGGGCAAAGGAGACAAACAACGGTTCGTGCCCATTAGTGACATCAACAAAAAATATATTAATATTTACCGAAAGGAGGTACGCGTGCACCAAGAAATAAAAAAGGGGTTTGAGGATACCCTTTTCCTGAACCGAAGGGGCAAGCAATTGACAAGGGCCATGGTTTTTACGATTATTAAAAACCTGGCGGAAAAAATTGGCCTACATAAGAACATAAGCCCACATACTTTTCGTCATTCCTTTGCCACCCATTTATTGGAAAATGGTGCCGATCTTAGGGCGATCCAACAAATGCTGGGACATGAGAGCATTACGACAACGGAGGTATACATGCACGTTGATAGAACGCATTTGGCAGAAGTTCTAAATAAATTCCATCCAAGAAAATAATCAAAATTTAATCTTTCCCTTAAGCGTATATACCTGGGGCATGGGTATCAAATGTTCTCCATAGGCTCCTATGGGAGCGTTATTTATTTGGAAATTACTTTGAGCCTCCATGGTAAAGTTTTCATTGACTTCATACCCTAAACCGGAGATAACACCAATCCGTGGAGGGGCCTGTTTCCGGGATTCTAAACCTGGATATTTATTAAAGCTAAATTCTGATTCTATACCAGAAAACAAATACCAATTATCATCCAAATATTTTTTTAACTGAATATCGGTTCTAATACGGTCAGATAGAATATAGGTGTCGTAAAAAGTATTGAGCTCTGCCCTTATGGTATTTGTAATGGGATATTTCAAATGAAAGGAACTGTGTTGTTCCCCGCCAAAGAAAATAGGATACCCAAATGATTCCAGTTGTAGGCCTTCATTTGGTCTAGGTTCCCCTGGCAATCCAATATTTTGGGAAAATACATTGGCACCTAGAAAGAAAAGTATACATGTATGACGTAGGTCCATAAGCCTATACCGTTCCTATAAAGAAAAGATAAAATGATATTCAATGGACCTTGCTTATGAAAAGTTTAACGAAGGATATTGCTATATTAATCCCTAAACTGGTCGTAATTTCTTTTAAACGGACGGATAATTAGTCTCGCCTCGCGATCAAATCGGATATAATTATACACCCAGTTAATAAATACCACAACCCTGTTTCTAAAGCCTATAAGGAAAAATAGATGCACGAACATCCAAACAAACCAAGCAAAAACACCTTGAAACCGAATATTCTTTAAATCACATACGGCCTTATTTCTCCCCACTGTGGCCATGCTGCCCTTATCCTTATAAACAAATGGTCTTAGAGGCTTGCCATTGATCAATCGTACCAAATTTTCCCCTAAATTTCTTCCCTGTTGTATGGCCGGCTGTGCCATCATGGGATGCCCCCTGGGAGCCTCTTCACTTTGCATACAGGCAATATCCCCTATGGCAAATATCTCAGGATAGCCTATTACCTGATTGAATTCATTAACGGACAATCGATTGCCACCAGCAATCAACTCCTTAGCATCCAATCCTTTAATAGTGGCCCCCTTGACCCCTGCCGCCCAAATTAATGTAGCGGTCTCAAAGGTCAAATCGGTTTGGGTTCGTACCGTTTTACCATCATATCCCGTGACCCTAACATTTTTCCAGACCTGAACTCCCAATTCCTCGAGAAAATCCTCGGCCTTTTTGGATGCCTGCTCGCTCATGGCGTCCAAAATCCGGTCTCTGCCCTGTATTATATTTATCTGGGCCCTACGTGTATCCAAATCGGGATAGTCCTTGGGCAAAATTCCCTTTTTTATTTCTGCCAAGGCTCCGGCCAGTTCCACTCCCGTGGGACCTCCTCCTACGATTACAAAATTCATAAGAGCGTCGCGTTCATGATACTCATCCGTGAGTAGTGCCTGCTCAAAATTCTCTAAAATGAGACTCCTAAGATTCAAGGACTGTGGAATGGATTTCATGGCCATGGCATGTTTTTCCAATTCCGTATTCCCAAAGAAATTGGTATGGGAACCCGTGGCTACGACCAAGTAATCATAGAAAAGTTCACCAATGGTGGTTTGTAGCAACTTCTTTTCAGGAATAATTTCAATCACTTCGGCAAGTCTAAAAAAGAAATTATCGTAACCTATCAATACCTTTCTTAAGGGATAGGCGATGGAATCCGGTTCCAATCCGCCAGTGGATACTTGATAAAGCAAGGGCTGAAACGTATGATAATTGTTCTTGTCCAAGAGTACCACCTGTACTTCTTGTTTCCGTAGTTTTTGAGCCAAGGCAATTCCTCCGAAGCCCCCTCCAATGATGACAACTCTGGGATTATTGGAACGAGGTATGTTCATAGTATAAAAGTAAGCCCCAAAATTAAACAAACGAGGTTCCAATAGAAAAGAATATAACGATTTTAGTAACTTTAAGGACTAATTCAAATAAATAACCCTAGCATGCGAAAATCAATACCAATGCTCTTAGTTTTTTGTACCTCTGTACTTTCTATGAGCGCCCAAAACACCAAAAAGGATGTACTGCAATCCATAGATCAAAAAAGTGAATCCTACGGTGAGATCTCACAGGCAATTTGGAACCTGGCCGAGATGGGCTACCAAGAGGAAAAAAGCTCTGCCCTATTGCAAAAAACGTTGGAAGAGGCCGGTTTTACTATCAAAACGGGGGTGGCCGGAATACCAACAGCCTTTATTGCGGAGTATGGCAGCGGCAGTCCCATCGTTGCGATTATGGGCGAATATGACGCCTTACCCGGACTCTCGCAAGAGGCGGTTGCGGAGAAAAAATCGGCGGGTGGCGCTGCAGGACATGCCTGTGGACACCATTTATTTGGAACGGCTTCCACCGCTGCCGCCATTGCCACCAAGGACTGGATGGTGGCCAACAATAAACAAGGTACTATTAGGTTTTATGGAACGCCGGCTGAAGAAGGAGGATCTGGTAAGGTATATATGGTAAGGGCGGGACTTTTTAATGATGTGGATATAGCATTGCACTGGCATCCGGGTGCCCAAAATGCGGCGAATGCGGGTGCGGCATTGGCCAATAAATCGGCCAAGTTTCGTTTCCACGGATTTTCGGCACATGCCGCTGCCGCTCCAGAACAGGGCCGTTCCGCCTTGGACGGTGTTGAGGCCATGAACATGATGGTCAATATGATGCGCGAGCATGTATTGTCGGATGCCCGAATTCATTACGTTATAACTTCCGGAGGAAAGGCACCTAACGTGGTACCCGATTTTGCAGAAGTTTACTATTATGCCCGTCATGCGAAAAGAGATGTGGTCATAGATATTTTTGATAGGATCGTGAAAGCTGCCGAAGGCGCCGCGTTGGGAACTGGAACGACTATGGATTATGAGATGATAGGCGGCACCCATGAATTGTTGCCTAACCTTACCTTACAAAAAGTAATGTTTGACAATCTGACCGAGGTAGGCGGTTTTGACTATACCCTAGAAGAAAAAGCATTTGCAGACAAAATTGCGAAATCCTTGGGCAAGGATAATGCCGATATCAGTGTCGCCAAAAACATACAACCCTATAAAACCGAAGCTAAACCAGGAGGTTCCACGGATGTTGGGGATGTAAGTTTTACGGTTCCCACCGTAGGTATGAGTGCTGCCACTTGGGTGCCGGGAACTCCAGCACATAGTTGGCAGGCCGTAGCCGCCGGAGGCACTTCCATAGGTAAAAAGGGAATGATGGTCGCTGCCAAGACCTTGACCCTTACAGCCATCGATATTTTTTCCGACAAAAAACTGGTTGAGGCCGCCAAAACCGAATTCAGGGAAAAGCGGGGATCTGATTTCAAATACATTCCGCTTTTGGGAGATCGGGAGCCTGCCTTGGATTATAGGAATTAATATGCCCCTAATCATAGAAAGTGCACAGGTAATCTACTGTGCACTTTTTATTTATTTGGGTATTCTTTGTAACATTTCCCAATTATCAACTACTAATACCACAACAACAACCAACCATTAGTGGATAAAGAACTGGAACATAGTTTTGTGACAGAGCTGCAGGACAATCAAAATATTGTCCACAAAGTATGTACGTTGTATACAAATGACAAGGAATCTCACAATGACCTGTTTCAAGAAATAACCATTCAATTATGGAAGGCATACCCCAAGTTTAGGGGAGAGGCCAAGTTCAGCACTTGGATGTACAGGGTAGCATTGAATACTGCGATTACCCTTTATAGAAAATCCAAAAGAAGAATAGATACGCAGGATTATGAGTCGGTCATTTTTAAAATAAAGGCCGATGAATATGATGAAACGGAAGAGCAACAATTAAAATTGATGTACAAGGCCGTACGGCAATTGGGCGATATTGACAAAGCGTTGGTATTTATGTATCTCGAAGACAAAAACTATACGGAAATCGCAGAAACATTGGGTATTACAGAGGTGAATGCCCGTGTAAAGATGAACCGTATCAAAACAAAATTAAGAACCATTTTGAACCCCTAGGTTATGACGGATGAGTTGGACTTATTAAAAAGGGATTGGCAGAAAAAGGAAGTAAACCTGCCCAAGCTTTCCTATTCAGACATTCATAAAATGATTTGGAAGAAATCTTCTTCTATCGTTAAATGGATATTGATTATCAGTATTTTGGAATTTGCCCTGCCCCATTTGCTGTATCTTCTTCCATCTATGCAAGAAGGAATGGAAGTTTATAGGAAAATTGGTGTGTCCAAGTATTTATTTTGGGCATCCGTAATAACCTATGCGGTAATTTTTTATTTCATCTTCCAATTCTACCAGAGATTCAAGGAAATTTCAGTATTGGATAGCTCAAAAAATCTAATGCGTAAAATCATAAGAACAAGAAGAACGGTAAAACATTATGTGATTTTTTCCCTTTCGATGGTACTGGTAAACGTTTTAATCATGGTCGTTGGAATTGCCCTGAGTGATAGCGTTCTCAGTGCTTTTCCAGAATTAAAGGATAAGCTTGGACACATCTCTCCAGACAATTTAAAAGTCACCTTGATGTTATCGGTTGGAATTTTTGGGATAGTATTGACCTTTTTTATGGGAGGTGTTTATTTTCTTCTTTACGGATTACTGCTAAGAAAACTGCACAAAAATTATAGGGAGTTGAAGCAGTTGGAATTATAAGCTAACTACTTTTCCAACGTCTTTGTTGGTTCTCTTCCTCATAGGCCAGCAACTCCTCTTTGGAAATGACTTTTAAGAAGGAAGGGTGCTGTTCAATGGCATATTCCAATTTCTCTATGATGGATTCCGTCGACTCGTTTTCATAATCGATTTCCAACGGTTCTTTGATGACCATGGATTGCAAAATCCCTTTCTTTTTGACCCGTAGCCCCTTTTTATCAAAGGAGCGTCTAAAACCATCGATAACTACGGGAACCACTATGGGCTTGTATTTTTTTATGATATGGGCCGTACCTTTTCTAAGGGGTTTCCAAGCAGTGGTGGTTCCTTGGGGAAAGGTAATGACCCAACCGTCCTTAAGTGCAATACCAATATTGGAAATATCGCTCATTTTTACCTGTCTGTTCACTTCTTTGCCCTCAGACCTCCAAGTTCTTTCTACGCTGATAGAACCAGCATAGGCCAAAATCTTCGTCAGTAGGCTTTTTTTCATGGTTTCCGCTGCGGCGATGTAATACATATTGAGCTTGGGCTGCCAAATATAGCCTACATTCTTTATCGAATCCTCCCTACCGCTTAAGCTAGCGTTAAAAACATGGAACATGGCCACCACATCCGCAAAATAGGTCTGGTGGTTGCTTACAAAAAGGACATTGGTATCGGGCAGGTTACGAATAATCTCCGATCCCTCTATCTCCAACTTATTAAATCGCTTATACCTTTGGTGGGACATGAGGCCTAATATCCGTATCAACCATTTTTTTAGATAAAGGTTATGCCCAAAAGGGTTTTTCTTAAACAATCCCATAGTCGCTAAAATACTAAATACTACTTATAACACTTGCTTTAATAAATCTTTAATCTCGCTCAACATCATGGCAGTGGCGCCCCAAATAATATAATCGTTTAATTTAAAGGCCGGTACGTCAATTTCCTTGGCGTACGAGGTACTCATTTTTTTTGTGGTCAGGTTGATATCCCCTAAAAAATCCGTCAAGGAAATCTCCAATAGGGAGGCTACTTCAGATTCCTGAATCTTGAACGGTTTTGGTTTTTTATACAGACCGATAAAAGGTTGGACCTCAAAATTACTTGGAGGAATATACACTTCTGAAATAGTCCGAACAATTTCCACATCCTTGGGATTCACCCCAACCTCCTCATAAGTTTCCCTTAGAGCGGTAATTCTTAGGTTCCCATCTTCCTTTTCCGCCTTACCCCCTGGGAATGCCACCTGATTGGAATGTACCCCTTCATATGTTTTCCTTAAAATACACAAAAGTTGTGTCCTATTTTCATTTCCTGGATAAAATAGGGCCATCACCGCCGCCTTGCGAGGATTGTCCCTAACCATCCTACCTTCCATTAACTCCCTTATCCTAAACTCTGGGGCCATTTTGTAATGCGAAATTTCGCCTGGAAGTGGTAAATCCTTTATTTTTGAAATCCGTTGCTCAAAAAAGTTGAAATCCATGCGTATAAAGACTTTCTACTATTTTTTCATATTCCTTACGGTACCATTCATCAGTTGTAAAGATAAGCCTCAAAAATCTGAAACCCCATTGAAAACCGAAATAAAAGAAGTGGATTCTTCTGCCCAGGCGACCCAAGAAACCAAGGAGGTGGAAGAAGATACCTTTGAACTCACGGAAGAGAACGCCATCGATTTTTTCTTCAATTACCAAAAAGACCTCAAGGTCAACAAGGTAAAAATGACCACGAATTTTGGAAGCTTTGTCATACAGCTCTATGACGATGTTCCCTATCACAAGGCCAATTTTATCTATTTAACGAGAAAAGGATATTTTGACTACACCCAATTCCACCGTGTCGTAAAGGATTTTATCATACAAGGGGGCAGTTCGGACGATCAAAAAACGGCCGACAAGCGATGGGACATTGGTAGATACCTGCTTCCACCGGATACAAAAAAAGGATACAGCCACCACAGGGGAACCGTGTCCATGCCCAGTAGTGAAATGGACAATCCGCACAAACTGGCCTCCCCTTATGAATTCTTTATTGTGGTCACCGATCCGGGTTCCTATCATTTGGATGGGGATTTTACGCCTTTTGGGAAGGTAATCGAAGGGATGGACGTTGTGGATAAGATTAATTCCCAACCCGTTGGCAAGGGAGACTGGCCCCAACAGAACATCTATATTACCAAGGCAGAGGTTATGGAGTAACGCATCATTTGGCGTAAATACTGGGCAGGGCTATCTTAAATTTCACTGCCAAGAGCCGCAAAACTATGATACAGATAATTCCCGTGATGTTCGCAACGTCTGGATTTACGGGGAATCGGAGCATCAAAAAATAGATACCGCCACCCAGGATACATACCGTCGCATAAATTTCTCGTCTAAAGATTACGGGGATTTCATTGCAAAGTATATCCCTAATTACCCCTCCAAAACAGGCGGTCATCGTACCCAAGGCAATACACATAATGGGCAATAAACCCGCATCCAGCCCTTTTTGTATCCCGATCATCGTATAAAGACCAATGTCGATGGTATCAAAAAGAAACAGGGATTTTCTAAAATACTTTAACCGTCCGGCAAAAAGAATGGAAAAAATGACGGTTACGATAATAATGATAGTATAGTTTGGCTGGGTCATCCAGCCAACAGGCGTGTTGCCGATCAATACATCCCGCAGGGTACCTCCACCAACTGCGGTCACAAAGGCAATTATGAAAACCCCAAAGACATCCAAGCGCTTGTCCATGGCCACCAGTACGCCCGATATGGCAAAGGCGATGGTTCCTAAAACGTCGATAAGGGAGTAGAGCATATACTAAAGTTGCCGCGTATAATAACTGTAATCCTTGATAACGATATCCACAAATTCTATGGGTTGCAGGTCGCTAGAGATTTCGGTTACTTTTTTTATGCGGTTGTTCAACGACAAAATTACACGATGGTTTCCATTTCTTCGGGCGTTATCGTACAAGTTTTTGATGGTCTGCATCTCATTGTCCTTAAAAACCGTAACCTGTGGAAATTTTGGTGTGTAATCCGAAGGTAGTTCACGAAGTAGCGTATCCCTCAAAAAAACCTTTCTTTTCTCGCTGATGACCGTAGTACCGGCAGCTATGTCGCCCACCCGTTGTCCTTTGCCCCGTATTAATATCGTAAAAACGGCTATGCCCCCTGATGTTAGGGTGATGTCCAACATCCGTAGGATCCATCGGATAAAATAACTGGAAAACCCCGGTTTTGTCCCATCCAACTTAACCACCCTTATGCCCAAAAAATTCTTTCCTATGGTCTTCCCGTCCATAAAGGTCTCCAGCAAAAAATAGTATAAGAAGGCAGGCAGGCTTAACAGCAAATAAATGGCCCAGGAATCACCTGGCTCCACATCCAGGGCCAACAGCAGCCAAAACATGAGAACGTAGTAAATAACAATGATGAGGGTGTCTATGATGTAGGCCAGGATACGGTCCCCAAGATGGGCCGTATTCTGGGCAATGCTTATATTTTGAGCTGTTTCTATTTGAAATTGTTCCATTCTTTTGTTTCTTTGGTATAAACCAAGTAGCCAATGCGCGAAGCCGCCTTTGTAAAGCAAAATAAGGACAAATGGTCAACTTTTGAAAGCGCCTTGGCTAACAAAACGAATCTGGACCCAAATGTATTGTCCGATTTATACATAGAGGTTACGGACCATCTAAGCTACGCCAAAACCTTCTACCCCAAAAGCAATACGGAGCTCTATCTCAATTCCCTCGCTTCCCAGGCACATCAAAAAATATACAAGACGAAAAGGGAGCCCAAAAGCCGCATCATTAGCTTTTGGAAAACCGAGTTTCCCTTGATGTTCAAGCATCATCACCGTGAGCTGCTCATCGCTTTATTGGTGTTTCTTTTTTTCTCCTTAGTAGGAGCCTATTCAGCAGCGAACGAAGGTGATTTTGTGCGGTCGATACTAGGTGACGCCTATGTGAACATGACCTTAGAAAACATTGAAAAGGGCGACCCCATGGCCGTTTACAAGCAAATGGGGGAATTTAACATGTTCTTGGGCATTACCATAAACAATATCAGGGTGGCCCTGATGGCCTTCGTATATGGAATTATGCTGGGCGTGGGTACTCTTGTAGTAATGTTACAGAACGGGATCATGCTTGGAAGTTTTCAATATTTCTTCTATGAAAAAGGGCTGCTCTGGGAATCTGTCCGTACCATTTGGATACACGGAACCATTGAAATATCCGTCATAATAATTGCCGGTTGCGCCGGGCTCGTCTTGGCCAATGGCATGTTGTTTCCCGGGACCTTTACCCGTTTGGAATCCTTTAAAAGAGGTGTTAAAAATGGACTTAAAATCATGGTAAGTACCATACCTTTCTTTGTGGTTGCGGGATTCTTGGAAGGCTTCGTCACCAGGCACACGGAAATGCCGGATTGGCTTGCCATTTTGATTATTTTGGCATCACTCGTACTAATACTCTTTTACTACGTTATATATCCATACCAACTCCATAAAAGACATAGATTAAATGAAGCCAAATTTCATTGAGTTCAAAAAACAACGTGACCTTGGGGAAATTATATCGGACACGTTTGCCTTTCTTAGGGCCGAGTTCAAACCCTTTTTTAGTACTTTTTTCAAAATCGTAGGCCCCTTTCTTGCCGTGATGATCGTAGCCCTTGTGGCCTACCTCTATTTTATTGGAAATAGTTTCAACTTTTTAATTCAGACAGACAATGAGGCGGCCGGCTTTGCGACCATTTTCGTTGTCGTTATCGCATATTTAGCATCGGTAATAACGGTCTATACCATGTCCCAATCCACCGTATTGCACTATATAAAATCCTATACTCAGGGTCAGGGCACTACGGATTTTAATACCATACGAAAAGAGGTTTATGGAAGCTTTGGGAGCTTTATAGGACTCGGTATCATGGTAGGGCTCTCAGTAATGATAGGCCTTATGGTCTGTATACTGCCTGGCGTATATCTTTATGTTCCTTTGGCATTATCCTTTAGTATTATGGTGTTTGATAAAATGGGCGCATCGGACTCCTACAGCTATTCCTTTAAGTTGGTAAAGGATGAATGGTGGATATCCTTCGCGACCATCTTCGTCATAGGGATTATACTTTATATAGCCGCCTTGGCTTTTTCATTGCCTACCGTAATATACCAATGGGCAAAAATGGGCATCCTTTCTGGGGAGGTAGATGCGGAAAATGTATTTGAAATCACCACGGATCCCGTGTACATCCTATTCAATATCATTGGAACCGTTGCCCAGTTTTTGCTGAACCTTATTAGCATTATTTCTCTGGCCCTTATTTATTTCAACCTGAACGAAAAAAAGAATTTCACCGGTACTTTTGAACAAATAGAAAATCTGGGGAAATCAGTCGAAGAATAATATGCCAAAATGGGTCCTATTGGTGTTATCTGTATTCCTGTCCAATTTCATGTTGGCCCAACAGGATTCGTTGGCCGTAAAATATGACACTACGGAAATAACGCCTGTATCCATTAGCGATTCCGACTTGGAATCCTTTCGGAACGACCCTAAGTTCGACTATGAAATCGTGGAGAAAAATGCGCCGGATTGGTGGATTTCCTTCAAGAATTGGCTTGGGGGCATTTTTATGAAAATTTTCGAGTGGATTTTCGGCATCGAAAAGGCTACAGGGGCCTTCAATTCCTTTCTTCAGGTTTTACCGTATTTTTTATTGGGAATCCTGATATTTATCTTAATCAAGTTCTTTCTGAACGTGCACGCACGTTCCTTGATGAATACAAAAAACAATAAGTCTTTGGTGCATCTGTCCGAAGAGGAGCATATTATGAAGAATGAAAATATTGAGTCTTTGATAGAGGAAGCCCTGGCCGGGAAGAATTACAGGTTGGCAATCCGCTATTATTATCTTTTGATTTTGCGCTTGATGACCGATAAGGAAATCATACAGTGGGAACTACAGAAAACGAACGAAGACTACCTTTCAGAAATTATGGTGCCCCATTTAAAGGAAACTTTCAAAACCACCACCTTATTTTACAATTACATCTGGTACGGTGATTTTCCTATGGACGAACCCAAATACCAAAGCGTGGCCAACTCCTTCATTATGTTTAAAAAACAAGTGGCCGGTGCGTAAAAAAGGAATTTCCTATATCGTGACGGCCTTGATACTGATTGTGGGCTTGTTGATTTTACAGTACAGCAAACCAAGGACCATCAATTGGTTCGAGTCATACGTAAGTACCCACAAAATACCGTATGGAACTTTTGTGGCCAATGAGCTATTGGAAAACAGACTATACGATGAAAAAGTACGGCAAATCTATGTTCCTCCTTTTGAGTTCCTTTCGGGATCCGATTCCATAAAGGGGATCTATGCTTTCGTGAATAACCGGGTCGATTTTGAGGAGGCCGAGTTAAACCAATTGTTGGAATGGACGGCTGAAGGAAACACCTTGTTCATTGCCTCGGAAGGCTTTGAGGAAACCTTTAGGGATACCTTGGGGTTCGAGATCAGAACCCGCTATGCCGGTTTTGAAGTTTCCCAAAACCAAGAGCATCAGTTGGTAAACCCCTATTTAAAATCGGATAGGCGCTATACCTACAATAAGGAAAGCCTTATCACCGTTTTTGAAGAATTGGATACCATCAACGCATCGGTTTTGGCTACCGTTAAAGTGCCAAATCAGGAAGGTGATGGTAGTGTACAGGACGTTACTGCCATAAAAAGTCCGTTCGGTAAAGGGGAAATTATACTGTCCACCTTTCCAAAAGCCTTTACCAATTATTTTGTTTTGGAGAACGACAATAGGGACTATACCGCCGGTATACTTTCCTATTTTGGTCGATCGGAGAACATTTATATGGACAACTATTACAAAAGCGGAAAGAGCTTCTATACCTCGCCCATGTATATCTTTTTAAATACGAAGGAATTGAAATGGGCCTATTATATGGTACTTATTGGCGGGCTGATCTACATTGTTTTTGAAGGCAAAAGGAAACAACGCCCCATTCCCGTTGTGAAACCGCTTCAAAACCAAACCTTGGCCTTTACCAGAACCATTTCAGACATGTATTTTGAAAAAGGGGACGGTAAATCCATTGCGGAACATAAAATCAATTATTTTCTCAACTATATTAAGACCCGTTACTATATTGGAAACATTACCAATGAAGATTATTTTTACAGTAATGTATCGGCCCGCAGTGGAAACTCCCTTGAGGAAACGAAAATACTTTTCAAGCTGATGGACGAACTGAGGTCACAAGACCAAGTATCCGAAGATCAACTCAAAAGACTTAATAACTTGATTCAAAAATTTAAATCCCAGCGCAATGGAAAATAACGAGGAACAAAAAGACAACCTTGGTTTTGACAGTAGGATTCCCTTGGCCGATCTACAAAAAGCCGTCGCCAACATAAAGCAGGAACTCTCAAAAGTGATCGTAGGCCAGGAAAACTTCATAGAATTGTTGATCGTGTCGCTATTGGTGGATGGCCATGTATTGATAGAGGGAGTCCCGGGAGTGGCCAAGACCATTACCGCGAAGCTCTTTGCCAAGACTTTGAAAACTGATTTTAGTCGGATTCAATTTACACCGGACCTAATGCCAAGCGACATTCTTGGAACTTCCGTTTTCAATGCAAAGACTTCCGACTTTGAGTTTAAAAAAGGTCCCATATTTTCAAATATCATCCTGATCGATGAGATAAATAGGGCTCCGGCAAAGACCCAAGCTGCCATGTTCGAGACCATGGAGGAAAAACAGGTAACCATGGACGGTACCACTTATCCTATGGCGGCCCCGTTCATGGTGCTAGCCACCCAAAACCCCATTGAACAGGAAGGAACCTATGCCCTCCCCGAAGCCCAATTGGACCGTTTCCTTTTCAAGATAAAAATTTCCTATCCGGAAACGGACGAGGAAGTTATGATCCTAAAAACACACCACCAACGAAAAGGTTCTCAACCACAAACCATGATAAAGGAGGTTCTAAATCCAAAAGAGTTGCTGGTATTCAAAGGACAAATTCAAGAAGTATTGGTAGAGGAAAAGATCTTCAAATATATTGCAGAAGTAGTGGCCAAAACCAGAAACCATCCCCACCTTTATTTGGGCGGGTCACCAAGGGCCTCGATCGCTGCCCTGAACAGTGCAAAGGCATTTGCGGCCATAAACGGAAGGGACTTCGTAACCCCTGAAGATGTCAAAAAAGCCATGGTGCCCGTGCTAAACCATAGGGTCATCCTAACACCGGAACGGGAAATGGAAGGCATGTCAACGGAGAATGTGATCCAAATGATCATGGAAAGTGTAGAAATACCAAGGTAAATGAACTTTATAAGGTCGTTTTACATAAACAATATTTTCTTTAGGTACATCGCCGTGCTTGCGAGCTGTTTTGTACTCTCCTATTGGTTCAAACCACTGTATCCTATTGCGTGGCTATTGACGCTGATACTTATTGGTCTATTTCTATACGATATTTTTTTATTATATGCCACAGGCCATAATATCATAGCAACAAGAAAGCTTCCCAAAAAACTCTCCAATAGCGATATCAACCCTATAGCAATCACATTTGAAACCAAGTATGGGTTTAGGACTTATGTTTCCCTTATTGACGAATTGCCAGTTCAGTTTCAAAAACGGGACTTCGATTTTAAGACCTCGCTTGTTAAGGGCGAAAAAAAACAGTTCGATTACGGGGTACGCCCCGTAGACCGGGGCGAGTATGTTTTTGGAAACCTGATACTATTTGCTTCAACGCCATTGCGGATCATCAAAAGAAAATATACGTTTCAAAAAGACCAAATGGTGCCCGTCTATCCTTCCATAATCCAAATGCAGCAATATGATTTTTTGGCCATCAGCAAAAGACTTACGACCATCGGCCTAAAAAAGATCCGGAGAATAGGGCATACCCAGGAGTTTGAGCAGATAAAGGAATATGTACAAGGGGACGATGTTAGAACCTTGAACTGGAAAGCAACGGCGAAACAGCATCAATTGATGGTAAACCAGTATCAGGACGAAAAATCCCAGCCCGTCTATTCCATCATTGATACCGGAAGGGTGATGAAAATGCCTTTTAATGAACTAAAGTTGCTGGATTACGCCATTAACAGTTGTTTGGCATTTTCCAATGTAACGCTCAAACGGAATGATAAAACCGGGTTGATCGCGTTTTCAAAAAATATTGAAACCTATGTACCGGCCGTTCAAAAGATTACCCACCTCAACACCATACTGGAAAAACTGTATAATATTGGCACCACTTTTACGGATTCTGATTTTGGATTGCTCTACGGACACATAAAACGAAAAATAACCCACAGAAGCCTTCTTTTGCTGTATACCAATTTCGAACATATTTCAGCCCTAAAAAGACAACTACCCTACCTTTTGGCCATGGCCAAAAAACATGTGCTGGTGGTCATCTTCTTTGAAAACTCCGAATTGGACAAACTCATAAATACCGATGCTGAGGATATGCGGGCCATTTACCATAAAACGATTGCGGAAAAGTTCTCCTTGGATAAAAAATTGATGCAGAAGGAACTTGAAAAGTATGGTATACAGACCATTTTGACCAAACCTGAAGAATTGACGATTAAGACCATCAACAAATACCTTGAAATCAAGGCGAGGGGAATACTATAAAACTTATTCCAAAAAGTAAGAGACTTGAATTTCAGATTGGATGTTTCCTGAGCTTTTATCCTTTACGATAGGTATAAAAATGGGGGTTGTATAATTGGTACCATCGGCGACCAAACAACCACATCCCTTTCCGGAGCGACCATTTCTGCGATACGTATTTTTTAACAAGAGTTCCAAAGCCAAGCCAGAGATAACCCCTCCAAGTGTGGTATACAGAACATCATCTGTCTGCCACAGCCCGGAATAGGTTTTGTCATACGTTTCCTTTGCCAATCCGGCGGCCAAACTCGACCCAACCGCACCTGCCCAGGTCCAGCCCCTTTGGCCAGGAAAGATCTTACTTGCCGCGTAGCCTCCCACACCGCCAATGACCACTCCGGCACCTACATGTTTTGCCGCATTGTTAAAATCTTGGCCTTGTAAAGCACAAAGGTTCATGCATAAAAAGAATAGAAAAAACCTTAATTTCATAATGGTCAATTTTTGATTCTATTTTAAGTGCTTCAACGAAAAAATCAACTATTAATTTCATGGAAAACACGAATATTTAGCAAGAAAACAATCCGTACTGAGCACACCCTACCTAAAAAATCATTTTTTTGACCGAATACAAAAAAAGGAGTTGAAAGGCAAAGATGGTGCATGGAGACAGTTGTAAAAAAAGAGATACTTTTCCGACTAAAGGGAAAAACTATTAGATATGCAGACGATACTACATAAAGCAGAAAGCAGAGGCCATGCGAATCACGGCTGGTTAAATTCGTATCACAGTTTTAGCTTTGCCAATTATTTTGACCCCAAGCGCATGAATTTTGGGGCATTAAGGGTCCTGAACGATGATACCGTTTCGGCGGGACGAGGTTTTGGCAAACACCCGCACAGCAATATGGAAATCATCTCCATACCCTTGGAAGGCGATTTAAAACATATGGACAATATGGGCAACTCCACGGTCATCAAGGAAGGTGATATTCAAGTGATGAGCGCAGGAACAGGTGTTGAACACAGTGAATTCAACAATAATATGAATTCGCTGGTCAAATTCCTTCAGATTTGGATCATTCCAAACAAAGAAAACGAAGCACCCAGATACGACCAGATTTCATTGACGGACTTAAGGGTAAAAAACAAATTGTATCAAGTACTTTCCCCAAATCCGCAAGATCAAGGGGTCTGGATACATCAAAATGCATGGTTTCATATGGGTGATTTTGAACAGGGAATCTCGGAAACCTATAGTTTAAAAAGACAAGGAAATGGTGCCTATGTTTTTGTTTTGGACGGTGAAGTAGATATCAATGGTACCGTTTTGAATCCAAGGGATGGTTTGGGTATTTGGGATGCGGAATCCTTTACAATTAATAGTAGCACGAATGTAAGGTTCTTGATTATGGAAGTCCCCATGGAATTTTAATTTAGATTGGATTTCAAAAACCACCATTTCAGTTAGTATTGACAGGTTTTATAAACCTGTCAGGTCTGTTAATTAAACTCAATTTAAGTTTGGTATCTTTATGGAAAAGCCATACCTCCATGAAAACCATTTTAACCATATTTTTTGTACTGACACTTTCCATTTCTTCATTGGCACAGGAAGAACCCTTAAAATTAGGTATCGCAGGACTGACCCATGGCCATGTTGGATGGATTTTGGGCAGGGAACATCAATCGGATATCAACATGGTGGGCATCTATGAGGAAAATACGGAATTGGCCAAAAGATTCTCCGAACAATATGGTTTTTCCATGGACATAGTATTTAGTAGTATGGAAGAAATGCTCCAAGCCACCAAACCGGATGCCGTTGCGGCCTTTGGGAACATCAAAGATCATTTGTCTGTGGTACAGTGGTGCGCTCCAAAAGGGATTCATGTAATGGTAGAAAAACCATTGGCAGTTAGTCTAGAACACGCCTTGGAAATGGAAAAACTGGCGAAGGAAAACAATATACATTTATTGACGAATTATGAAACTTCTTGGTATCCTACCAATGAAGAAGCAAAAAATCTTTTGAATAAGGGTACCATTGGCAGCCTTAGAAAAGCCATTATACGTGACGGACATAAAGGGCCAAAAAAAATTGGTGTGAGTTCAGAATTTTTCGAATGGCTTACAGACCCGGAATTAAATGGCGGTGGTGCCATAATGGATTTTGGTTGTTATGGAGCAAATTTAATGACATGGTTATTAAAGGGAGAAAGACCAAAAACTGTAACGGCAGTAACACAACAGCTACAACCCCAAAATAATCCAGAAGTAGATGATGATGCGACCATTATATTAAAATACGATTCTTCCATGGCTATTCTAGAACCCTCATGGAACTGGCCTATTGGCAGAAAGGACATGGAACTTTATGGAGAAACAGGAGCGATTTATGCTGAAAATAAGACAAATATGTCCATTCGGATTTCGGAAGGGTATGATGGTTTTAGCGAAGAAAAGATTATCCTTTCCGATAGGGCAAATCCTTTTGATGATCCCTTTTCCGTATTTGCTTCCGTAATTAATGGCGAATTGAGGCTTGAACCTTTTGACCCCTACTCTTTGGAAAATAATATGATAACCATGGAGATCCTTCAAGCGGCGCTTGAAAGTTCAAAAACGAATAAAACCTTTATTTTGAAGTAAATAGCTCATACCAACACTACAAAATAAATTATTAACATAGAAAACAAAACGTATACTCTTCTTTTCATTACTTTTAAACAAACCGAATTAAATTCCCCTTTTCGGTATTTACCAAAAAGTCCCCTCATTAGTTTAGTTTTAGAATCGACCTAAAAATACATATAATGAAAACAAAAAAAGGACTGGCCGTTATTGCGGTTACACTAATAACTCTAATTTACTTCTTGATTCCCAACACTACGGAAAATAGTTTGGACAATACACAGAATGCTTCCTTCTATTCAATTAAATGCACTGTTGCCAAATTTTTACTTACGGATGTAGATACAACGCAGCAGATTTCGCCTTTGTTCGAAAATTTAGGGAATCTTAATTTCCCTATAAGCACCAATGAGGAACTTGCCCAAACATTTTTTAATCAGGGTTTAAAATTAACCTACGCTTTTAATCATGCCGAAGCGCATCGTTCTTTTATGGAAGCGTCACGTCTAGACCCAAATTCGGCCATGACCTATTGGGGACAAGCCTATACATTAGGTCCAAATATCAATGACCCTATTCCCCTTGACGACCGAAAAGAAAAATATAATGAGGCAATCGCTAAAGCTATTGCATTAGCTCCTAAAGCAACTAAAAAAGAGCGTGCGCTTATAAATGCTTTGACACATAGATATAGCGAGGATTTAACCAAGGATGTCTCCGAACTTAATATGGCGTATATGAATACCATGTCCAAAGTAGCAAAGCAATTTCCTGAAGACGCTGATGTTCAAATTTTATATGCAGCCTCCGTCATGAATACCGTTCCTTGGAACTATTGGGATAAAGATGGAAATCCGTCACCCAGTATTCCCGAGGCCAAAATTGCCCTGGAAAAAGCAATAAAAATTAACCCAGAGCATCCCGGTGCCCATCATTACTATATTCACATGGTGGAATTACCACAGCCAGATCTGGCGGTCGCTAGTGCAGAAAAGTTAGGTGGATTAATGCCTGCTGCCGGTCATATAGTACATATGCCCTCCCACATCTATATTCGGGTGGGTCGCTATTTGGATGCCGTAAAAGTAAATCAACAAGCTATTTTGGCAGATGAGGATTATATTTCTCAATGTTATTCACAAGGAATGTATCCATTGGGGTACTACCCTCATAATATTCATTTTTTATGGTCTGCTGCTACTTTATTAGGGGATAGTGAACTTGCTATAGATGCCGCTAAGAAAACAGCCGAGAAAGTTCCCCAAGGAGAATTGATAACATTACCTTTTCTTCAAAATTTTGCATCAGTTCCTTTATTGGCTTATACCAGATTTGGAAAATGGAACGAGATTCTAACCACTCCAAGTCCAAATGAGGAAATTAAGCATCTAAAATTAATTTGGCATTATGCCAGAGGTATTGCCTTTGTAAGGAAAAACAATGCTAAGGAAGCTCAAGAAGAATTGGATGCTATTCAAAACATGATTAACGACCCGGAACTTGAAAATTTAATCGCTGCTGGCTTTGATAGTAGCACATCTATTGGCAAAGTTGCATATGAAGTCGTTGCTGGTGAACTTGCCAGTCTTAATGGCAATATACCAAAAGCAATAGAACACCTGAAAAAAGCGGTGGAACTCGAAGATGGTTTAATTTACACAGAACCAGCAGCGTGGTATATCCCTACAAGGCAAAATTTGGGGGCAGTATTGTTAAAATCAGAAAAATATGAAGAAGCAGAAAAAATCTACACAGAGGACTTGAAATTGTTAAGGCAAAATGGGTGGTCTCTAATGGGGCTTCATAAAAGTTTAAAAGCCCAAGGTAAAGAAAAGGAAGCGCAAATCATAAAGCAGGAATTTGACAAAGCTTGGGAGCATGCAGATATCGCAATAGATACCTCTATTCTTTAAAAGAGAAACTTAATTTATCCTTTTAAACAATGACATCGCCCAATAATAGAAATTTAAAATTTGGAGTGTTTACAGTTTTGGTGGTGATCATACTGTCGGTAGCCTATTACAACTTCATATATTCGAAAGAAATACCCATTTACAATCCGGCCGATTTGAATCCGGAACTGGTCGATTTAAGATTGAGAGGAGTTACGGAGAACCATAAGGTATCCGATTTTCATCTGATTAATCAAAACGGAAAAACCATTTCACAAAACGATTACAAGGATAAAATCTATGTAACCGATTTCTTTTTTACCCGATGCCCAAGTATATGTCCTGTCATGGCCAACAACATGGAAAAGCTACAGGAACGGTTCATGGACACGGAAGAAGTAATGCTTTTATCACTATCCGTTACGCCAGAAATGGACAGTGTCCCATTGCTCCTATCTTATTCGCAAAAGTATAATGCAAAAGACTCCAAATGGAATATTACGACTGGTGATAAAGAACATATTTATGAGTTGGCAAGAAAGAGCTATTTCGCAGTAAACGATTTTAGCGATGGTCTTTTGCAAGATTTCATACACACTCCCAATTTTATTTTGGTAGATACAAAGAAGCAAATTAGGGGAATTTATGACGGCACTAAAGATTTGGAAATGGAACGACTAGTAAAAGATATTGAAACGCTTTTATCCGATACAAACCAGATGTAAATCATGCTTTCAAAACAAAAACTCGTTAACTTCCTTACCTAAACTGATACTATGTTACGGAACTTTTTTACCCTATTTTTTATTGTAATCTTTATCTCCTTAAACGCCCAAAACTCTATAATTGGGTTTACGCCGGAAAGTGCAATTGAGCAGACCAAACTAGAAACTGCTTTTGAAAGCAAGTTAGATGCCAGCAATTTGGATAAATGGATGCAAAAAATGGCCGCAGAACCCCACTGGGTAGGGACAAAATTTGGCGAGGAAAATGCGAAATGGATGCGATATCAGTTTAAATCTTGGGGCTATGATGCAAAAATTGAAACCTACCAGATTCTTTTTCCTTATCCCATTGAGAGAGTGTTGGAGTTGACCGGTCCAACCCAGTATAAAGCAAAACTTACGGCTGTACCAGTAGAGGGCGACCCGTTTACTGCCCAAGGTGATGCCCTGTTACCAAGTTACAATGCGTTTTCAACCGATGGTGACGTTGAAGGTGAACTTGTATTTGTGAACTATGGTATTCCAAAAGATTATGAAGAATTAGAAAAAATGGGAATCAGTGTGAAAGGTAAAATTGTAATTGCCAAATATCAGGGTAGCTGGAGGGGTATAAAACCAAAATTGGCGGCTGAAAACGGTGCAATAGGATGTATTATTTATTCCGACCCACAAGATGATGGTTATGGGCGTGGGGATGTCTATCCAAAGGGTGCCTTTAAAAACAAGACTGGGGTTCAGCGGGGCTCCGTGATGGATATGCCCACCTATCCCGGTGACGTTTTAACTCCCGGTTATGGTGCTACTAAAGATGCCAAAAGGCTTACGAAAGAAGAGGCCCCTACCATCACTAAAATTCCCGTTTTACCCATTTCCTATGAAGATGCACAACCCTTATTGGCAGCTTTGGACGGTCCTGTGGCCCCGGAATCTTGGCGGGGAGGTTTACCTATCACCTACCATATTGGCCCAGGAGCTGCGAAGGTACATTTGAAACTGAAATTCGATTGGAAACTTGTTCCAGCCCACAATGTTATCGCCACCATGAAAGGAACGGAGTTCCCTGATCAATGGGTGGTGCGGGGAAATCATCATGATGCCTGGGTACATGGCGCAAATGACCCTGTAAGCGGTATGGTAGCACTTATGGAAGAAGCCCGTGCCGTGGGAGAGTTAGCAAAGAAAGGTCAAAAACCAAAAAGGTCATTGGTCTATTGTGCTTGGGATGCCGAAGAACCCGGACTCATAGGTTCCACGGAATGGGTAGAAGATCATAAGAAGGAACTTCAGGAAAAAGTGGTAGCTTATATAAATACCGATGGGAACGGTCGAGGTTTTTTAGGGGTTGGTGGATCGCATTCCTTGCAAGCTATGGTTAGTGAAGTTGCAGGAGCGGTAAAAGATCCACAAACCAAAGTTTCTGTAAAGGAACGCAGGATTGCCAGGGATATGGTAAATGGAGGTGATGATTTCTTTGGGCTTTACGCACTTGGTTCGGGTTCGGATTATACGCCTTTTATCCAACATGCCGGTATCGCTTCGTTGAATTTAGGTTTTGGTGGGGAAAACGAAGGAGGCGAATACCATACCATTTACGATACCTATCCACACTACAAAAGATTTAAAGATCCTGAATTTGCTTATGGGGTCGCACTGGCCAATACTGCCGGAAGGATTACCCTAAGATTGGCCAATGCGGATATCATTCCGCTCGACTTTTCACAATGGTACGATACGGTATCGGGTTATTTGGATGAAATCATGGAAGAAACCTCAAAAATGCGCACATCCGTAGAAAAGCATAATAAGTTAATAGACCGAAATGCCTTCGAACTTGCATCGGACCCAAGGGAAAAAATTAAAACTCCGGAACGTAAGGAGCCTGTTCCCTACTTGGATTTTTCACCCTTACAAAACGTACTTAGCAAACTCAAGTCGACCATTGAAATGTATCATGGGCTCGATTTAAGTAATCTTTCCAAAACTCATAAAGAAAAGCTAAATACGCTGTTGATGGATGCCGAACACAAGCTTACTTCGGATGACGGATTGCCAAGAAGACCCTGGTTTAAACATCAAATTTATGCACCGGGATTTTACACGGGGTACGGGGTGAAGACCCTTCCAGGTGTACGGGAAGCAATTGAACAAAAGAATTGGTCCGAGGCCAAGGAACAGATAAAAGCGCTTAGCGAAACATTAGATAACTTTGATGGTCACCTTAAGGAAATTATCAGTAGTTTGAAATAGGTTTCAAAGGGAGGTTTCAAAGTCAAATGGGGCTTTCCTTTCTAGAATTTAATACTTAATTATCATGAAATCGGATTATATAAAAGTTTTTGGAGGCAACGTTACGGAAAGCGATCGGGTAGAACAACTATTGAAAGATAACGATATTAGCCCGATTGTTAAAAGCGAAAGTGAATCGGCAAGATTGGCCGGTTTTGGGACTCCTTTGCCACATATATCGGAAATATATGTCCATAAGGACGAAGAAGCACAAGCTTTAAGGATCATATCCCAATTGGATTGGGACGAATAAAAAGAGGCTGTCTAAAAAGTCATTTCTACTGTCAATTCGAGCGGAGTCGAGAATTATAACTTACTGGTTTTTAACGCATCTCGACTGCGCTCGATGTGACATGTGAATGGAATTGTGACTTTTTAGACAGCCTCTTTTTTATTTCTGGCTGATTGGTGTTATTTCGATAGCCCGAAATTCAACGGGACCATGGTCTCCTTGAATTAAGATGGGACCAGGTTCTGCTTCATGGTTATCCAAAGCACCACCCGTCATACCCAGGATATTTTGTCCGTCAATAACCGTTTTGCCATTGGCTACTATGGTTACTCTTCTTCCAATCAATGTGATGTCAAAAGTTTGCCATTCACCTGCTCTCATGGCAACGTTTTCATTGGGTGCGAGAAGTCCATAAACTCCTCCAAAATAAATGGATGCAGGAGGCAGTCCCACGTTGTCTGCAATCTGGACCTCATACCTTCCCCTTAAATATAAACCACTATTACTTCCTTTTGGATACCTGAATTCAACATGAATTTTAAAATCCTTGAATTTTTCATCTGAAACTAAATTCACACCGGATTTGTCGCTGGTCAAGATACCATCCACAACTTTCCATTGGTTGCCTTCCTTAATCTCCCAGCCTTCCAAGTTTTTTCCATTGAAGAGGTCGATTTTCTTTCCTAATTTATAATCTTCATAGTAGGGTAAATCAGGTGCTTTCTTCCCTGTCCAAGAATATGTTTTTCCATTGGTATAGACCATAGTTCCTTCCAAACCATCGCCCACCATTTTAAATTGAAATTCCATATCTGACGCACCCGGTTCCCATTGAGGTGGTATTTCAAACTGAAAAACTTCATCAAACTTTTTGACCTCAGCGACAGGTCTCGCACTACCAAATGCATAGGTAAACCTACCTATCAAGGTGTTGTTACCGGAATGCATAATCTCCAACCAACTTGGTAAATCTTTACCTTCTTGTGAAATTGTCAAATTCCACCGCCCTTCTAAAAGATGGCCTTCTTGACCTCTCACTGTTAAAAACCCAACAACAAGAATCAGGGAATAAAATACTCTTATTTTCATAAATCTATTTATTAATTCATTCTAAATGTAATTTCAAATATAGTCGATGTTCTACTTAAACCATTCACGCTCTTTGTGGAAAATTCATGTATTTAGGCAAAAATGAATGTTCATTATTAATAATTTCAAATTTTAATAGGATTTAATTTTTAAATCGGTATAAATTCTTGTCTGATTGAGTTTGATAATTAGTATTTTTAAAACTTCTAAATTCCTAAATAAGATTATGCGATTCGTAATTAAATCCCTGCTTTTACTTTTCTTATTATTAATTATTTCTTGTAAAGACAAAAATCCCGTTGAGATACCTGTGGTGATTTATGAGGACAGTACGGCCATAGCAGATAAAGTAGAATCCGCTCGGGCTGGGGTCTCCGCTATAGTAGCCGATGGACTAAAGTTAAGCCTATGGGCCACCGATTCCTTAGCACCTGATCCTATAGCCATGGATGTTGATAACGAGGGGAGAATATACATAACCAGGTCCAATAGGAACAAAAATTCCGAATTTGATATCCGCGGACATCGAGATTGGATGACAGCCTCCATAGGTCTGCAATCAGTTGAGGATAGAAGAGCCTTTCTTAGAGAGACCTTCGCTCCGGAAAAAAGCAAGGAAAACCAGTGGTTTCCAGATTTAAACAACGATTCCATCCACGATTGGCAGGATTTGGCCGTACAAAAGGACGAAGTTTGGATGTTGGAAGATTCGGATGGAGACGGTATCGCCGATAAATCCACCCAAATACTCAATGACTTCAATGATGAAATCAATGATGTTGCCGGGGCTCTTTTAGTTCGGGACGAGGATGTATTTGTAGGGGTAGGTCCAGACATGTTCCGGTTAAAGGACACCAACGGGGATAAAATCCTTGATGAAAAAACCAGTATTGCCACTGGTTTTGCAGTACATATTGGTTTTGGCGGACATGGTATGTCTGGTGCCACACAAGGTCCCGATGGTAAAATATATTGGGGCATTGGTGACATTGGCGCCAACATTACCACCGTAGATGGAGTCAACCATAAATATCCAAATCAAGGCGTCATTGTAAGAAGCAATCCAGACGGAAGTGATTTTGAAGTGTTCGCAAGGGGATTGCGCAATACCCATGAATTTGTTTTTGATGCCTACGGAAATATTATTTCCTCGGATAATGATGGGGACCACAAGGGTGAGAGCGAGCGATTGGTACATATTGTAGAAGGCTCCGATGCCGGATGGCGTGCCAATTGGCAATATGGAAAGTATACGGACCCGAACAATAATGGCTATAATGTGTGGATGGACGAAAAGTTGTACGTACCAAGATGGGAGGGTCAAGCAGCGTATATCATTCCCCCAATCCAGAATTTTCATAATGGCCCAACAGGAATGCTCTACAATCCGGGAACGGCACTTGGAACAAAGTGGTTGGACAAATTTTTCTTAGTGGAGTTTGTTGGCGATCCAAGCAGGTCCCACATTTGGTCCTTTGATTTAAAACCGAAGGGCGCCTCATTTGAGTTGGGCTCGGATGAGTCCATTTTGACCGGTGTGCTACCCACGGGAATCGCTTTTGGACCGGATGGGGCATTATACTTGGCCGATTGGATCAATGGATGGGGATCCAAGGATTTTGGGCGTGTATGGAAAATGGACGTTACGGAAACCGAAAACGATTTGAAAGAACAACGCTTGGAGACTCAGAGGCTAATGACCCATAATTACAGGGATGATGACACGGAAAACCTCATCAAATTATTGAGTTATGGGGATATGCGTATACGCTTAAAAGCCCAATTTGAACTTGCCAATAGATCTTTTTGGGGATATAGGGCCTTGGAAAAAGCCATCGTAAAGGAAGAAAACCAGTTTGCCAGAATCCATGCTATTTGGGCCATAGGACAAATAGCCTCTGACAATCCAGGAAAAGCGGATCCTCTTGTCCCTTTACTTTCTGACGAAGATCCAGAAATCATTGTCCAGGTTGCCAAGGTGTTGGGAGACATTCGATATCCAGATGCCTCTGAAACATTGGTAACATTATTGAAACATGAGAACGACAGGATAAAATTTTTTGCCGCGCAGGCCTTGGGACGTTTGGCCTATGAACCGGCTATAGGACCACTTATTGAAATGTTGGCCGCGAACAATGACATAGACCTTTATTTAAGGCATGCCGGAGTACTTGCCCTTTCCAGAATTGGAAAAGTAGCCCCAATGGTGGCCCTGGCAGGCCATGAAGATAAAAGCTTGCGAATAGCCGCCGTACTGGTTTTAAGAAGACTGCAAAGTCCTGAAGTAAGCGTATTCCTTTCAGATACGGATACATATATTGTCACGGAAGCCGCCCGAGCCATTAACGATGATTGGTCCATAGAAGCAGCCCTGCCAGCGCTCGCCTCTTTATTAAGAAATGAAAAGTTCAATTCAGAACCTTTGCTAAGAAGGGCCATTAACGCGGCTTTGAGGGTAGGAAATGATGAAGCTTTGCAGAATCTTATCGATTTTGCAAAAAGAGAGACCGTATCCAATGTTTTAAGGGGTGAAGCACTATCGGCCTTAAGTACCTGGAACAAACCTTCCGTTCTGGACCGCGTTGATGGAAGGTATAGAGGGGAAATCATTAGGGACAGCAGTCAATTAAAATATAGATTGGAGAAAGAAATCCCCATTTTTCTGGAGCAAAAAAATCCCGAAATCCTCATTGGGGTGGCAAAGGCCGTTAGTGCTGTGGGCATCGACAGTTACAATGACAAACTCTTCACTATTTTTAGAAATAGCAAAAATCCCAAAGTTAGGGCGGCCGTTTTAGCCGCATTGGGAAATCTAAACTATGGGAGAATGGAGGTAGCCATGACTCTGGGCATGAAGGATGCCAACGAGGAAGTGAGAACCGTGGCAGTGGGTTTATTGACACAACTGAACCTGCCCAAGGAAAAGCTTCCATCCTTGGTCGATCCCATTTTTCAAAATGGATCAACGGGAGAACAACAAAGCATGTTAAATGTGCTTGGTGATCTCCCAAAGGACAAAACGAATACCATCTTAAATAGCCTCATTGAAAAGGCAAGCAAAAATACCCTTGGGCAAGATATTATCTTAGATTTGATGGAATCCGTGGAAGCTACTGAGGATTCCGTTTTAATTGCAAAAATGGACAAGCTTAAAGAGGCGGGGTACACCGCCGATTCATACCTTGAAACCCTTTACGGCGGCAATAGATGGAACGGTAGGGATGTTTTTAATAGCAACCCAACGGCTCAATGCGTCCGTTGCCATGCAGTGAACGGTTCTGGAGGAGAGGTAGGTCCCCCACTTGATAATATCGCGAATATATTGACACGTGAGCAAATCCTAGAGTCACTAATCGAACCTAGTGCGAGATTGGCACCAGGTTATGGCACCGTGAATCTTACACTCACGGACGGGCAAAAGGTTACCGGTGTACCTCTTGAAGAAAATAGTAAAGAACTTCTTTTACGTACTTCGGAAGCGGAACCCATGCGCGTTCCAAAAGGCAGAATAAAAAAGAGGGAAAATTCGGTATCGGCCATGCCTCCTATGGGCAGAATGATTACGAGAAGGGAACTAAGGGATTTAATGGAGTATCTGGGTAGTTTAAAACAACAAGGTAAGGGAGCTTAAAGAAAAAAATGCTTCATTTAAAAAGCCATACATTTAAGGCAACCTTTTTCTATAAGCGTATCTTTTCTTAAAAGAAGCCTTATGAACTTAGATGTTTTTAAAAAATTGGGATTTGTCCTGCTGTACATGTTATTTGTTAATTGTAATCTAAACGAGGACCCCGTAGCATGTCCAACGCCTTTAACAGGAGATTTGTTGGAAACTGAGGTGACACTGGTGGGTACATGGAAAATAAGCGGAATAACGGCGGACACAGAGGTTGATATTAGCAATGATTCCGAAGACAATCCAAGCACGGATATTTACAATCAATCCAGCGATTGTTCCAAGGATGCATTTTACACTTTCAACGAAAATAGGACATATACTTATAACACTGGTAGTCAAACGGATGGCTGCACAAAGAGTACAACATCCGGGACTTGGCAATTGAGTCAAAATGATCTTTTGTTGGTTGTGTCCTGTGGCTCCAATGTTTATGATGTCTCCTTTAACGAGGATGATTCACAATTTTCATATACCCTATCACTGGACGTTCAGGAAGTAAACGGTTTGTTGACCAGCGCAAGGATAACGTTCACTTTTTCCAAGGAAGAAAATTAAATGAAGTTCGTTTTAGGGAGGATTTCTATTTACCTTTGCAAAGAAGGTTAAGACGTTCATTGTATTGATGGATGATTTCCTCCATGATTTCCTTAGCCGGTTTTATTTCATGGATAATCGACGATACCTGCCCTATTTCAAGCTCACCTTCTTGTAGGTCGCCCTCAAACATTCCCTTTTTGGCCCTACCCCTACCTAGCAGCTTTTTAAGTTCTTCGTGGGAAGCCCCCTCTGCATAGGCCGATTGCACTTCCAAGTAAAATTTATTCTTTAAAAGTCGCACAGGAGTTAATTCCTTCAAGGTCAACAGAGTGTCCCCTTCCTTGGCCTTTACCACCTCTTCCTTAAAACTTGAATGACTGGAAGCTTCTTCACTCGCTACGAACCTACTTCCTATTTGAACGCCATCGGCACCAAGAACCATGGCCGCGATCATCCCCGCGCCGGTTGCAATTCCGCCGGCAGCAATAATCGGTATATGGATTTTCTCCTTTACCATGGGGATAAGTACGAAGGTTGTAGTCTCGTCTCTTCCGTTGTGACCGCCCGCTTCAAAACCTTCTGCAACAATGGCATTGACTCCGGCCTCTTGGGCCTTTAATGCAAATTTTAAACTACTTACAACATGCACCACCGTTATTCCATTATCCTTTAGATAGGGTGTCCATATTTTTGGGTTACCGGCGGAAGTAAAAACAATTTTAACCCCTTCTTCTACAATTATCTTGAAAATCCCGTCAATCTCCGGATATAACATAGGAACATTGACGCCAAAGGGCTTATCCGTTGCCCTTTTACATTTTCGAATGTGCTCCCTTAAAACTTCCGGATACATACTTCCTGCCCCAATTAGCCCCAATCCACCGGCATTGGAAACCGCCGATGCCAATTTCCATCCACTGGCCCATACCATTCCTGCCTGAATAATTGGGTATTTCACACGGAATAATTCTGTAATCCTATTCTGCATTGATTCAAATTTTGGATGTTTTGACTTTGATAATCCCAATAACCTTTATGAAATAACCCCGGAACCTAGAAGCTCATCATCCTGATACCAAGCCACAAACTGGCCTTCCGTTATGGCCGATTGCTCTTCCTCAAAATCCACATACAATCCATTTTCAATTTTATAAAGAATGGCATTTTGAAGTTCTTGGCGATACCTGATCCTTGCCTTAACGGATAAGCTTTCATCGGTTTTTAAGCGTAAATCTGGTCTGACCCAATGTATTTCCGACTCCTGAACGAACAAAGTTCTCCTATAAAGTCCAGGGTGCGATTTTCCTTGTCCTGTATAAATCACATTCTCGTCAACATCGGTTTCAATAACGAACAACGGCTCTTTGGTCCCCCCTACATGTAGCCCTTTACGCTGCCCTTTGGTAAAATAATGGGCTCCCTGGTGCTCCCCTACCACTTTACCATCCGATAGGGTGTACTTGGGCTTTTTTGCGAAAAACTCAAGTTCGGAAACCTTATCATAAAAGTGCGGTACAACCTGATTATATTTACTTTCTGTTGAGGCAACCTCTATAATTTTACCTTTTTTGGGTTTTAATTGTTGCTGCAAAAATTCGGGAAGACGAACTTTTCCTATAAAACACAGGCCTTGCGAGTCTTTTTTATCGGCCGTAATCAAATCCATTTTAGCGGCAATTTGCCGTACTTCGGGTTTGGTCAACTCCCCAATTGGAAACAATGTCCTTGACAATTGTTCTTGGGAAAGTTGGCACAAAAAATAGGACTGGTCCTTGTTTTTATCCTTACCGGCCAAAAGCTGATAGGTTTCCGTACCATCGGAATTAACAAGCGTACCTTTTCTGCAGTAATGGCCCGTTGCAACATAATCCGCACCTAACTCCATGGCAATTTTGAGAAAAACATCGAATTTGATTTCCCTATTACAAAGTACATCCGGGTTAGGAGTGCGTCCCATTTCATATTCACGGAACATATAGTCCACAATCCTTTCCTTGTACTGGGCACTCAGGTCCACAGTTTGAAAAGGAATACCCAGTTTTTCAGCAACAATAAGTGCATCATTGCTATCCTCCAACCATGGACATTCTTCAGAGATAGTTACGGAATCATCGTGCCAATTTTTCATAAAAAGGCCAATGACTTCATAACCCTGTTCCTTTAAAAGGTAGGCAGCCACGCTGGAATCTACTCCCCCGGAAAGTCCAACTACTACTTTTTTCATGATGACCTATTTGACGTAACAAAAGTACAAAATTAGAATACCGGATTACTATTATAATAATTCAGGGAAGTATATTAAAATGTCTTTACATGTTAGTCAGAAAGCTCTAAAATTTTGAAACCGATACCATAAGCGCATTTTAAATCAAAGGTTTATGTTAAAGTTTAATAAAAAATATTATTGATAAGACAGAAAAGAAGAAGCCAAAAACACCCCAAATTATGTGCGTTCAAACCAAAAAAACAACCTAAACCATGTTAATAACCAAGTCAATTTTAACAAATCTTTAATTTCAACAACATTATATTGTTTAATTTTGCATAAAAATACTTAAACAAATTGATATGAAAACTTTTAAAAGATTTATGAAGCCCTCCATTTTGCTCTTGATGGTGGCATTTTTCCTTTCATGTAGTGACGACGATCAACCAGGTCCAATTATAATTGAAAATGACAACATTGTCGAAACTGCACAAGCAACAAGTTCCTTAAGCTCATTGGTTTCTGCCTTATCCAAAGCAGACGAAAGTGCCAATAATGACTTGATTACCACCTTAAGCAATGAGGACATTGATTTTACGGTACTGGCACCATCAAATGAAGCTTTTACGGATTTGTTGAATCGATTGGACGGATTTGATTCCCTTGATGATTTTACTAGCGAACAATTACAAGATTTATTGGCCACTATACTAACGTATCATTTGGTTTCAGGAGCGGCGGTTACTTCCGATCAGCTTCAGGAAGGCCAAACAATCACCACCGTCCAAGGCGAAAACTTAAGCGTAAGTTTAGTTGGAGGTGTTTCTTTTACAGACGCGGCGGGAGAAATGGCAACAGTTACTACTGCTGATATACAAACTGAGAATGGTGTTGTGCATATTATTGATAAGGTTCTAATACCCCAAGCTGCTTTGGACGCGTTAAGTGACGTTTTATTAAGCTCCATTACGGATTTGGCAATCTCGGTACCAAACCTAAGCATTTTAGTGGACGCGCTAGTAGCCGCTAATGGTGATTTACCCGCCGTATTGGCCGATGCAGGTCCTTACACCGTTTTCGCTCCTACCAATGACGCCTTTGAAGCTTTCTTGACCGCAAACAATTTTGCCAGTCTTGACGACGTACCTGTTGAAGTTCTTACACAAGTGTTATTAAACCATGTAGTAAGTGGCACCAATTTATCTACAGACCTTACCACGGGTTATGTTTCTTCACTATCAACAGCCGGCCCTAATGATAGTAACCTTAGCCTTTTCATAAATACCGAAGGTGGTGTTGAAATTAATGGGATTTCAGAAGTAACCTCTGCGGATAACAAGGCAATTAATGGTGTGGTACATATTGTAAATTCGGTTATTGGCCTACCTAATATAGTCGACCACGCAGTAGCAAATCCAAACCTATCTTCATTAGTAGGAGCTCTTACCACAGATGGAAATACAACTTTTACCAACTTACTTTCCGATTCTGAAACAGATTATACTGTTTTTGCACCTCTAAACACGGCATTTGCCAGCTTTATCAATCCAGATGGAAATGATTTAAATGCGATATTATCCAATCATGTAATTTCAGGGACCGCGGCAGCTTCTGGAAGTTTGACCAATATGTATGTGAATAGTTTAGCTACCAATATGGATGGTGATAACTTAAGTCTGTACATTAATGTAGATGATGGTGTACAGATAAACGGTACAAGTACAGTTACTGCGGCCGATATTGTAGCGACGAACGGAATAATACATGCCGTGGATGCCGTCATAGATTTACCTACCGTAGTTACATTCGCAACGGCCGACCCTAACTTTAGCTCGTTGGTTGGCGCACTTACCAGCGAAGGCCAACCTGATTTTGTATCCGTATTAAGTACCTCTGCTGAGGCACCGGCCCCTTTCACGGTCTTTGCGCCAGTGAACGATGCTTTTGCCGCACTTTCCGAAGTACCTAGTGGAGATGTTTTAACCGCTGTACTAAACCATCATGTCATTGCTAGAGCAAATATTGTTTCCGGTGATTTGAGCGATAGTTTGGTTTCTCCCGCTACTTTGGAAGGGGACACGCTTTCCTTTAGTATTGATTCTGAAAACAACGTGACGATAACGGATGGGTCAGGTAATACCGATATTGGAATTATTGCCGTGGACGTACAAGCCAATAATGGTGTTATTCATGCCATCAATAAAGTGTTGATACCGGACACCAGTAATTAAAAATATATCAAAGTTTAAAAAGCCGCATGAAGCGGCTTTTTTTAATTTATTGGGTTTCTAAATATGACGGCATTACGATCTAAATATCCAATGGGAACCTAATTAAACGAATCCTTTCATTTTTAACATCAGCTTATTATTCATTAGCATACAAATAACCCTACTTGACAACCCTTTTTTTTTTTTAGGAAACTAATACGCCATATTTACATCCCCAAATCTTACCAAACCAAACCTTAATCAATGGCAAAAGCCTCTACTATTTTAGTAGAGGCTTTTCATTTTATACAATTTAAAGGAAATCTATTTCTTTTTTTGGGCTTCTGCCTGCTCCATCATTTCCCGCATTTTACGTTGAAACTTATTTTCTTTCTTAGGTTTCTTTTTGTTTTCCTGAATCTGGGCATGGATTTTATCATTATCCAATATAAAGTTCTTAATGACCAACATGATTCCAATGGTAATCAAGTTAGAAACGAAATAATATAAACTAAGACCACTGGCATAGTTGTTAAAGAAGAACAACATCATAAAAGGCATTAAATACATGATGAACTTCATATTGGGCATTCCGGGTTGGGTGGGCATGTTCTGACCTGTGGTCATCATCATATAAAAGAATATAGCAATAGATGCCAAAATAGGGAAAAGGCTCACATGATCACCATAAAAAGGAATGGAGAAACCCTCTGGGAATTGGTAAATGGTATCAAATGAGGATAAATCATCCGCCCATAAAAAGGATTTTTGCCGTAATGCAAAGGATGTTGGGAAAAACATGAACAGGGCGTAGAAAATGGGCATTTGCAAAAATGCCGGGACACAGCCGCTCATGGGACTAACCCCGGCCTTACCATATAATTTCATGGTTTCCTGCTGCTTTTTCATGGCATTGTCCTTGTACTTCTCGTTCAATTCATTGATTTCCGGTTTTAATACCTTCATCTTTGCCTGGGACAAATAGGATTTATAGGTCACAGGTGACATGGCCAACCGCACTAGAATGGTCATGATGATAATAGCAATACCATATGGAAAATAGGTGCTCAACCATGAGTAGAACGGAGTAAAGAAATATCTATTTATCCATCCAAAAATTCCCCAACCAAAAGGAATGGAATCCGCCAACTTCAAATCTTTGTAATTGGAGAGTACTTCTAAATCCGTTGGGCCATAGTAGAGGTACATATTTTTGGAGATTTCCCCTCCCTTAATTTCCAAAGGTAGTATTGACGTATAATTCTTGGTAAAACCAAAGGTCCTGCTTTCTTCCTTCACCAAATCTTGGGATTTCAACTCCCCAGTTTTAAAAGGTTCGTCCGTTCCCAGAATAGAGCTAAAGAAATGTTGTCTGTAAGAAATCCATTTAATGTCCTCTTCTGTTTCCTCATCATCGCCGCCGGCAGAAAGTTTGCTTAACTTACCATCTTCGTGGTTATAGGTCAAACGGGTATACCTGTTTTCATATTCAATACTTTTGGAATGTCTGATACCCTTCATCCTCCAATCAAATGTAACAGGTTTGCTACTGTTCAGGATTCTATCCAAACCTTGGGTACGTACAGAAAAATCTACCAAATATTCATTTGGCTTCATCTCATACCTATATTCCAAAAATTGGTTATTGGCAGTTTTGGCTTTCATGGAGAGAACCTGGTTTTCTCCCGATTTGGTCAACGAAGGTTCAAAGAATAAGTCCTTAGTATTTAAGACCCTATTATCCGTAGTAGAAAAATCAATGGCATAGGCAGAATTGCTATCCTTGACCAAATAAACGGGAACAGAATCATAGGTGACGAAGTTTTTCATTCTGGCCTCCACCACATGACCACCTTTATTACTGATTTCCAAATATAGGACCTCGTTCTCCAAGACGGTAGTACCCCCTTTTGGTGTGGTAAATCCAAAGGCCCCAATTTGACTTTTGTATCCGGCAATCGCTGTGGAATCGTTCAAATCTACAGTAGGCGTATCGTCTACGATTTGGTTTTCAGGGGATGTTATCTCCTCGGTCGCAGCATCTATCTGCTCCTGTTTGGCTTTCTGCGCCTCAAGTTCTTCTGGAGTAGGTTTGTTTTGATAGAACATGAAAATCAAGATCCCGAAAATCAGTACAAAACCAATGATAGACTTTACATCTAGTTTCTTCTCTTCCATTTAAATATAATATGTGCAGTAATTTTTTGGTTATCAAGGAGCAAATATATGCCCAATTATGTAGTTTATGCCATACTGGCATTAGTTTGTGACTTTTTGTGTACCAAAGCGGCCTTTACGAAACCAACGAATAATGGGTGTGGACTGGCTACGGTACTCTTGTATTCCGGATGATATTGAACTCCTATAAACCATGGATGGTCCTTCAACTCCACAATTTCTACCAGATTGGTTTTGGAATTGGTACCCGATGCAACCAAACCGGCAGTTTCCAGATCCGCTTTGTATTTATTGTTGAATTCATACCGATGGCGATGTCTCTCGTAAATTTCGACGGCACCACCGTAGACTTTCTGTACCAGACTTCCTTCTTTTAATTGACAATCCCATGCTCCAAGTCTCATGGTTCCGCCCTTATCCGTAATGGACTTCTGTTCCTCCATGAGGCTGATTACAGGATCTGGTGTATCCAGATTCATTTCGGTAGAACTGGCTTCTTTAAGACCCAGCACATTTCTGGCATATTCAATAACTGCCATCTGCATGCCCAAACAAATTCCCAAAAAGGGAATTTTATTGGTTCTGGCATAGTTTACGGCCTGTATTTTCCCTTCTATCCCACGCTCTCCAAATCCTGGAGCAACTAAAATACCATCAAGGCCCTTTAGTTTACTTTCAATATTCGTGGCCGAAATATATTCGGAATGGACGGACCGCACATTTACTTTCACCTCGTTTTTGGCACCCGCATGTATAAAGGCTTCCAAAATCGATTTATAGGAATCTTGAAGTTCTACGTATTTACCTACCAAACCTATTGTTACTTCGTTCTTTGGGTTTTTATGTCTCTCCAAGAATTCCTTCCAATTGGTAAGGTCCGGTTCATTGGTGTTGGGCAATGCCAATTTTTGCAGCGTGACCGTATCCAGTCCCTCCTCTTGCATTAATATGGGAACATCATAAATGGTGGAAGCATCAATACTTTGAATAACGGCCTCTCGTTTTACATTGCAAAAAAGGGCCAATTTATCCTTTATATCATCGGAAATTTTGTGCTCTGTCCTGCAAACTAATATATCGGCCTTTATACCACTTTCCATCAAGGTCTTTACTGAATGTTGCGTGGGTTTGGTCTTTAGTTCCCCTGCGGCCGATAAATAAGGTACCAAGGTCAAATGAACCACTATGGCATTGTTATCGCCCAGCTCCCATAACAATTGACGTACCGCTTCGATATAGGGCAAGGACTCGATATCCCCAACAGTTCCCCCAATTTCTGTAATAACGATATCATATTCACCACTGTTTCCCAGCACTTGTACCCGCTCCTTGATCTCGTTGGTGATATGTGGCACTACCTGAACGGTCTTCCCTAAAAATTCCCCTCTTCGCTCTTTCTCTATGACGCTTTGGTAGATTCTTCCCGTGGTCACATTGTTCGCCTGGGATGTTCTCACATTTAAGAAACGCTCATAATGGCCAAGATCTAAATCGGTTTCCGCGCCATCATCCGTAACATAGCATTCACCATGTTCGTAAGGGTTGAGCGTACCGGGATCCACATTGATGTAGGGGTCTAATTTTTGAATGGTTGTTTTATATCCTCTGGATTGAAGCAGTTTTGCCAAAGATGCGGCAATGATACCCTTTCCCAGGGATGAAGTAACGCCTCCCGTAACGAAGATGTATTTGGTTTGTGCCATTTTGCGATTTCTATGTTACGGGACACAAAAGTACAAATTGAGAATAAAACTTAGGGACTTTCCTTTGGAAAATGTTTTTGGATTCCCCTAATTAAGGTTTCTAAACTATTTGTTTTGATTTCCAGCATAGAACGCAATAATTCTCCCAATTTTCCGTCAGGAAACCCTTTTTGTTGGAACCAAACCAGATAAGGCTCAGGCAAGTCCACCAAATAGCGGCCTTTATATTTTCCGTAGGGCATTCTATAATGTGCCAATTCAATTAATTTTTGGTTATCGGGTTTTAATTCCATTTTTTAAAGCTAAAAAAATTATCTTTAGAAAATCAACTTAAATAATCAATATGAAATAGGCTTTTTAAAATCTTTTCATTGAAAGGATTTTAATTGCCTATTGCATCTGCACTTTAAAAATTAACAGATGAAAAGACGAGACTTTATAGGTACATCTGCTGCCGCTTCCGTTGGTTTTATGGCTTCTGCCAAAACAGTTACGGAAACCAACCTTTCTGAAAAACCTTTTAAGCTTAAGCATAATATCAACCATAGTGCTTGCTATTGGTGCTATGGCTCTATCCCTTTCGAAACGTTTTTACAAGAGTTGAACAAACTGGATATTAGGGCTATAGATTTGGTGGATGCGGAACAATTTCCATTGCTAAAGAAATATAATATCCATGCCTCTATGTGTTGGGGAGCAGGTCTTGGTATCGAAAAAGGATGGAACGATCCGCAATACCATAAAGAACTTATAGAAGATTATAAACGTGTCATTCCCTTGGTCGCCGAAGGAGGCTACACCAACCTTATTTGTTTTAGCGGAAATAGAAACGGTATGAACGACATGGTAGGTCTGAGAAACTGCGCCAAAGGACTTAAGGAAATAATCCCTATGGCAGAGGAACATGGTGTGGTCATTCAAATGGAACTTTTAAACAGTAAGGTAAACCATAAGGATTACATGTGCGATAAATCTGAATGGGGCGTATCACTGTGTGAGACTATTGGTTCGGACAATTTTAAGTTGCTTTATGATATTTACCACATGCAGATCATGGAGGGTGATATTATTCGAAACATACAGGATTACCATCAATATTACGGTCATTATCACACGGGTGGGAATCCAGGAAGGCATGAAATTGATGAAACACAGGAGATATTCTATCCCGCGGTCATGAAAGCTATTTTAGAAACCGGATATACCGGCCATGTGGCACAGGAATTCGTCCCTAGCTGGGAAGATAAAATAGCCGCATTAAAGCAGGGTGTTACTATTTGTGACGTCTAAAAAACTTCAAAACTAATTTAAAAGCCCTTACTGACCGTAAGGGCTTTTTTAGTCCAAAACAAAAAAAGGTCCGTTTTCAATTTACGGGTGGCCTGTTTAGGCAATTAAGGTATTTCCTAATTTCCTAAGAAACTACTTATTTGTTTTTGCCAGAGTTTTTGTTTCTCGATGTTTCGGGAAAAATCGGTTTCCAAATCATACCGCCTTTGAAATGCATCCAACTCCTTTAAAATCCGTTTGTAAAGTAGCCTAACTTCTTGCTTGATGTTTTTTGTGAACTCTGTTTCGGACATTTCTTTGGCCATTTTTCTAGCAAATACCTCAGAGATATCAAAATGTAATTGTTCGTGAAGCAAGGTCACATCGTTGCAAATTTGGGGCCTATACCAAGATTTAGTGGGGTAAAAAAAGGATTGCACCCTGTAATTCACTACCATTTGCCCATTTTCGTAACTAGAGGAAAAATTATAACTGATTCCACTCGCCGTGGTAGCAGCGGCATTTGCCCCTGTAGGGATTTCCCCTTTAAAATCTTTCCATTGCAACCTAAAATTGGACGACCAAGGAGTTTCTTCCTGAGCCCATATAAAAGAGGGGGAAAAGGTGAATAGAAGGCTAAGTACCAATATGCATCTCCTCATTTCCAAATGGATTGGGGCATTAATGTTGGAAAGACAACGAAGCACTGGCAAGTTGTACTACTCCAATTCCTTAATATACATATTTTCATACCCCATGATATAAGAGGCCTTGTTAAAATATCCGGATGAAATATCCTTCTCGTAGTCGAATTTGCTACCACTGTATTGGGTTTCCCCAATAAACTTGGAAACATCCAACAAATCGTTCTTATAAGCCAGTTTTAGAAGAAGGTCAAAAGTCACATCAAAACCCCTGACCGCAAATCTATCTGGCACAACACCAAAACGCGCCTTGTATCTTTTTTCAAAGGAATCCGACGGAGCTTCCCTATATACGGATGGATAGGTAAACCTTAGATTGGACAGGTGTGTGCTTGAAATAACATCGTTGTCAAAAGCATTGTTCTTATCCGTAGTAAACATGCGTACCCGAATCTTTTTGGCATTAGGCTCCTCTATGTCCAAAACGGAATTATGAAAGGAATTCAGAATGGAAACCACACTGGATATCAGTTTAAAATTATCCGATTCCACAAATACCCAATTCTCGGTTTCCTTGGACAATTGAAGCTCCAACTTATCTCGATTGATACCAATGTTTTTTTCCTCTTCCTTAACCGTAATTATTTTAGCAGTTGGGAATTTTCTTAAAATGGAATCCTTTACGACCTTGTGTTTTGCATCTGCGATGATGATGATATTTTCATCCACGCGTTTTTCAAGAACAAATTTGAGCATGTGCTCCCTTAAGGTCTGCTCTGGCGTGTAGGAGAAAAAAACGTTTCCCAAACTGATGTCGCTATTGGCAGGGACTGGGGCAATAACGGGCAGGTTGTAGCCTGCAGCCTGCGTTGAAGCCTCTTTAAGGGAAAGCACATCCAAAGGGCCAAAAATAGCATTGTAAGACCCTAAGTTTTCCCGCTGTAAAAGTTCCTTTGTTCTCTGAAGATCTAGACGATTGTCAAAGGTTTTCACATCAACGGACACACCCAAGGATTTAATGGAATCCAACGCTATCAATGCGCCCGAATAGAGACCTAGACTGTATTTTAGACTGTTTCTGTTTTGTATGGTCCACTCAACCGTTTCGGTATCGTTCAAATCCAATTTATCCAACCTAAACGGCAATAGAAACATTATCTTGGGCCTGTTTTCAACATTGATGCTATCCATAAGGTTGATCTTGTCCAATACCAAGGAATTCCGAACCTCAAATTCTCCCACTTGATTTTTGGGTAGTTTAAGGACCATTCCGGCTTTGAGACCATCCCTAAGTTCCGGGTTAAGCTTAATCAATTCTTCCCAGGACATACCAAACTTTCGTGTCAAACGAAACTCGTTCTGCTTGGGTTTTACTTCGTAAAAAATATAATTATCGGTATTAATTTCCCCGGGATCTAATCTTTTTTCGGGCAACCTTATTATCATGCCTTCCTTGAGTCCCCCACGTTCGGTTATCTCTGGGTTCAATCGCACCACTTCATCGGATTTTACCCCAAATTCCTGCTCAAGCCTGTAAAAATTCATCTTTGGGGGAACCGTATAGGATATAAATAATTGCGTTTCCTGATTTTCTACCGTGGAACCCGCAATCTTTGGAAGTAATAGCTCGTAACCTTCCTGAAGGTAATTCGAAGTTTTTGAAAGTGACGGATTTAATACCAAGAGGCTATCGATGGTAATCCCGTATTTATTGGCAATGCTCCACCGCGTTTCCTTTGACTCTACGATGTATTTCTCATAATCTCCTACATCAATGGTGTTCTGAGGTTCCTTTACCTTCCTATATTTAGGAATTTTAATCACCATTTTGCGATCCAGTTGGGCGGCATATAATTGTGTATTGTATTTTTTTATTTCCTCTTCCGTTACGCCATATTCCTTCGCAATACCGTACAAGGTTTCCCTTTTCTTCACCTTATGTTCCACGAATCCAATGGGCTCCCTTTTGACAACGGAATCGTTCATGATCCTGTTGACAAGTTCTGCTACTTCACCATTTGCCGGTTGGCCCTTTTCGGGTCCCTTTGGCTTTGTATCGACCACCTTACCGTTTGCACTTGGAATTACCAATATGGTGTTGATTCCCAAGGACTCCCCATTTTTAAGTTCCTTGTTATATTTTAGAATTTCGTCCTGGGAAACACCGTATTGTTTGGCAATACTGTATAACGTTTCGTTCTGCTTTACAGCATGGGTCGTAAATTTTTGGCCTAGGGCCTTGCATCCCAAAAAAACACTAAAACAAACGGTAAAAAATATCTTGACTACATTTTTCATATTATTCCCATTCTATGGTCGCCGGCGGTTTAGAGCTTATATCGTACACCACCCTATTTACACCGGGCACTTTGTTTATAATATCGTTCGAAGTCTTTTGTAAGAACTCATACGGTAAATTTACCCAATCCGCGGTCATACCGTCCGTACTCTCCACGGCTCTCAAGGCAACGCACTTTTCATAGGTGCGCTCGTCTCCCATAACCCCTACACTATTTACGGGTAAAAGCATGGCTCCGGCCTGCCACACCTGATCATAAAGTCCCCATTCCTTTAAACCTTGTATAAAAATATGGTCTACTTCCTGTAAAATTGCCACTTTTTCCCGAGTTATATCTCCCAAAATTCGTATTGCCAATCCTGGACCGGGAAATGGATGTCTTCCCAACAGGTTTGCTTCCAATCCCATACTTTTACCTACCCTACGAACTTCGTCCTTGAATAGCATCTTTAAAGGTTCGACCACCTTCAATTTCATAAAATCTGGCAAACCTCCCACGTTATGATGACTTTTGATCGTTGCCGAAGGTCCCCCTGTGGCGGAAACCGATTCAATCACATCTGGATAAATGGTTCCCTGCGCCAACCATTTGGCATTTTCAACCTTATGGGCCTCATCGTCAAAAACCTCTATAAATACCCTACCTATAATTTTTCTTTTCTTTTCCGGGTCACTTTCCCCTTCCAAGGCGTCCAAAAAGCGTGCCGAAGCATCGACCCCCTTTACATTTAGGCCCATATCCTTGTACTGATGCAGTACATCATCAAACTCGTTCTTTCTAAGAAGGCCGTTATTTACGAAAATACAGTGCAAATTGTCACCTATAGCTTTGTTCAACAGCACCGCAGCTACGGAAGAATCCACCCCACCGGAAAGTCCCAGAATCACCTTGTCATCCCCAATCTTGGCTTTTAGTTCCGCAACCGTGGTCTCTACAAAGGCGGCGGGCGTCCAGGTCTGTTCTACTTTGGCAATGTTCACCAAGAAGTTTTCTAGGATCTGTTTTCCGTCGGTGGAATGATATACCTCTGGGTGAAATTGTATTCCGTAGGTATCCTCCCCTATAAATTTGTACGCAGCGTTTTCAACATCGTGTGTACTGGCCAATAAAGTCGAGTTCTCCGGGAGGCTTTTTATCGTATCTGCATGGCTCATCCATACTTGGCTTCCAACACCAATATTGTTCAAAAAAGGATCCTTTTCGTGTATTTTGGCCAAATTGGCCCTGCCATACTCCCTTGTATTGGATTTTTCAACATTGCCGCCATTAAAATGGGCAAGGTATTGTGCCCCGTAACAAACCCCCAAAAGTGGCTTTTTCCCTTTTATGTTGCTAAGGTCAGGGTGCGGGGCATCCTTCGCCCTCACGGAATGGGGTGAACCTGAAAGTATGACCGCCTTATATTCGGATAAATCATCCGGTGGCTTATTGAAAGGCTTTATTTCACAGAAAATATTCAGTTCCCTGACCCTTCTAGCGATGAGTTGTGTGTACTGGGAGCCAAAATCTAGTATCAGAACATTATTTTGCATGGGCAAAAATAGTAATTTGAAGTTTTTTGAAAACTATCTTTTGGTATATTTATCATTATTTAAAAACAATTGATTTGAAACATATTTCAGCTATAATTTTTGGGGCCGCCATCGTAATCGCCGCCTATTTCCTGGGCAATGCCTATGTTAGGCGCGCCAGCCCTGCACAGATAATTTCGGTTACAGGTTTGGGCAATGAAAACTTTACATCGGACCTTATTGTATGGGAAGGCCATTTTTCAACAACCAATACCGTATTAAAATCGGCGTTTGACCAACTGAACAGCGATAAAAACATTGTAAAGGAATACTTGACCTCAAAAGGTATCAAGGCCGAACAGATTATATTCAATAGCGTCCAGACTACCGAGCTGAGAGACAATAAATATGAAAATGGCAATTATGTAGGAAGTATCTTTAGGGGTTATCAACTTACCCAAACGGTCAAAATTGAGTCCCAGGATGTAATTCTGGTGGAAAACGTATCAAGGGAAATAACCGAACTTTTGAATAAAGGGGTGCAGTTCAACAGTTACCCGCCAAGATATTATTACACCAAATTGGCCGATCTTAAAATAGAAATGATTTCCAAGGCTACCGAGGATGCCCGGTTGAGAGCGGAAAAAATTGCGGAAAATTCAGGTAGTACTTTAGGCGATTTGGTATCGGCCAAAATGGGGGTCTTTCAAATTACCGGACAAAATTCCGGGGAGGATTATTCTTGGGGCGGCGCGTATAATACCGACTCTAAAAACAAGACTGCGTCCATAACGATGCGTTTGGACTATAAAGTACAATAATTCAATTACCACTTTATATAAAATATTTTAAAATACTGGAAATAAATATTTTAAATACATTCCTACAAATTGAATTTGTAACCAATATTTTGAAATAAATCAACAAAAGCCCGGCGAATACCGGGCCTTTTCAACCAACCTAATTGGAATACAATACTGAAAAATTTCTTTTTCATAGCATTTTGCATTCCTGATCAATTGGTCGATATAACCTCTAAAACCTTACATTAATAAAAAGAAAAGCTCGGGAACCACCCCGAGCTTACTAATTAAAATCAAAAACCAACCTAAAAATGAATCATCAACTAAACTTTCTTTTTCATAGCAATTTGTATTAATAACAACCAGGCCCTAAAAAACCCTACCATGTTTTTGTATTTTTATAAATAAAAATGATGGACAGTTTTTGGAACGAACTTCAAGGAGAACTGAAAAAAGGTGTTGACGAAAAAGGGCACCCGTTTAGATTTGGGACATTTGCCACGGTTGGAGTTGACAAATTACCACGATTACGGACCGTGGTCCTTAGACATGTATTTGAAAATGGACATCTTTGTTTTTATACGGATAAGCGTTCCAAAAAGGTGATACACATTACCGAAAACCCCAATGTAAGTCTTTTGTTCTATCATCCCGATAAACTATTGCAAGTGAAAATTGAAGGACTTGCTTCGGTAGTAACCGATGAAAGCAAACTTCAAACCATGTGGAAGGAAATCCCCGAAAGCAACAAGAAGGACTACACAACGGAGACCGCTCCGGGAAGCACTTTAAAAAATCCCGACAACTTGGAATATCTAACGGGTGATCATTTCTTTTGTATGATTGAAATTGAGCCGTTCAGAATCGAATACCTAAGGCTAAAAAGACCGCATCACTTACGAATAGCCTATGCAAAAGAAGATGATTGGAAGGGTGAGTTTTTGGTTCCCTAGTTTCCCCGCTACTCCATACTTTTTAAAATATCCTCAATATCCTTTTGCGTTGTATCCGGATTGATAAAACAAAATCGGGATACGGTTTCGTAGCCGTTGGCAGACTTCCACTTGGTAGGCGTCACCAATGCAAAGCCAGCTTCGTGGTTCCTATAGGTCCAGTTTCTATAATCTTCTGCGGACCAGCCAATTCTCCTATACAATACACAGGAAAGACTGGGTTCCCTGACCAATTCCGTTAATGGATTTTTTTCTATGAGCTCTCCAGCTATTTTTGTTAATTTGATGCCCTGCTCTACAGCCCACTCATATTTTTCAGTACCATGAGTCGCCAAGGAAAACCAAAGCGGTAGACCTCGCAAACGTCTGGTCAATTGGATTTGATAGTCGGACGGATTAAATCCATGCGCACCTTCATCCTTAAAAATTTCCAAATAGGAACCTTCTTGGGCATGGGCCTCCTTTGCCTCTTCGGGATTCTTATAAATGACCGCACCACAATCATAGGGAGAAAACAACCACTTATGGGGATCAATGGTAACACTGTCCGCCCGTTCTACTCCTTTGAACAAATGACGAACCGATTTTGAGGCAAGCGCACCACCACCGTAGGCCGCATCCACATGAAACCAGAGGTTTTTGGAAAGACAGAAGTTTGCAATTCCATCCAACTCATCGATAATTCCGGCATTTGTAGTTCCCCCTGTGGCCACAACGGCAAAAACCCTTGCTTTTTCGGTTACCGTTAATTTGTCGTAAAACGCTTCCAAGGCCGATTGACTCATGGCATCTTCGGACGCTACCAGCAAAACATCCGCATCGATCACCTTGGCCATGGCCTTGATAGATGAATGCGCTCCTATGGAAGTAATTAAAATTCCCTTTTGATGTATGTTTCTTGGATTCTTTCTCCATTTTTCCCTCGCCGTGACTATAGCCGATAAATTGGCGGCAGTTCCCCCACTGGTGAAAACGCCAAAAGCAGGTTCCGGCATACCCGTAAGTGAAACCAACCACTTCATGGCCTCGTTCTCACAAAAAATTCCACCTGCACCTTCCATCCAATAGGCCCCGTGGATGCTCGACGCCGATGTCACCAAATCGAACAAAATAGCGGCCCGGGTTGGTGATGCAGGAACAAAAGCCAAATGTCTAGGGTGGTCAATAGGCACCGTAGCTTTTACCAGAACTTGCCTAAACAGCTCAAAAGCCTTCTCCCCTCCTATTCCCTTATTGGTGACTGTTTCCCCAACCAATCTCCGAAGTTCGGCCTCAGTTTTTGGTTTACCCAACTCTGGATTGGTCTGGGTGATTCTGTTGATGGCATATTTGACCACGTCAAGGGTCATTTCAACCATATCTATATCTATATCGTGCATTTCTTTAATTTGGTTTGCCGCAACTTTCTCGAGCCATTATTTTCTAATAATTCTGTGGAAAGTTAATTGTCAAACGATTTTAATCACCATGAAATTCAAATCCAAAGGATTCAAGTTCTTTAGAAGCATGGGAATCAATTCCTCTCCGTATTCCAAATAGAGTTCGGAGAAGTTCAATTGTCGTTCCTGAAGGGACTGACCGGGAAACAGTTGATTCTGAATATCGGTCAAACGTACCACATGGTCTTCCAATTTTCTTTTTTGGGCCTTAAGCAATCGCTTTTCCAAATTATCAAGCCCCTTCTTTTGTTTCACCTCCTGTGCCTTTACCGCACCTAAAAAGGACTTGTCCGTTTTTTCGGCAAGTTCGTACATACCCTTAAACTGATTCTCCAATAGTTGTTTTTGAGGCGTAAAATCGATATCGATATTGGATATTTCCCTGATTTTCTTATTGATCAAACTATGTTGCTTCAAGAAAATATCGCTATGGGAAACATGCAGTTTTTGCAACTTTTCGTTTTGTTTTTTGGTGATGACCAAGGCCGAATTACGAAGTAAAAGTATGGGAAATGGTACGTTCATCGCTTCAAAGGACGATTTTAGCTCCAGCCAATAGGCCAATTCCCCGCCTCCGCCTATATAGCACAAATTGGGTAAAATAACTTCCTGATACAAAGGTCTTGCAACCACGTTAGGGGAAAACCGATCCGGATGCTCTTCCAACTCGGCAACCAATTCCTCCTTGGAAAACGATAACTGGGTATCGTTTACAAAATAAGTACCCTCCTGTTCTATTATTCTTTCGCGAATATCGTCTTTCAAATAAAAATAATTGATTTCCCTAGGGTTTACCTGAATAGGATAATCCGCATCAATTTGCAGAATTTCCTCTATTTTATCCGATACTTTCTCAAAGGATACGTGGTCAAAAATGTCCTTTTTTACGTAAGGAACCAACAGTTCCTTAAGGCTTTCATCATCCCCGTCTATAATTACCAGGCCTTGTTCCTTAAAAAGTTCATTGGCCAAAAATCTAGTGGCTGCGGTCAATGTTTTATGCTCCAAGTACGCCTTAGCGAAAAGCTCCTTTAGATACGTGGCATTTTTACTACCCCCAACGCCGAGCGAAAAAATTTCAAATACTTCATCCAAACCCTCCGTTGACAATCGGCCTACAGCTCCAGAGACCTCTTTGTTCCATTGAATTTTCTTACCCCGAAAATTGAAGTAGTTTATTTCATCAAAATCATGGTCTTCCGTTGCCATCCAATAAACCGGAACAAAATGGTAATCGGTATAGTTCTCCTTTAAAACCTTTGCGAGGTTGATCGTGGATACGATTTTATAAAGAAAATAGAGGGGTCCCGTGAATAGGTTAAGTTGATGCCCCGTAGTGACTGTAAAGGTATTATCGGAGCTTAATGATTGTATGTTTGCGGAAGTTGGCTTGGAGATTTTTATATCCTTATATTGATCCTCCAAGCTTTTTACCAAGGTCTTACGCTTGGCCGCGGAAAAACTTGCCTTCTTACCCCTTATTTGGGTTTCAAAATTTTCCAGTTTGGGAAATTGATCGTATAATGGTGTAAGTGCTTCTTTTTCCTCAATATAATCACAAATTAATTTAGAAAAATAGCCTGTTTTTCGAAAAGGCAAACAATCAATATCCATATAAAAAAGTTAATCCACGTAAATATAAAACACTCCTTCCTTACAGTTCCTAAAAATACGTTAATTAGCCTAGATGAAATAGTTTATATAATCGTCGAAAACCCCATTTAGCATGATAAAAGTTATCAATAATTTGGTAGATTTGAGACTTTTGAACATTATATCGACACTGTATGAAATGAGCCCTATCAAATCTTGATTTCTACCAAGATGATTTTGGCGAATTGCATCTGACCCGATAAAAACTAAATAGTATCAGATGAAAAAATTTCTATCTTCTTTATTCCTATTGCTTCCCTTCATATTGCTTGCCCAGTTAAAATCACCCTCTGAGTTTTTGGGCTATGAATTGGGTACCCAGTTTACCAGGCACCATCAAGTCGTGGACTATTATCAATATTTGGCACAACAAGAACCAAGCAGGCTACAATTGATGCATTATGGCGAGACCAATGAAAGGAGGCCCTTACTATTGGCCTTTATATCGACGGAATCCAACATGAAAAATTTGGAGGAAATCAGGAATGCGCATCTAGATAACGTTAAAGGGGAAGGAGCTCCAAACATGGCCATAGTTTGGCTTAGCTATAATGTACATGGCAATGAAAGTGTTAGTACGGAGGCATCCATGCAAACCATTTATGACCTATTGACGAGCAAAAAGGACTATCTGGAAGACTTAGTAGTAATAATGGACCCATGTATAAATCCGGATGGTAGAGACAGATACGTAAACTGGTACAACCAATATAAAAATACACCGTACAATGTGGACCCAAATAGTAAGGAACACCACGAGGGTTGGTGGAGCGGAAGAAGCAACCACTACATGTTCGACCTCAACCGCGACTGGGCCTGGCTTACCCAAGTGGAAAGTCAGCAACGATTAAAACAATACAATAAATGGCTACCGCATGTACATGTAGATTTCCATGAGCAAGGCGTGGACAATCCGTACTACTTTGCACCTGCGGCGGAACCTTATCATGAAGTAATTACGGATTTCCAACGCGAGTTCCAGGAGACCATCGGTAAAAACCATGCAAAGTATTTTGATGCCAACGGCTGGTTCTATTTTACCAAGGAGGTTTTTGACCTGTTATATCCCAGCTATGGCGATACCTACCCAACCTACAGTGGAGGTATTGGTATGACCTACGAACAAGGGGGTAGCGGCCGGGCCGGATTGGGAATTATAAATAGTATTGGCGATACCCTTACCTTAAAGGACCGTATCGCCCACCATCATACCACCGGACTCTCTACTGTGGAAGTAGCAAGTAAAAATGTAGGGAGATTGAACACCGAATTCAGAAAATTCTACCAGCAAAAGAATTTTAGACCTCAGCATTTTATCCTCAACGGCAATCCCGATAAACTGGAAGCGCTGGCTAATTTATTAGATCAACACGGGATAGAATATAATACGGGGAGCAACGCCAGTTATAAGGGTTTTAATTATACCACCTCCTCTTCGGGCAGTCTGAGGGCTTCAAAAAATAGCCTAGTGGTTTCTACGGACCAGACAAAGGGAACACTGGCAAAAGTTTTATTCGAACCCAAGGCCAAGTTAAGCGATTCCGTCACCTATGATATTACCGCATGGTCCTTGCCCTATGCCTATGGTCTGGATGCCCTGGCTACTGAAAGCAGTGTTCAACAGTCACCGTATGAATCCTCCAAAGAGACCTATGGTATAGCAAATACTAACAGTTATGCGTATTTAGCGGATTGGAACAGCATGAAGGATGCCAAATTCCTAGCGGAACTTCTAAACAAAAAAGTTCGCGTAAGGTATGCCCAAAAGCCTTTTAGTCTGGACGGCGCCAACTATGACAGGGGCAGTTTGATCATTGTAAGGGCAGACAATAAAAATTTAGGGGACTTCACCCAAATCTTGGATAATGCCTCCAAAAAATATACAAAAAAACTTACCCCGGCCAATACCGGTTTTGTGGATAACGGAAAGGATTTTGGATCTAGCTATGTTGAAGTGCTCCAAGAACTAAAAATTGCGGTCTTATCTGGAGAGCCTACCTCAACGTTACGATTTGGCGAAATATGGCACTTCTTTGAGCAGCAATTGAACTATCCTATTTCTGTATTGGACGAGAGCTATTTTAACCGGGTAGACCTTTCAAAATATGACATCCTCATTTTGCCCGATGGATGGGGATATTACAGTTTTATGACCGAAAAAGTGGCCGAAAAAATTAAGGACTGGGTAAACAAAGGTGGTAAATTGATCGCCATGGGCGGCGCCGTGGACGGCCTGGCGAAACAAAAAGGGTTTGGCATCAAGGAAAAGGAACAAAAAAAGGATTCAACCAGCAACTTACAGGCATTCGACACCTCTGAACGTGAGTATATAAAATCCGCCATTACAGGTGCCATATTTAAGACCACCGTTGATACTACGAATCCCTTGGCCTATGGATATGAGGAACCCTATTTTACACTTAAATTGGGAGACCGTTCCTATAATTATCTAGAAGGTGGAAATGCCGTGTATCTTGCTGAAGGCCAAAATACTCCCGTATCCGGATTTGCGGGTAGCGACGCCAAGAAGAAAATTGCGGAAACCCTTATCTTCGGTACAGAACGAATGGGCAGGGGCCATGTGATTTATATGATAGACAACCCTCTTTTTAGAGGTTTTTGGGAGAACGGCAAATTATTTTTTGCCAATGCATTGTTCATGGTGAATTAGTCCAAAAACAAAACCAGTATGGCTGAATATAAGGTTGAGACCCTCATTTATTACAGTAAGCTGACCTTGGACAGCAAGCATATCGTAAAGTCCTCACAAAAGGAAATTCAGGAAAAATTGAATGAACACGCAAAAGAGGGTTGGCGACTCGCTTCTACGGATGCCGTTAGTTTTGGGGCCGCGATTTACATCTATCTTTATTTTGAAAAGTAATATGCTATTGAAAGCTAACTCATTAATAAGTAGGAATTGGAAGGCCCAAAAGGGTTGCTGAAAATTTAAAACATCCTTTAAGCCAACAAATTGCGCCTAAAGACGTTCTTTTACAGCCAGTTTGAGCTAAGAACTGGCCAACAACATGAAACATGGCTGAAAACAATGAGCAAATTTCCAGACTCTTAGAAAGACTTGAACTGTTGTTAAGACGTCAACAGGATTTTAATCTGGAAGTAGAACAACTGCGAAAAGAAATCCAAATACTTAAAAAAGAACAGACAGAATTTGTTGTTCGGGAGGTTTCTCCAGAAGAAGTTGAAAAAGTGAGTCCACTTGCGCCAATGCCGCCTCTTTCAACACAGATTGCATCTAAAGAGACTGTTTCCCATATTGAACCGCCAAGAAACAATCCGTCACCGCAAATAAAAACACCAAAAGGAAAGTCCAATCTTGAAAAGTTCATTGGTGAGAATCTTATCAATAAAATCGGGATTCTTATTACGGTAATTGGGGTGGTTATCGGTGCAAAGTACTCGATTGAAAACAACCTGATCAGTCCTTTAACACGTATTATTTTGGGTTATTTGGTCGGTCTAGGGTTGATCGGATTTGGTATCAAACTAAAGGCAAAATACACCAGTTATAGTGCTGTTCTTATCAGCGGCGCATTGGCGATCCTTTATTTCATCACTTTTGCGGCCTATAGTCTTTATGGATTGTTTCCGCAACCCATAGCTTTCGGAATCATGTTGATATTCACTGTTTTTGGGGTAGTATCGGCACTTAATTACAATAAACAGATCATAGCTCATATAGGATTGGTAGGAGCCTATGCCATCCCCTTTTTACTAAGTAACGATTCCGGAAATGCCCAAGTGTTGTTCGCATATATCACCATCATCAATATTGGAATTTTAGTTATTTCCCTAAAAAAATATTGGAAAGCATTGTACTACGTCGCTTTTGCGTTTAGTTGGCTTATTTATGCGGCATGGGCAGCATTCTCTTATCAGCGCGAAGCGCATTTTACATTGGCCCTTACAGTCATTTTTATATTCTTCGCTACTTTTTATATAACATTTTTGGCCTACAAGCTGATTCAATCTGAAAAGTTCAAAGCTTCTGATGTCATGATGCTCGTGCTCAATTCTTTTCTTTTTTATGGCTTAGGTATTGGATTGCTCTCCTTCCACGAAACGGGAAAAGAGTTTTTAGGACTTTTTACGTTAGTCAATGCGCTAATCCACTTTGCGGTGAGCCTGGTACTGTTCAAAAGAAAAATGGCGGATAGAAATCTATTTTTCCTCATCGCCGGACTTGTGCTCACTTTTATCACCATAGCCATTCCCGTGCAGCTGGACGGTAATTGGGTTACCTTGCTATGGGCTTTGGAAGCAACCTTGTTATTCTATATCGGTCGTACAAAAAAGGTACCCACCTATGAGTACCTTTCCTATCCCCTAATGATATTGGCATTTATAAGCCTTATTCAGGATTGGTCCGAAAGCTATAGTACCTATTATTATACCGCAGATACCCAACGATTAATTCCATTATTTAATACTGCCTTTTTAACATCGATGGTTTTTCTTATCACGTTTGGGGGTATTAATTGGATCAATAATAAATTCGAACATAAGTCATCGGAAGGTAAAAAGGGGGTGTTTTCAAAAATCATGTCCTTCGCCATTCCAGGGGTATTACTTCTTGTATTGTATTGTTCCTTTTATTTAGAAATAGAATATTATTTCGATGGTTTATTTCAAAAGTCGGAAGTAATGATTACCGATGAAAGTTCCTATACCTATCCCCAAAACAATTATAACATTAGGGACCAGGGCGATATCTGGCTTTTAAATTATACCTTATTTTTTATAACCACTTTGATATTTATAAACAGTAAGCGATTAAAAAACAGGGTGTTGGGCATTATTTCTTTAAGCCTTGGAATACTGGTGGGCGGTGTTTTCCTTACAGCGGGACTATATCTGGCAAGCGAACTCCGAGAGAGTTATATCTCAAAACATCTTGCCGAATTCTATGAGGTGGGCCATTTTAACCTGTATATCAGATATGTAGCCATAGCGTTCTTTGCCCTTTTGGTTGTATCACTTTACCGCTTGATACGGCAACCTTTCATGCGGGTGAGGTTTGAAATACCGTTCCATAGTTTGTTGCATGTTTCCATTTTATGGATTCTTAGTAGCGAACTCTTGCATTGGATGGACCTGTTTGGGTCCAACCAATCCTATAAACTGGGATTAAGTATTCTCTGGGGCAGCTATTCCCTATTCCTGATTGCTTTTGGCATCTGGAAAAAGCAGAAATACCTTCGCATTATTGCCATAGTCTTGTTCGGTATAACCTTGATAAAACTATTCCTCTACGATATTGCATCGTTGAATACCATTTCCAAGACCATTGTTTTTGTTTCATTGGGTATATTGCTGTTGGTTATTTCATTCCTGTACAACAAATACAAACAAATTATCGCCGATGAGAACGAGAACTAAAATAGCAACCATAGCCTTACTAGGGTTTGGTGTTGCTTCCTTTGGACAAATTCAGAATTACGATAAACAAATTAGGTTGTCAGGGATTACGGAGCAATGGCATTCCATTGCCCTACCAGACACTCTTTTTGCGGATGTACAGAACGGTCTAGCGGACATTCGAGTCTACGGAGTTACCGAAATTGATACCTTGGAAGCACCCTATTTGCTTCAGGTTTCGCATTCAAAGGGCGATCTATCAAAAATCGATTTTAAGTTGATCAATAGCTCCTCCAATAAAAATGGGTATTATTATACGTATGAAATACCTACTTCTAAAAGTATAAATGAAATTCAGCTCAGTTTTAAGGACGAGAATTTTGATTGGAACGTAACGCTGGAAGGAAGCCAAAATCAGCAGGAATGGTTTACCGTTTTAGAGGATTATAGAATTCTATCCATAAAAAATAATCAAACGGACTACAGTTTTACCCACCTCAACTTTCCAAACGCAAAATACAGGTATTATCGCCTATTGGTGAAGAGCGACTCACAACCAAACTTGGTCCATTCTAGTTTGAATTTGGATAGTATCATTCCCGCAAAATATCGAGATTATGCAATTGAAACGTTTGACGTTATCCAAGAGAACAAAAATTCCGTCATTACTATCGATTTAAAAGCCCGACTTCCCATTAGCTATATAAAACTTGATGTTTCGGATAAGGTAGACTACTATCGACCTATGGAAATAACATATGTTTCCGACAGTGTTAAAACCGAAAAAGGATGGAGATACCGTTACAGTGCGCTTACCGCCGGAACCCTATCCTCGTTGGAGGATAACACTTTTAAGTTTAAAACGGTATTGGCGCAAAGATTACAGGTTCTTGTACATAACTATGACAACGAGCCATTGGCCATTTCCAAACCTGAGGTAAAAGGATATACCCATAAACTATTGGCCCGTTTTGACAAACCTGCTACCTACTTTTTGGTTTATGGCAACCAAAATGCCCGAACCCCAATTTACGATATTTCAAAAGGCGGTTTTAAACTTCCAGAGAACGTAGCTGCTTTGATTTTGGATAAACCGGAACCCATTTCAAAAAACACTACGGTTGAAGCATCACCCTTATTTGAAAACAAGTGGTGGCTTTGGGGCATTATGGGGATTATCATGCTGGTGTTAGGGGTGTTTACCCTTAAAATGGTACGAAAAGAAAATTGAGCCAGCCTTAGTTCGTAAATCAATGCCTTAGTAGGAACCTATAAAACCAAGGTCCAAATGCGCTCACACAGAGAGGGGCTCCCCATAAAGGTCAAAATCTGCCGCTTCGGTAATTTTGATAGTTACAAACTCGCCTTGTTTTAGATAATGCTTGGTAGCATCTACCAACACCTCATTGTCCACATCCGGGGAATCGAACTCCGTTCTGCCCACAAAGTAGTTTCCTTCCTTACGGTCAATAATGCATCGAAAGGTTTTGCCTATTTTTTCCTGATTCAGTTCCCAAGAAATTTGGGACTGTATCTCCATGATTTCATTGGCACGTTCCTGTTTCACTTCTTCGGGAACATCATCGACCAAATTGTAGGCATGTGTATTTTCCTCGTGGCTGTAGGTAAAACATCCCAAACGTTCGAACCGCATCTCCTCCACCCAGGATTTCAAGGTTTCAAAATCTTCCTCTGTTTCACCGGGATACCCTACGATCAAGGTGGTTCTAATGGTCATTCCCGGAACGGCCTTCCTAAAATCCTGAAGTAATTGGGTCGTCTTTTCCTTGGTGGTACCCCTGCGCATGCTCTTTAAAATACTATCGGAAATATGTTGCAAAGGAATATCCAAATAATTGCAGACCTTGGGTTCGTCCCGCATTACCTCCAATACATCCATGGGGAAGCCTGTTGGGAAGGCATAATGGAGCCGTATCCACTCGATACCCTCTACCTGTACCAAAGCCCTTAAAAGCTCGGCAAGGTTCCTCTTTTTATATAAATCCAAGCCATAGTAAGTAAGGTCTTGGGCTATCAGAATAAGTTCCTTGACCCCTTTTGCCGCTAATTTTTCAGCCTCCGTAACCAAATCCTCTATGGGTTTGCTTTTGTGTTTTCCGCGCATTAAGGGGATGGCACAAAAGGAACAAGGGCGGTCACAGCCTTCGGCAATCTTTAAATAGGCATAATTTTTTGGTGTAGTTGTTAGTCGCTCCCCAATTAATTCGTGCTTATAGTCCGCACCTAGGGCTTTTAATAAATTAGGAAGTTCGCTCGTACCAAAATACTCGTCCACATTGGGAATCTCCTTTTGCAGATCCGGCTTATAGCGCTCGCTCAAACACCCGGTAACAAAGACCTTGTCCACAACTCCCTCTTCCTTCTTTTGAACATATTTCAAAATGGTATTAATGCTCTCCTGCTTTGCATTGGCGATAAAGCCACAGGTATTGATGACCACTACGTTACCCTCCTCTTCATGCACCACCTCCTTATCATTGGCACGCAACTGTCCCATAAGCACCTCAGAGTCGTATACATTTTTGCTACAACCCAAGGTAACCACATTGATCTTATTCTTTTTGAGCGTTTTTGTGCGCATATGATACCCTGCTTTATTGTTCTCTATTAGGCGGGTGCAAAAGTACAATTTGAGAATCGAAATGTTTCCTATAACAGACTATTTCTTTGGTTTTTACGTTAAACCTCTGGCCAAAACTACAGTCTTATGCAAAAAAATTATATGGACCGATTTCTATTTGCATCCATTTTATTCGCACTACTATTTCAAGCATGTTCCACAGACCAGATCAACCAGGAAGAAGAAATCCTGGATACCAATGAATCCGCATCCCTGTACTTTCCCCCCTTAAATTCCGATAGCTGGGAAACCCTCTCACCATCTGAACTGAACTGGAACGAAGGGGCCATCCCTGAACTTTATACCCTGTTGGATGATAAGGGAACCAAAGCTTTTATCATCCTAAAAGATGGGAAAATTGCCCTAGAATGGTACGCAACGGATTTTGACAAAAACACTTCATGGTATTGGGCCTCGGCCGGAAAGACTTTAACGTCTTTCGTTACCGGTATTGCCGTTGAAGAAGGTTATTTGGAATTGAACGACCCAACTTCAACATACTTAGGGGCAGGCTGGACCTCCCTCCCTACGGAAAAAGAAAATTTGATTACCGTTTGGAATCAATTGACCATGACCACAGGTTTGGATGATACCCAAGGAGATTGCAAAACCCCCAATTGCCTAACCTATATAGCGGATGCAGGAACACGATGGTCTTATCACAATGCCCCTTACACGTTAATTCAGGAAGTTATCACGAATGCGACCGGTGAGGATTTCGAGATTTATTTTGCCGATAGATTGAAAGAAAAAATTGGTATGAACGGCACCTGGCTCTCCAGTAATGGAGACAATAATGTGTATTGGAGCACCGCAAGGAGCATGGCGCGGTTTGGACTCCTAAACTTGAACAATGGTTTCTGGGAAGACACAGCGATATTGGGGGACAGTGCATTTCTAGAAAATATGAAAAATACCTCACAAAACCTCAATAAATCCTACGGTTATCTTTGGTGGCTCAATGGTAAGGAAAGTGCCATGGTGCCGCAATCCCAAGTAGTTTTTAACGTTCCATTAATGGCCAATGCACCAAATGACCTTTATGCAGGACTTGGAAAAGACGACCAAAAACTGTACGTAATTCCCAGTGAGAATATGGTGGTCGTACGAATGGGAATGGATACCGGGGAAGCTGCCTTGGGCCCCTCTAGTTTTGATAATGCCCTTTGGGAGGCGATCAACAGGGTCATTGAACCTTAAAAATAATCCCTACTTTATTTTATTGTATTTTTTAAGTATTGGCAGTATCTCCTCTAGCGGTAGTGACTTAATTTCATGACCATCCCTACCGATCATGGTCTCGCCCGCAAATAAAGAATTCAGTATAGCTTCTTCCGTTGCCTCGATGGCGGCCAAAAATAAGGGCGACATTTCATCGTTCCGCAACAATTCCATGGTATTGAACTTTTGCTCACTGGTATGGGCAATTCTAACAGCTTCGTTTGTGGAAACTGCGATGACATAATCCCCGCTTCCGTTGGAGGCGATACCTCCGGTTTTAGCCAATCCCATTATTCCTCTTTTGGCCAAACGCTCCAGGTTTCTGGCATCCAGTGGCGCATCGGTCATAATGACAATCATACAGGAACCATCGGCATTGTTCAGAATTTTATCCCGATACGGATATGTATTCAGTTCCTTCCCTATAGGTACTCCATTGATTTCAAGCACTCCTCCAAAATTCGTTTGCACCAAAACCCCAACGGTGAATCCGCCCAAGGATTTTGGAAGTACCCTTGAAGAAGTCCCGATTCCGCCTTTATATCCAAAACAAATCGTTCCTGTGCCGGCACCCACATTTCCCTCCTTAACCGGGCCAGAAGATGCGTTTCTTATGGCACTCATTACGTGTTCCTGTTTTACATGTCTACCTCGAATGTCGTTCAACCAACCGTCATTTGTTTCCCCTACTACCGAATTTACGGAGCGTACGTCCTCATTGCCGGGCAAATCCAAGGTATAGGAAATCAAGGCTTCGGAGGCTGCAGGAACGCTCAACGTATTGGTCAAAATGATCGGGGTTTCAATAGTCCCCAATTCCTTTACCTGACTATATCCCGCCAATTTTCCAAAACCATTGCCAATGTAAATCGCTGCGGGAACCTTTGATTGGAAGATGTTCCCGGAATGGGGAAGAAGGGCCGTAACTCCGGTCCTTATACTTTCACCTTCCACCAAGGTTTCGTGCCCCACTGAAACACCCTCAACATCCGTAATGGCATTGAATTTTCCAGTTTTCAAAACCCCGATCTGGATTCCGTAATCCCGTATTCTTTTTTGTGCATTCATGATGCCGACTTGAATTAGAAAAAGTAGTATAAAAATCCTGAGGTTCATAAAGAGGTCTGTTTAATGATACCAACGCTGTGCGAAGTTTGAAACTTCGTACATATCGCTTTATCGTATAGCTCCGAAGTCGCAGACTTCGCAGAGCGCGATTTTTTTCCGTTAAATTTATTTCTGTCACGCCTATTTGCTATACATTTTTACCTGCTGGCTTTTCTTATTGTAATTGCGCATAGTACTATCCATAAGATGAATGTTAATTCCACTATTCTTTGAAGCAGTCCAACGTAATCAGAATTGGTATTCATAAATAAAACAATTACAAATAATAATCCAATTCCACCAAGTACAAATGATTGTAAAGAGAAAGAGTTAAAGTCAGACCTTTGCATTCCAAATCCAATTAGAACTATAGATAAAGGAACGATAATATAAGTTAACAGCCCAGTCAAATTATGAATCAGTTGAGAATTACTTGGGTTAATTAATTCTCTGTTACAACCGCTATCACAGGGAAAAATTGACACGACAATAGTCGCCAATCCATAAAATATTCCTACTCCATAAAAGCCAATTTTGGTCAATTTTGAAGTTTTGAAATGATGTACTGAAAGAAAGCAGAATATGGTAAATAGGACACCACTAGGAATATACCCGAAAAATCTTAAAATCAATCCATATTCAGTATCAATAGCGTAAGTTTCGCTAATAAACTGTTTAAAAATATCAAAACCGTCAATTAGAAATCCTCCAATAAGGGAAGTAGAAACAAATAATAATACTCCGAGTATTCCAACATAGAAAATAAGATTATTTTTCATCAATACGCTTTAATTTAGCTTGCAGTTAACGGTTTGGCTATGAGCAGTCCCGCCTGTGCGGGATTGCGTATAGGTTTTGTGCCTGTTGCACAAGTTATAAAAAAAGGGGCATTTCGATCTTGCCGATCCGTAAAAGGATCGTAACTTTAGGTATGCAGGGTAAAAAGGATTATCAAGAGAAGCTTTTCAATAATTTCCAATTAAGTGACCGGGTACCGCAGACGAATTTCTACCGTCGTTTAAAAGGCGTTTTGGATCT
>NZ_MDGL01000187.1 GCF_002742265.1 Maribacter sp. 4G9
ACGGCCTTGCGAGATTGGGAATGGATAAGCCACACATGTACCTAGTCGGTGGCTATGATTTCAATCTGGGCAGTAACATGCTTCTTAAACCTTCGACATCCATTCGCTATGTCGAAGCGGCCCCTCTTTCAGTGGACATAACAGGCATCTTAGAGTTCAATCGAAAATTCGGACTAGGAGCCGGATATCGTCTCAATGAAAGCATTAGCGGACTATTTATGTTCAGAACTAACTGGATCGACATCGGTTATGCCTACGAAATGGCTCTGGAAAATAATATCAGTAACATAGATAACGGCACCCATGAAATATTGATGAGTCTGAGGCTATAAGCAGATTAATATTAGAAGAATGACTAGCGATTTTCTGTGGTTGAATATGTAGAAGTGGAATAATTATTAGGTAGCACTGATTACTTACTCCTGTAAAACGGCCGTTTTACGAACCTTTTTTCGTGATCCAGAGGCTCTTATAATAATGTGTCCCATTCTTGGTCCTTTTTAGTATTTTCGTTAATTGACCTTTTACGGGACACGCTGGCGGTAAAATAATTTGAAATATTTAAGGCATTAACATTGCCCTTCATCGTTAAAAATTAAAACTGTGGAACAGAAATTGTATCTTTATCTTTAAAGAAAGGAGATATGGCAACACTAGATTTGAAAAAGAGTGTGCTCAACTATATAGACAACGCGGATGATCGCTTGTTGAAGTTAATAAAAGCACTTGTAGAAACATATCAAGAGGAGGAAACGGACTATGAAATCTCCGAAGAACATCGGAAAGTTCTCGACCAACGTTTAGCCGACCATAAAGCCAATCCTGATTCCGGAAAGGATTGGAAGGTTTTAAAACCTGAATTGCGCAAGAAATATGGTGCATAAGGTTATCATCAAACCAGGGGCCGAATTGGACATTTTAGAAGCCCTTGAATGGTATGAGGAAGAAAAAGAAGCCTTGGCGCTGGACTTTCTACAAAGGCTGGATGATGAGCTAGATAGAATTTCAAAAAATCCCGAACATTTTCAAAAACGTTATCGCGATATAAAAATCGTATTTACCAGACGTTTCCCCTACGGAATACACTACACCCTGGAAAATGATATCGTATATGTTCATGCAGTCATGCACATGAAAAGAAAACCAAGAAATTAATTGTACTATTTTTTTGGTTTTATTTCAGATAAAGATGTCGATGAATTTTGGGCAATTCCTGCCCCAAATCTTACCATAACTTAGGTGCGCATGGATCCTGTCCGGTTTTTGTAGCGATTCCGGCAGATTAGCGTAAAGCAAAAACCGGATAGGGCGCACCCCTACTCTCGATTTGGAACGCTATCCTTCTTCTTTGCCCACTTTTTAAAATCTTTGTAAATGACCTTATGGTCCTCGAAGTAGCCCTTTGCCCTGCCAAGACCCTCCTGCCTTGCTTGACCAATGGCATCCTGCATTTTTAATTCGTAATTGATAAAATAATAGCCGAAATATCCGAATGCGATTGTATTGACACTTATCACGATGTAAAGGAGTGCAACTTCCCATTTTGGTGTCCATCGGGATTTTTCTATTTGTTTCAGGACTTCCTCCATCCGCTTTTGGTAATTATCCTTTGTTTGGCTCTGTAACCTTAAAATTTCCTTTACTTGAAATTCCAGATGCGAGGTGTCCGTTTTGATTTCCATAGCATCGAACTTTTTGGAAAGTTCTTCCAGTTTGCCAATGGATTTGTTGAACCCAGCTATCTCTTGGGTAAGCACTTCCATGATTTCGTCCATCTTTGCCATAACCTTACATTTCCATTCCTAACCCTATTGATTTTTTGACGGCCAGTTTGATGACTTTCTTTGCAATCGCCGCCGCTAAGTTTGGAGATACCCCAACGGTCTTTCCAAGTAGATTCAATGTGGTCTCCTTTTTGATGTTTTGAGTCATTGTTTTATCGAATCCGATGCGTTCCGCTATTCGCCCCATTGACATCGAACGGTGTACTTCACTTCCTTTGAGATTATATCCATTGAATTGAAATCTAAAACCCTGTAACCGGTTTGATTTGTTGATACTCGGAATAACTTCCACATTTCTTTGCTTCATATACTTGATATACTGGTCAAAGTCTTTGGGCTTCATTTTGGTAATAACTTTCTCGTGGATTTGCTTTATTTCTTGTCGGACGTTTTTCACTTCATTTAATTTTTCTTGTTGTACTTCCTGTACCGTGGTCAATCCCATTTGTTTGGCAACCTTTTCGGCTACCTGTTGGCTACGTTTTCCAACATAATTATCCTTGTATGTTTTCCCGTCAAAACCGATACGGTTCACATACAAATGGATATGCAAATGGCTTTTGTCCCGATGCACAAAAGCGATTGCCTGATGCTCCTGTAATTTCATTTCTCTGACAAATCGTGCCGTTATTTCGGAAAGCTGTTTGTCTTTCAACTCTTGTCCATCTTTTATCGTAGGACTCAACACAAAACTCAATGTATTCTTTTTACATCTATGGTTTTGTGATTGTATTACCTTGAATTCCTGTGTAATTTCTTTGGGGTTGTCCCCTGCCAAATGTTGCCGATATACCACCTTGGCATCCTTCTCCTCGCTCCAACCGTAACTCATGGAAGCACCTGTATGCGATATGGATTTTCCCTTGCCTATCATTTTTTAAGACTTAATAAATGTTGCCGTATTTCATTTGACAATTGCGTGACCTCTTCGGACAGTCTTGAATTTCGTTTTCTGAACATGTTACCTATCAGTTTGAAATTGTATTGATATTTCGACAGCATTTTATAGATGGTGATTTGTTCTTCTGAAAAGCGTTCAACAATCTTGACATCAAATGCCGCCCGACGACAAAACTCGCTTATGGAAAGTCCGCTCTTAGCGGCCTTGACCTTGAGCAGTTTCTTTTCATAAATCGAACATCGAAATTGTATGAATTCCTTTTTCATTTTTTGTATTTCTTAATCCCATTTTCCATCTAAATTTTTAAAATATTCACATCGGAAACCTTTGTTCAAATAACACATAGATTGCCCAATCAACAGTTCCGATCTTTTGCGACCAACGGGAGCAAAAGCAAGATTTGTCATGACAATGACACATCTTGAATTCTCACTCAATCGGATTTAAGCGGAAATGCTTGCATTTCTCTTTTTTCTCCCTATCCATAACAATCAATTTCTATTTTGAAGCGTTTTGGATTCAGATTCAGTATTTAATTTTCGTCTGTTCTGCAATAACCAAGCATTGATTTTCTTCTTGAAGTGGTTTAAACTTTTTTTGGATCGAAAGACAGGGTTGCAGAGATTTGTGTTGTGAAACATAAGTCAAACCAAAACAACCCTTTATGTACTTTATTCTTGACAAAGATATGATAGAAGAATCAATAGTCGCATACCTTCCTTCACCTAGTCGTGGCTTTAACGTTACGGTACCCATGGCC
>NZ_MDGL01000188.1 GCF_002742265.1 Maribacter sp. 4G9
ATGGCACGATTGGAAGAAACCAGAGCGCAAACGCAAGAATCTCATTGGCTTAGGTATAAAACAGGATCAAGCGTATGCTTGGAGTAGAACAAGGATGGGAGGCTGGGCGGTAGCCCAAAGTCCTATACTGAGGACTACTATTACTGAAAAACGTCTAAGAAAAAGAGGTTACGAAAGTATGCTAGCGTACTACCTTAGTGTAAAGTTCTGATAAAACGAACCGCCGTGTACGAGACCCGTACGTACGGTGGTGTGAGAGGCGCAGTCCGTTCCTAACTAGGGGCGGACCCGTCTACTCGATTGTGCTTTCGTTATTTTGTCTTTAATTTTTTCAGTTTAAATATTCATCAATAGATACCTTTAGTTTTATGCCTTTTTGTAATGCCTCTTCATAAAATTCTTGCTGAATTTTTATTTGATATAATCTAGCAAAATTTAAAGTTGCCATTTTATCATCATCCATTATGGCACTAGTATCTAAAGGTATTGCTTCTCTTTTGTCGTTTTTGTAATATTCTTCTAGCAAAGGATGTTTATTGCTCCCTTTTCTGTGATATTTACTATAGTTATTGAAATAATAAGGTTCTATCTCTTTTTTTATGAAAGTGTTAGTTATTTCTTCACGTTCTTTAATTCTATTCAATAAGTTGTAATATGCAGTTATATCCATTTGTAAGGCTTTTGGTAAAACAGTAAACTCGCCTGTCATATTTAGTTTGTCGTATGCGGTGGTATTGGCATAGAAGTTTTGTTCAAATAAGGACGTAGTGATAAAACTTGTTGTCAATGAGTCAAAAGGTATTATCTGTTGAAACTGGTCGGATAGTGTCTGGTTTTTTATAATATAGGTTTCTATGACTTCGTTTAATGCATCTAGCTGAATAAGGTCGTCTGAGATGTTTTGGCTTAGTTGATTAAGTTGTGTGTCTGCCGACTTTCTTATCTTCGATTGTTCATTCCAATTATTAATCTGAAGCGCAATCAAAATTCCGATAACGACAAGTACAATTTCGCCAATTGCATACAAAAAGTACTTGCTGAATTTATTTTCAGTCAGCATTTTTTGTCTAATTTTTCTAAAGAATTTTATCACGCTATTTTATTTAGATATGCTTGTTTCTTCTATTATTTTATCTAAAGTGTTATTGAGATTTTCCAAGGTAATCATATAATTTGTAAGGCTCCAAGCGTGATTATCAAGATTGTTTTCAAATTCAATATCACTAAACATTTGTTCCGTTTTTGGATTCAACTTTGATTTTTCCTTCCACTTTAAAAAACCATAGCTGTCAATGTTTTTTAAAGATGCATTTTTTGTTAAATAGGGCATAAACATATTTTGTAGAAAATCATCTAATGTATCCCAATCTTCTCGTTTTTCATTCATAAGACTTGACCATTGAAAAAGTTTTAACCTCAGAGAATCAGACCTAATCAGTTTTAATTTCCCAGATGATAATAGGTCGGACAAAACATTTTGTGAAGGTGAATAATCATAATAACTGATACTCCTTTCAATTAAACTATCTGTATTATGTGAACTCAAAACTTCATTTTTTTCGCCGACCAAGTTTATTAATAATTTCGTGCTGGTCAAGTAGTCTTGATAATCGCTGAGTACATTTTCAACATCTTTTTTGTTTTTCCGAAACTCGAAATTTAGGCTTTTTAGAATGGCTTGTTCTTCCTCTTTGTTTAGGTGTTTGTTATTATAATTATTGATTCCAAGAGCTATTAAAATTCCTATAACTACAAGAATAATTTCTCCGATTGCGTAAATTAAATATTTACTGAATTTATTTTCAGAGAGTAATTTTTGGCGGATTTTTCTAAAGAATTTTATCATTGGTTAGCTGTTTGTCATAATGAAGCACAACGTGTTTGTGTATGATTAGTGGCGTGTTTTAAGCACCTAATTTAGCAAATACAAACCGAATAGAAAATCCGTGAGGATTTTCGTAAGTAGGCTAGAACCAAGCAATTAATTTTATACGTTGTGTGTGCCCAGTATGGGCATCTTTATCTTATAGCAATATAAGGATTTATTTAGAGGGTGTAAGTCCCTTATGCGCTGGAGTAACGTCTGGAAGCATTAGTAAGTCGCAAGGGTGGTAACCGCGAGGTTACACCTGAAGAAAGCGAGACTACAAAACTCGGTACTGACGAACAGGAACCGTA
>NZ_MDGL01000189.1 GCF_002742265.1 Maribacter sp. 4G9
ACGGGCTACGGGCCGCTGGTAAAGGATTTTTCGAACATGGTACGGATCCCGTCGGGCAAGAAGGGGAGCAACTTCCCGGAACTGCACAGGGCGATCATGATGCTCAAGGCATGGCTTAGGGGGATGCACCACCACGTGGGGGACCTACAGGACTATCTCGACGAATATTGCTACAGGTTCAACTGCAGCTTCATGAAGGAGGGCATATTCGACAACCTGATGCTCAGGATGGTAAATACCCCGCCATGCTATATCAAAAATATTAGTGGTTAAATGCCTAAGTCAATATTTTTATTAATTCCCAATTATTTTATTCCAGAATGATTTTTTCGAAATCAAACTTTTTCTTTTCAAATCCAATACTTCTTTTCCGTTTGCTTTAATTAATAAATCCAAGAGCTTATTATATCCATTTTCTATTTTGAATTCTAATTCGTCTCTATAAAGTGGGAAAATATTATAGATATTTATTTATCATTGAAAAACCACCGTCTTTGACGGTGGTTATGTTTTAAAGGCTCAGCCATTTTTTAGTTTTGCCCATCTAAAACTTTTTAAGATGAGTAAATATAGAAAATTAACGCATGTGTATTACAAATGTGACTATCACATTGTATTGACACCCAAGTATCGTTTTCGGATACTTGAAAGAATGGTCAAATCATTGGTTGAGCATGATTTGCAAGTAATCAGTACATGGAAAGATGTACTGGTATTAGAGATGAATGTACAAAAAGACCACATTCATCTAGTGTGTTCGATACCTCCAAAAGTTTCAATCTCAGAATATATGGGGATATTGAAAGGAAAAATTGCAATCAAGCTTTTCAAAACCTACCCAAGTTTGAAGCAAAAGCCGTATTGGGGCAATCACTTTTGGTCAAGGGGCTATTTTGTGAGTACGGTAGGGTTAGATGAGGATATGATTAAACGGTATGTAAAATACCAAGAACATCATGAATGAGTCTTATGACCCTTTGGGTCTAATCTGAAAATCAAAGCCACCGTTTTTAACGGTGGTTTTTTACTTTTCGCCCATTTTTATGGATTTCGGTAAAATCCTTGTCAAAAGTTACAGAAGGAAGAACTAAAGCTCCAACAAATTCCGTTTCGCTTGAGTATGGCGACATATCCATTTCCGCTTGTAATGTATGTCCAATTCCAATCCAAGTGTCATAAAAATGAGGGAATTTAGCTGATTGCTTAAGAATTGAAATAATCCAATCGTTTTTATTTTTTCCAGAGTAAACTTGTTCAAATTCTATTTCTTTGGGAATAAGCATCATTATTTCGGCAAATTCCACTTCTGTTGGGTTTTCCACTTGTTCCTCCACATTCATTTTCAAAGTACTCATTCCGCAAGTCAGAAGAATATTAAAAGTTGAATTTTCTGGTTTTATGAAATATACATCGAGATGTAAGTCCAATGTTGGGATTTCGTGAAATACAGAAACTAACTTGTCATCAAAAAACTTGCTTAAATGGTCGTGAATCCATTCAGCGTGTTCGTGGTAATGTTTTCTTTCCGAGAGCGTATTTTTGTATTCAGCCATCTGTTTCTTTAGCTTGTGCCTAACGGTTTCGGCTATGAGTAGTTGCGTGGGTTAGCACTTAACTTTGCAAGTACACACCAAACTGAAAATCCGAAAGGATTTTCAGAAGTAGGCGAGAACAAGCAATTACTTATAGCCATTGTGCCTGTTGCACAAGTTATAAAAAAAGGGGCATTTCGATCTTGCCGATCCGTAAAAGGATCGTAACTTTAGGTATGCAGGGTAAAAAGGATTATCAAGAGAAGCTTTTCAATAATTTCCAA
>NZ_MDGL01000190.1 GCF_002742265.1 Maribacter sp. 4G9
AGCTGTGGCCGTGGCCGCATTTGGGGCACCTGTAGCCCCCGTCCCACTTTAGCCAGGCCAGATGCGACAGGCAGCTGTCCGTGTCCGGGAATTTCTCCATAAAGTCGAAAAGGGACATGCTCTTGAATCTTTGCTCCATGTTCTTGATGTTTGTTTCCCCGAATTTACTACTTCTATCGTTATGGATTAAGTACCTAAGTCAATAAATCTATTTCGATTTTTTATGTTTCTTTTCCTTTATTCGAACATAGATTAATTTATTCCTGCCCTTGGAATCCTCACGCCGCTCAATTTCAAAATGCGGTATGGAGTTAATCAAAGGGGTCAACTTTTGAAAGCCATAGTTTCTGGAATCAAAATTTGGCTGCTTTTTCTGTAACAAACTCCCAACATCCCCTAAGAATGCCCAACCATCGTCGTCCGCAACATCATCAATAGTGGTGGCAATAAACCTCAAATCCTTCGGGGTTATTTTATCGACACTGCTTTTATTTTCCTTAGAGTCTTTTTGATTACTCGTGGTATCCTCAGACTGACTCTTTAGTATTTCTATGTAAATGAATTTATCACAGGCCACGATAAACGGGTTGGGTGTTTTTCGCTCTCCGATACCAAAAACCTGCATCCCAGCTTCCCTAAGTCGCGTGGCCAGCCTGGTAAAGTCGCTATCGCTGCTTACGATGCAGAATCCATTAACCTTTCCGGAATATAAGATATCCATAGCATCGATGATCATTGCAGAATCCGTTGCATTTTTTCCTTGGGTGTACCCATACTGCTGTACGGGTGTAATGGCATTTTCCAGTAGCACATTTTTCCATTTTCCCAATCTTGGATTGGTCCAATCCCCATATATTCTTTTAATGGTAGGGTTTCCATATTTTGCAATTTCCTCCATCATTTCTTTTACATAAGCTGAAGGAATATTATCGCCGTCAATAAGTACGGCCAAGTTTAAATCCATATGTTTTGTTTTCCGTAAAGTTACACGGTTTTATCGCCATATGATCAATGGACTAATTTTAAATTGAAAAACTACTCCCTTCAAATTAATTAGTATTGCCAAAGTCCAAATAATATGAGGTATATGTTTGGTATAATTGAAAGACCAATCAATTTTTGAAAGCAAACAAGTTCCAACTTTTTGATTTATCACCAACTTTTTTGTGCTGGACATATAACTATATCAGGCGAGGAAAGGATTCGTTTGATTTTATATATACATGGAAATATGGCCTTTTAACTATCAAATTTTACTGGAACCTTAATTTGAACAAAATAGAATTAGTAACTTAATCCCAGATATTAACGAACCACAACATACATATGACAAATAAAATCGTGTTACTTGGAATTACATTACTTCTATTTTTTACAGGTATTGGGAACACCTTTGCGCAGGACTATAAAAGGGAATTTTATGAGCTTAAAACCTACACCATAAAAAACGAGGCACAGGAAAAAGCTGTGGACGCCTATTTAAAAAATGCCTATTTGCCGGCACTAAAAAGGATGGGTTTAGAGAACATTGGTGTTTTTAAGGTGCGTCCGGGTAAATTCGTGATAGCCGATAAAATCTTTGTACTGATTCCGTTTAATTCCTTGGACCAGTTTGAAAAAATGGAAGCTTCCTTGGCAGTGGACAAATCACATTTGTCAGCAGGTAGCGATTATATTACGGCCAAACATGACACCCCCCCCTATCAAAGAATAAGTTCCACCTTGATGCGGGCCTTTTCTGAAATGCCCAAAATGGAGCCAAGTAGCGTTTCCTCTCCCAGAACGGATCGCGTATATGAATTGAGAAGTTATGAATCCGCTACGGAAGCACTTTACATTAACAAAGTATCTATGTTCAATGAAGGTGGCGAAGTTGAATTGTTCGATAGTGTAGGAGCCAATGCTGTTTTCTATGCCGAGGTTATCTCCGGGGACCGTATGCCCAATTTAATGTATATGACCACCTATGAAAATATGGAGAAAAGGGACGCTGTATGGAAGGCGTTTTTTGGTTCTGAAAAATGGCAGGAGCTTGTGAACGATCAACAATATAAAAACAACGTTAGCAAAGCCGATATCTGGCTTTTATATCCTACAGAATATTCCGATTATTAATCTTTAATAGTAAACACGAATTCCACCCGTCTGTTTTCCTGTCTTCCCTTGCTATTTAGGTTCGTAGTAAGGGGACGTGAACTGCCATAACCTTCATGGGAGATCCTAGAAGTATGGATTCCACTTTCCAAAAGAAATTTGGCTACGGCACCCGCCCTCCTTTTTGAAAGCAACAGGTTATAGGATTCCTCCCCTATCTTATCGGTATGGCCAGAGATTGAAATCGTTAGATTGGAATTGATGTTCAGGTAGGAAATAATCTTCCTCAATTCAAATTTGGCATTTGGGGAGATATCAAAACTATCAAAATCAAAAAGAACACTTTTGAACGTATTCACTTCATTAATGGCGTAGCTTGTTTCCGAATTTCCTTCCGCTGTCAATTGCCCGATCTTTGATTCACCGCTAATGGCCACCAACGAGACCATATCCAAATAGTAATACGAACCTTCAGTTGCCTTTCGTTTGGTCTTGAAAGTCTGTGTTCTCTTATTATCCTTAAAATTGCCAATAATCATATAGTTTTCCGTTCCGTTGGCCACAAATTCACTTTCCACTTTCACCCAAGCTTCGTCATCCGAATAAAAGTCGGAATATTTGATTTCAAATGTATTGGAAACATCACCCGTCACTTTGGACAAATGCATTCTTGAAAGTACCTTTCGTGTATCTATTTGTATGGGATTTTCCGAAAAGAGAATCCCGAATTCCTTGACAGCAAAGTCCGACCGTTCTGCCAAGCTCACATAAAAGGAAAGTCTATATTTTTGGTTCTTTTGGAGATTTTTAATAAGACGCGTCTGCAAATACTCCCTGTAATCATCGGGAGCGAATAAATATAAACCCACATAACCCACCCCAAACTCGGCAGGTTGTTCCCCATTAAAATTCTTTGGCGTTCCCATGGCCTGGCTACATCCGTTGAAATAATCCGTGGAACCCAAAGTAGGCATATCCCAATCGGCCAAATCATCATTTAAGTTGCCCAATTTTTTGGGACAGTTCAAAAATTGCTCAAAACTGGGATTTTTTACAAGGTTTTGGCCAAGCACAAACTGGGTTCCCATTACCAAAAAAAAGGAAGGGAGTATGCCCATGATATGTATAAACCTAAGCCTCACCCCCCTAAGTTAGAAAATATAGGGCGGAGAAGACGTATTTTAGTCTACCGGCTTCTACAAATCGAACTTATAGGTAGCACCGGCCAAAACCTGTAATCCCTGAACGGGATAATTTGCCCAAAGCTGGTAGTTGTTGTTGGCAATGTTCGCAGCTTTCAAAAAGATGGAAAGTTGATTGTCCACGCGATAGCCCAAATGGGCATTGGCATCAAAAAAGCTATCCAGGTTTATTAGCGTTGCGGGGTACTCGGATACGGGAACATTTTGCACCACTACCGTAGAAAAGTCCTCCCTTTCTCCCACATAGAATAGGTTGGCACCGGCGAACCATTTTTCGCCAATCTGGTAGTCCATGAACAAAGATCCTTTTAAATTGGGAAGGTTCCAAGCAGGATTATCCGTTTCCGTATTATAATCATATACTTCGGCATTGATACCCAATGTGAAATTACGGTTTACATCCACATTCAATTCCCCAAAAATACCTATGGTTTTTATATCGTCATAAAAGACCTCAAAGGAATTGCCAAAGTAATAGCCCTTTTCATCATCCCTGAAATTGTTCTGGGCATTAAGTTTGAACAAAGGCGTATTGTTTTCTGCCGTATATGAACCCTTGATATTATAGCTCAAATTGGGCAATAACTGACCCTTCAACCCAATGTAGGCGTTGTACTGGCTATCTGTTGGGGCAATGGTCAACGTTGGCGATACAAAGGTATTATCCTTCACGAAACCATAGTAAGAGTTTTGCCGCAGCTCCCCTTCCACTCCACCATAGGCAATTACGGTCTCATCCAACAATCTATACGAGGCCTTAACGGCGGGATAGATATAAAAATTACCCTCGCTGGCCTCCAAGTTCATTCCGTACAACAAATTGACGCCCAGATTCAGCGAAAGATCATCCCTACGCATCATCAGCACCGGACTGATACCTACCTGCAATTGGCTGTATGAAATCCCTTGATCGTTCGTTGGGCTATTGACGCTGGCATTTTCGAAATTCCCAGCTACATAATCCACCTTGGCCCCTATTGCAAAAACCTCATCGTTTAGCGGTGCCTCGAATGACGTATTGAAAATGGCCCTGTTCTCGCCCGATTTCACGGAATCCCAAAACCTTCTGTATTTCAAATCCAGCCGCTTAAAAAAGGATTCCTCCACATTGATGTGGCCCCCAACCTCGCCCATAAAGTAATTTTGCCGCTCGTTGATCCCGTTAACGGTAGCTTCGTCATAAACGCCGTCTGGGAGTCCGTACCAATTGTACAACTGATGTTGCAAGGCGATATCTGCACCCCAATCCAAATCACGATCCCGCTTTTTAAAGGAAGCGTCCAAACGGCTATCGGCAAAAATATTGTCCAATTGAACCCCTTCTATGGAACCCCTTGAAGAATTGTGGTTAAAACCCAAATCAAAGGTCGCGTCCCTATCCACTTCTCGGGTAGTATAAAATTCCGCCGTTGCATTGCCATAATTGCCCGCACCTGCAGAAGCGTAGGTATTGAACAGTTCTGGGGGCGGAACCCGTTCCACGCGGGACGCCGTTCCTTTTGAAGGTGTAAACGTAGATGCAACGGGAACTGAAAAAATGCTATAATTGATCTTCTTTTTCTGCAGTACGATGGAATCGTTGAGATTGGGCATGGATTTTATTTTGAACGCATCGGAGACCGTTGGTGTATAAGCCTTGGTCACCGTAACGGTTTCAGTACCTAGATCCTTGGTTTCTTCCTGTGACATGGCCCATGGAGCCATCATCAACATTGCCAATCCCATTCCTATTTTTATGCTTTTGTACATACGTGTTCTATTACTATGCGTGTTTATTCTTGATTTGGGTCTACTGAAGAATTTCTCTGTGATTCCTTGGATTTTATAATGGCCAGCTCCCCTTGGGCCTCAGCAACAATTTCAGGATATTGACCAAAATTGGAAATGACGCTATCCAGAATATATGTTGCCTGGTAGGAGTCTCCCAAGGCATAAAAGTTTTTGGCCATCAAAACCAACCCTTTACCGCCCCATTCCTTGTAAGTGGCGTAGTCCTTTGCCAATTTCTGGACTGAAATATTCGAGGATTCATAATCACCTTCCTTGTTCTTAAAATAGGCATCATAGTACAATGCCTCTGCGGCGGTCGCTCCGGATGCTATGGTCAAAACTTGGGCATAGGCTGATTTTGCCTTGGATTCGTTCCCCGTGGCGATGGCAGAACGCGCGATCATAATCTGGGCGTCGCTCTTGATACGGTCGTCTATACTAGGCGTGCCTAAAACTTTCTCAGCATACTCCAATGTTTTGGAATAATTCTTTTGCCCGTAATATCCCTTCATTAGGTTCGATTGGGCAAAAGTTCGGTTTTGTTGAATGTTGGCCTGATCTTCCAACTTTAAGAGGTACGGCAATGCGGATGCATAGTCCTGCTTTCCAATATACACCTCGCAAACGCGGGTCAGGGCCTGCTCCGCATATTCACTGGTGGTCTTGTCCGCCACATATTTATAATACGGCAAAGCGGCATCCTTATCCCCTTCACCAAAGTATAGTTGCGCCAAACTGAAATTGGCATCCAGGGCATGTAGTCCGTTAGGGAATTCCTGTATGTACTTTTTATAGGCCCGAATAGCTGCATCAGTCCTGCCCTCCATATTCTGTTTTTGGGCCGATTCAAAGGTGGCATTGTCCAGTTCTGCATCGGTCACCTCCACAAAATCCAATCCGTTTACCCAAGTGGCGTACTCATCTACCCTACCCAAATCCACGTACACCAGTTTGGCCGTGGACACTGCCTGAATGGCCTCTTGGGTGTTTGGAAAGTCCCTTACAACAGATTTGAATTTACCAAGTGCCTCATTATTTCTTCCAGAATTATAGTACACAAGCCCCTGTCTCATAAGCGCTTGGGGTATAAGCGAACTCCCCTTAAAATCATTGATCAATCGGTCGTAGGCCTGGATACCTTTGTTATCCTGCCCTGCAGACACATAGGTATTCCCCAATTCAAATAAGGCATCGTCCTTAAAAGTAGACCGTGCATATTGGGCCACGAAATTCTCCAAGCTTTCAATTTTGCTCTCCGTCCTACCCACAAAGCCGTAGCTCATGGCCTTTTGATAGGCGGCATAATCCTTTTCCGGTCCGGTCAAGGCCAAGGCCTTGTTGTAGGTTTCTATGGCGGGCCAATATTTGCTGGTGGCAAAATAACTATCGCCCAAGCGTAGGTACCCATCGTGCAACTTCTGGACATCCTCTCTTTGGGAATCTGTGAAAGCGCTGAAATAGGTAATGGCATTCGCATAGTCCTTTTGTTTAAAATAGGCATAGGCCAAATCATAGTCCACATCGTTTCCTTCACTGACATTACGGGAGGCAGGGTTCTGTTTGAACTCCCTAAAACCGACTGTAGCGGCATCAAAGCGATTTAGCAAATAATCCGCCTCCGCTTTCCAATAAATCGCCCTGGCCCTAAAGGAATCATTGACTGCACTGCCCAAGGATTTTCCCAAAACCTCCGATGCCGCACTGTAATCCCCTTCCATATACAATTCAATGCCCCTGTAATAGGCCACCTTCTGATAGGTTTCCTTGGTAGCATAATTTTGGTTCCTCTCCAACAGTTCCATGGCCCCGGCAAAATTTTTGGAGGTAATGAAGGAATCCACCAACAAGGTCTGCATTTCCTCCTTGTTTTCGTCATTGGGATAGGCATCCAGATAATTCGTGATTACCTGTGGTACGGGTTCGTAGGCATTCCCAACTTCATAGCTCAATCGCGCATAGTTGAGAAAGGCATCCTTTTTTATTTCTGGATTGAAATCCATTTGCGAAGCGTTTCTAAACGCATTCAACGCCTCCTGCTTTTGATCTTGTTTTAAATAGCACTCCGCCAAGTGATAATAGGCATTTTGCGATACGCTATTGGTACCCCCGATTATCTTATTGAATTGGTCAATGGCATTGGCATAGTCGCCCTGTTTGTAATAGCAATAGCCCAATTGGTAGTAATCCGTATTGTTCCATTTACCACGTTTTCCCTTGTATTCCTGTAGATAGGGGATGGCATTTTCGTACTGGCCGAGATTGAAGTAACTCTCACCAATGATTTTATTAAGTTCCGATATTTCCGTTCTGTCCGATTTGGGAAGTTGTTTCTTGGCCAAGGCGATTGCTTCCTCAAACTTTCCCAGTTTAAAGTTCATATCCGCCTGATAGTAACTCAATTTTTCCTCCAATACATTCTGATCAGTAATCTGGTCAAAACGCTCATTGGCCGCCTCATAATCATCTTGTTGATAGGATATATACCCCAGATAATATTTGGCTTGGGATCCATAAACCGGGGAAGTTGTCACCTTCTCCAGATACCGCTCCGCTTCTTTTGGCTTGCTTGAGGAAAAGAGGGAATACCCATAATTAAAATTGAATTTGTCCATTTCGCCCCTGGACAAAGCGCTCTGGTCCACCTTGTTGTACCATTTTAGGGCATATGGATATTTTCCCGTTTCAAAATAGTATTCCGCTACATCTGCAAAGGCCGAATTTTTTTTAGTGGAAGTGGGGTAGTTTTCGACAAACTCCTCCATCATGCGGTCCGCACCGGGCTGGTTCAATCGTACGGCAGCATTCGCCGCATAATAGGCACTATTGGCGGCAATCTCCTCGTCCTTAGTGGTAGCCTTTACCTTTTCGAAAATCGTTTGGGCGGCCTGAAACTGTTCGTTGTTATAAAGGGCCAGTGCATCCTGAAAGTCCTTGTTTTCGTGGGTATAGATTTTTGACTCTTGGCCGGTTGCCATCCAAAAAACTCCCATGACCAATGGAAGAAAAGCGGTGATTTTTTGAAGCATAGTGTTCTCTTACTATTTTGAATTACCGTAGTAACACAAAGGATAACGGCAAATATTGTTCCTAAGTATGTGGGTTGTGGGTACAAAAGAAAAGAATTTGTTCAAGGGTACGGCGTTATCAAAAGGAACTTATTACTTTTATATCAACAGAGAATTTATGGAAGAGACGGTTTTAGAGTTAAAGGATGCATCCATTTTTCAGAAGGAAAGCTTGGTGCTCAGTGAAGTGAACATACATGTGGCCAAGGGCGAATTCGTATACCTTATAGGGAAGACGGGGAGCGGAAAAAGTAGCTTTATGAAAACCCTTTACGGCGACCTACCCTTGCAAAAAGGGGAAGGAAAGATTGTGGACTTCAATTTAAAGACACTTAAGGAGAACGACATCCCTTTCCTAAGGCGAAAACTGGGCATCGTTTTTCAGGATTTTAAGTTACTCCCCGATAGAAATATCAACCAAAACATGCTGTTCGTCCTAAAGGCGACCGGATGGAAGAATCATGCCAAAATGGATACCCGGGTGGTTGAGGTTTTAGAGAAAGTAGGAATGAAGACCAAGGGCTTCAAGTTTCCGCATGAGCTATCGGGTGGGGAACAACAACGTGTGGCCATTGCCAGGGCCCTGTTGAACGACCCGGAATTGATTTTGGCTGACGAACCTACCGGAAACCTAGATCCCCAAACCAGTGTGGAAGTCATGAAGGTTCTTCAGGAAATCAACAAATCTGGCCGCACGATCTTAATGGCGACCCATGATTATGCACTCATTCTCAAATACCCCTCAAAAACCATCAAGTGCGACTCAAACAAAGTATTCGAGGTCGTTCAAAAGGCGGTTTAATTCTTCGCCTTTTTATTCCGAATATCCCAGTCCGTAAGTAGCTGAGGGAAAAAGAACCCCTTTTTCCAACCTAAATATATTTTTAAAAGGATCATCTATTAAATCAAGATGCCCGTCCAAATCGGCATACACAATATTGGGCCTTGAAAGGGCAAAATGCATACCTGCCGAAATTCCCAATCCGCATTCATCGATACACCCTACCATCGCCTCCAAATTGGCGGCCTTGGCAACGGAGCTAATATGGTTCGCCGTTAGGATGCCCCCAACTTTTTGAAGTTTGATGTTCACCATGTCCACCCGTTCGTTCTGTGCCAATCTGAAGGCATCGGTCAAGGTTTTAAGGCTTTCATCGGCCATTACGGGAATGTCCACTTGCCCCGTGACCTCTCCCAAATGTTCATCGGATTCATGCTTGGTGGGCTGTTCGAATATTTCAATCCCAATGGCCGAGGTGGCCTTTACAAAAGCGATGGATTCTTGAACGGTATAGCCCTGGTTTCCATCAAAACGAAACCTTACCCCAGGAAAATCCTTATGTAAGCGAATCATTTTGGCGATATCCTCCTCCAAATTTAAGCCGCCCTTTATTTTTAGGATCGAGAAGCCCATTGCCGTATATTCGTAGGCCTGTAGAACGGTCTCCTCCATATTCAGGATTCCAATGGTTATACTGGTGGGTATGCTCGATCTATAGCCTCCCAAAAACTTGTACAATGGAACCTGAGCCTTTTTGGACAAAAGATCATATAGGGCAAGATCTACCATGGCCAAACAGCTCGACTTTTTTCCTAAGAGCGTTCTTAATTCTGAAAGAATCAGGGCAAATGTGAAAGGGTCCTTATTTTTTAGATACGGAACTATGATGGTGTCCAGGGCATTTTTTACCTCTTTAGGGGTTTCGTGCGTAACTTCCGCATCGGGTACGGAACAACCATACCCAACCAAATTTCCATCGGTTTCGAGCTTTAGGATAAAATTTGTGGTCGCATCGATTTTTTCATAGGCAATCGTATAGGGAACTGAAAGTGCCAGATCCAATCGCTCGTAGCTTACCCTTGTAATCTTCATTTTGTTTTTCCTACTAAGAGATTTACCAATTCCTTGGCCCCATACTCCAATACGTCATAAGCGGGCAACTTTGTTTTCATGGTAATCTGTTTGCACATTTCTGGAATCTCAGCCTTGGTCATGCCCTCATGGTTTACCGTAACGGCAATGACCTCCTTACCAGAAATCACCTGTATTGCATTGATCTGCTCTTCCAAGGAGTGGAGACGGTACCCTGGAAAACCGTCATATTCCAACCTTTTTGGAGCGTGTTGCAGGATTACATAATCCGGTCTTCCCGCAGCCAAGATTTCAAAACCACCGGGATATGCGGGATTCATTAAACTTCCCTGTCCTTCAATGACAATTACATCGGGATCCTCATTTTTCCATGCACTTACGACGGCATGTTCTATTTCCCCGGAAACAAAATCATTGATACAGCTATCCATGACCATGCTATATTTGGCCCCCTGCATCCAAGCGGTCTGACCCGTTCCGATCATTTCGGCCTTTTTTCCCGCTTCCCTGAACGCATGCACCAGAATCCATGCGGTGGTTCTTTTTCCCAGCGCGGAATCCGTACCTAAAACGGCCAATTTGAGACAATCCACTTTTTCAATTTCGCCCGTAAAAAAATGTAGCTTGTCCCGATCCGGGGTCTTTCGAATATCACGGATCTCAACCTTATTTTTTTTTGCCAACGCCACCAGCTCCGGATCGTTCGTCAAAAAATCATGCAAGCCACTATCTACGTTCATCCCATGCTCCAGGGCCAATTTTATACTTGCCTTGGCCTCCTTGGGTAATCGGCCGCCATCTGGGGCCAATCCCACTACCAAATAGTCAGGCTTTGCCTCTAGGATCGCAATGGCCTCCTCCAAATCCTTAAAAACCTTTATCCCGTTGTCCTTGCCATCCAAGACTTGGCCGGCATCCTTTCCCGTATATCTTGTATCCAATACCCCTAGAATCTCGTACCGCTCCGTAAAGCGTACCAATCCATGGGCGGTTTTTCCATTTGGCGTATTAAATGCACCTTCACAATAAACCAAGGCCTTTCCATCGATAATTCGTTTCATTCCAAATTAATTTTTTGCAGTGAGTACGGCCACAAAACGGTCGGCCTCAAAATTCATTTTTTCATTCAGTTCCAACAAAGCAATCAATCCCGCAGTAGCGGCGGGAAGAATCTTGTACCCCTCCTTCTTGCTCAAATAGGTGGACATTTCGCGCAATTTCTTATCACTTATATTAAAGGCCCCTCCATGGGATTCCTTAATTGCATAAAGTGCCTCTTCGCCGTCAAAGCTATGCCAGTTGATCAAAGGTTCGTTTAGTTTGGTTTCCTTGATTATCTCAGGCCTCAAATCCTTGCAATGATCAAAACCATGTAAAAAGGAGTAAACTATTGGATTTTTATTGGCGGAAGAGGCGGCTATCATTTTAGGTATTCTAGAGGTTTTGCCCCTTTTATACAAGGTAACAAAGCCCCTAAAAATACCGGCGATCAGTGTACCGTTGGATACGGGAACCGCACAATATTTTGGAGCATCGCCCAGGTCCTCAAAAATTTCCAAGGCCAATTGGGAATAGGCACTGATCTGCAGGGGTGTATTGGAACCACCGGGATTGGCATCGTACCAGTCATTTTTTTTTGCCAACTTGGAACTTTCCATAACCACGTCCTCGTAGCTTCCCGGCAATCGGATAATTTCCGCCTTCAACCCCTCCATTTCCGTTATACGATCTGTATGGTAGCTTTCCGGAATAAATATTTTACAATTAATCCCAGCAAGATTGGCCGCCAAGGCAACGGCCACCCCATAATTGCCACAGGTTGCCAAGGTAACCGTATCGAACTCCCTTCTCAAGGCATCGTACAATTGGGCGAAGGCTATGCGATCCTTTTGGGTCCCCGTTGGATTATCACCTTCATATTTGATGTACAATTGCCTCAAGTCAAACTCTCTTTCCAAGGTTTTGGCCCTGCTCAGGCCCGTATCGCCAATTTCCAAGCTGATTATGTCCTCATAGCACTCCAAGCGGTCCACGAGGTTTTTTGTACGGTCACGGACAAATGCACTCAATTTGCGAGCCTCTGATGAGACTTTGTTTTCCGAGGTCCTTACACCGTCCTTAAGATCCATTTACAGTTGAAATTATTGGAATGAATATAAACCAAATTCAAAGACGGAATTGACCCGAAAAGATGATTTTTTAAAAAAAGCGCTGAATACGCTTTTTACTATACGAAGACCATCCCGATACATGGATAAAATCCATAAACCTAATCCATTTCCATGATCAAATTGGCAATAAGGGCCGTCCAGCCCGTTTGGTGTGACGCTCCCAAGCCTTTACCGTGGTCGCCATCAAAAAACTCATAAAACAAATGATGGTCCTTAAAATGGGGGTCATTGGTAAAGAACTTGTTTTCATCATCGGAATGATATTGGAACTTTCCGTCCTCATTACGTTCAAAAAGCTTCAATAACCTTTTGCTGAGCTCATTGGCAATTTGCTTTAGGTTGAGCTTCCTGCCCGACCCAAATGGGAATTCATATTGATAGGAATCCCCGTAAAACAAATAGTACTTTCGCAAGGATTGTATGATCATATAATTTAAGGGCAACCAAATTGGGCCACGCCAATTGGAATTTCCTCCGAACATGTTGGAACGACTTTCACCCGGTTCATATTGAATCTGATGATGCCCATGGTGTTTGAACACAAATGGATGCTCCTCATGGTACTTTGAAAGCGATCGAATACCATAGTCTGACAAAAACTCATCCTCGTCCAACAAACGCCGTAGCAAACGTTCCAACCGAAATCCCCGCATAATGGAGAACAGGTAATTGCCATCCTCGTTATGCTCCTCTATGTTCGATATAAGGGAGGCCAAATCTGGCCTGGTTCTAACGATGTCCGCTGCCCTTCTTCTAAATTCCTTTAGTTCTTCAAAAAGGTCCTTATGGATGATCTCAACGGCGAACAAGGGAATTATACCTACCAAGGACCTGACTTTCAAACGGTTCGTCATTCCGCTATCCATTTCTACGACATCGTAGTAAAAATTGTCATCATCATCCCATAACGAAATATCCTTTTTGCCTATGTGGTGCATGGCCCAAGCAATATTCAAAAAATGCCTGAAAAACTTGGCTACCAAATCTTCGTAGGATTTGTTGCCTTTGGAAAGTTCCAAACTCATTCTGAGCATGTTGAGGGTAAACATAGCCATCCAACTCGTAGCATCTGCCTGCTGCATTCTGGTAATTCCCGGTGGCATATGGTTCCTGTCGAAGACTCCAATATTATCCAAACCCAAAAAACCACCTTCAAAAAGGTCCGTCCCGCTTTTATCCTTTTGATTGACCCACCAAGTGAAATTGATTAACAATTTCTGGAAGGCCTTTTCCAAAAAAGTAATATCGCCTGTTCCGGTTTTTTGTTTGTCCTTATCGTAGACGTTCCAAACGGCCCATGAATGTACGGGCGGATTTACATCGCTGAAATTCCATTCATAGGCGGGAATCTGCCCATTGGGATGCATGTAGCTTTTCCGTAACATCAAAATGAGCTGTTCCTTGGCAAAATACGGGTCTATCTCCACAAAGGAGGCCATATGAAAGGCTAAGTCCCAAGCGGCATACCAAGGATATTCCCATTTGTCCGGCATGGAAATGACATGTCTGTTGGTCAAATGCTGCCAACTAAAATTTCTGGGGCTTTCCCTGTAAGGTTTTGGTTCCCCAGGTCCTCCAAAAAGCCACTTGTAGACATCATAGTAATAGAACTGCTTAGTCCATAATAATCCGGAAAATGCCCTTTCCACAATGTCCTTATGTGCTTGGGGCAAGTCCTTTTTTGATAATATTTCATTGTAAAACTCCTCACATTCCCGTATTCGATTCTCAAAAATAGTATCGAACCCAGTCCAGGGATCATCCAATTTTCGTTTGCTCAAGCGCACCCTCACCGATTTTTCCTCACCGGCATTTAAGGTCAATTTGTGCCAAACGGCAAATTTGGAACCCTTCTTTTCTGGATTTACAGTATCCATTCCATTTACTACGTGGTTATTGATACCGTCCTTGACGTATGGAACCTCATTGTCCACATTATAGATACGTTTGTTGTTGGTCTCGTTTTCGCAAAAAAGCTGTTGGCCCTTTTCATGATAGAGATAATAGCGACCGTTCCTAATACTTCTGGACTGTACGCAATTCTCCGAAACAGCTTTCATGCTTGGCCTATCAAAACGTTTGTTGTGTTTCCAAAAGTTCCTGAACCATAGATGTGGTAGTACATGGATGGAGGCCTTTTTTGATGACCGATTCACAACGGTTATCTTCATTAGGATATCCCCAACATCGGCCTTGGCATATTCAATAAAGCAATCAAAATAGGTATTGTTCCTAAAGGCTTTCGTATCCAGGATCTCATATTCAGATTCCTCCCTGCTCCTTGATCTGTTTTTCTTTACAAGGTCTGCATAAGGGAACTTTTTTTGAGGGTATTTGTACAAGTACTTGTTATAGGAATGAGTAGGTGTGGATACTTGATGAAAATATAGTTCCTTTACATCCTCACCATGATTGCCCTCACCATTGGTGAGACCGAACAAACGTTCCTTCAAAATGGCATCCTTTCCATTCCAGAAGGCCGGTGCCAAACAAAGGATTTCCCTGGAATCGCAGAATCCGCCAATCCCCTCTTCGCCCCATCTATAGGCATTGCTACGGGCCTTGTCATGATCCACGAAATTCCACGCCTGCCCATTGGCACTGTAATCCTCCCGTACCGTTCCCCATTGGCGTTCGGCCAAATAGGGTCCCCATCGTTTCCAATTCTTGTAATTATCCCCAACGGCGAGACGCTGCTCTTCAGCATTTTTTAATGACATAAACTGAATCCTTTTTATAAAATGGAAAACACATGTCTGAACCTCCAATATAGGAATGGTTCAATGACACTCCCTTGAAAATAAAACGTTAAAAATAAAATTAATTTACGCAATTGATCAAGGTGATTAAAACTATTGATGTATTGTTATTATTGCAGCCCAACTTTTATTTGGTTGATTTTTTTCCCATAGATAAATTACCAAACTGATAAGACAATGAAAGCAAGTGCCAAAATCCGTTCCGTACCGCTGATTCCATTTCAAGGGATACTTCCTTTGGTGTATGAAAAAACGTGCCTCCACATAAGCTTTCCAACACACCTCCTGGCCGACTTTCGAAATCTGTAAAAACACCTAGATTTAAGTGAAATTTACATAGGATGACAAAGGATACAGAACCGACAGATTCTTGAGAACCGATCTTAATTAAGTACAAGTATTTGATTATCAATTATTTTTAAAATAAAATCACTGGCACAAAAAAAGTTGGAAAAGATTGAACATTTAAAAAAATTGAGTTCATTTGCATTGATTATGAATACCTCAAAAAATAGGGTTCCAATCAAAAAATAATAATGGGAATCAAATAAAATTATGCACTATGAAAACACTACTTATAGCCTTCGTACTATTTGCCGCCACATCTACAGGAAACATCGTTCAGGACACTGTAAGGGTGAACGGAACTTATGACAGACATGAGGACGGTATGTACTATTTTAAGGGAGATAAAGGAGAAATCTATGAATTCCATGACATTACTGAAGAAGCTTCGGAGGCTTTTGACCTGATGGACGAGGCACTGGTGGGAAAATTGTTCAACATCACGTTTACCTTGGAATTTGGTGAGGACAACGACATGGAATACAACACCATTGTTGGTCTGAAACTATTGGAATAGTCAATATTTTCGGACGCACGGAAAATAGGCCTTGGCCCCTTTCTAGTAACCAGTAAAACCACCTACCTCGTTATAAAATTCAAGCAAAGGAATCTTTTTTGTTTCTTTGTAATCTCTTTTAAATTTTCGACATGACTTTACTTGGTATTGATGTAGGCGGCTCTGGAATAAAAGGTGCATTGGTAGACGCTGAAAGTGGTGAAATGCTGACCGAAAGGTTTCGTATTCCCACACCCAAACCAAGAACGCCAGAAGCCATGGCCAATGTCATTGCCGCAATTGTAAAACATTTTGACTACAATGGCAAGGTAGGCTGCGGATTTCCAACCATCATCAAAAAAGGTGTCTGTAAGTCCCCTGGGAACTTGGACCCGAGCTGGTTAGGTGTTAATGTTGAAGAGCTATTGGAGAAAAAAACCGGATTGGATTTTACGGTTATCAATGACGCCGACGCTGCCGGTTACGCCACCATGAACTATGGCGTTGGACGGGGAAAAGAAGGCTTGGTGGTCATGATTACCATTGGTACTGGCCTAGGAAGCGGGGCCTTCTTCAATGGACAATTGATTCCCAATTTTGAGCTTGGCCAAATACCTTACAAAAAATATAAAAAGATTGAACTTTGGGCGGCCGGTAGTGCCAAGGACAGGGAGGGTCTATCCTATAAAAAATGGGGAAAGCGTTTCAATACCTTTTTGGAATATGTAGAACTAATTATCTCCCCTGACCTTATTATTCTAGGTGGCGGAGCCTCAAAGGATTTTAAGGAATTCAAGAAGAAAATAAAAATCGAGACGCCTGTTATACCAGCGCAACTGGAAAATCATGCAGGAATCATCGGTGCGGCCGTGGCAAGCTTGCACAAAGCTCCCAAGGTTTAGGAAAGCTGCTTTTGGTAATGTAAACTACAAAGCTTTGTGCCCCTCGCTCGATGCCTTAAATTGCTCGTAGGTTTCGGCCACTTTCGCATCAAACTTTTTAGGATCCATAAAATTCATCTCAGTATCCTTTACGCGCCCATCACCACCAAAAATTACTTGTAGTTCCTTCTTGAGCATGGCCTCAATGGATTTTTTGGCCACAAGCTGAGGGGAATCCATTTCCCTTCCCTCGAACTTCAGCATCATATCCGTGGCCGTGGCCGTGGGAAAAGAACAGGTTACGGAAACGTTATATGGAGCCAATTCTCTTCGCATGGAGTCCGAAAATTGTTTTATGGCCGCCTTGGTACTTCCATAAACAGCATAAAAAGGCATTCCAACAAGACCTAGGCCAGATGAAATATTAAGGATGGCACCATCCTCGGATGACTTTAATAAAGGCACGCAGTATTTTGTCAATAACAATATTGCGGTAAGGTTAACGGCCACTTGGTCGTAAATTTCTTCATCGGGCAGTTCTTCCAGAGGTCCCGCCGAAACGATACCTGCATTGTTGATCAATATATCCAAATACCCCCATTTATCCTCGATACGTGCTGCGGCTTCCCTAAGAATGTCAATATTGGCAACATCACCGGCAATTCGGAGAAACTTCACTTCAGGGTTTGCTTCGGATATTTCCTTAAGACTTTTTTTATCCCTGGCAATTATGGCAATATGGGATGCGCCACCATCAATAAGTTCCTGTACCATACATCTACCTATACCCCTTGTACCACCCGTAATGAGTATCCTCTTTCCTTTTAATTGCATGTTGATCCTTTATGAGTTTTATCAGTTAGTTTGAGCCAAATATGGACATCAAATTAGAAAAAAAAACTAGGTGGGCTTAAAGAAACTTAGGCTTAAGGAAATTATTACGAAAACGTTATTTATTGCTTGGATTGGATTCGGGAATACAAAAAAACCTATTAAAAAATTACCAGTTTGGCAAACGCGGTTTCGCTAAAAAATCGACTTTTTAAGATAGAAACATGGGGATTTCCCAAAACGTACAAGAAATAAAAAGGCCCTGAAAAATCAGGGCCCGGTTTTATGCTATTTTGTTACGCTTTCGGTCGTTTTCCGTAAGGTAGATCTTCCTCAGCCTTAGATGCTTTGGGGTAACCTCAACGTACTCGTCCTTTTGAATGTATTCCAAAGCTTCCTCCAAAGAGAATTTAATGGCCGGTACTATCCTGGCCTTATCATCGGCACCTGAAGAACGCACGTTTGAGAGTTTCTTGGTCTTGGTAATATTTACCGTCATATCTTCCCCACGTGAGTTTTCACCAATAACCTGTCCTTCATAGATATCCTCACCCGGATCCACAAAAAATTTACCACGTTCCTGTAATTTATCAATGGAATATGGAATGGCCTTGCCCGTTTCCATAGAAACCAAGGAGCCATTTTGACGTTGGGGAATATCGCCTTTCATGGGTTGGTATTCCAAAAATCGGTGTGCCATGATCGCTTCTCCTGCCGTTGCCGTAAGCAATTGATTTCTTAGTCCGATGATTCCCCTGGACGGGATTTGAAACTCACAGATCATTCGGTCGCCTTTCGCCTCCATACTGGTCATTTCGCCTTTTCGGATAGAAACCATTTCCACTGCCCTTCCAGAAACTTCCTCTGGCAAATCTATGGTCAAATGCTCAATTGGCTCACATTTTACCCCATCAATTTCCTTTATGATTACCTGAGGTTGACCTATTTGTAGCTCGTAGCCTTCCCTTCTCATGGTCTCGATCAAAACCGATAAGTGAAGTACACCACGACCAAAGACTAAAAATTTATCGGCACTATCGGTCTCGTTTACCCTAAGTGCCAAGTTTTTCTCCAATTCACGCTCCAAACGTTCCTTGATATGTCTGGATGTTACAAACTTACCATCCTTTCCAAAAAACGGGCTATCGTTAATGGTGAACAACATACTCATAGTAGGCTCATCAATAGCGATGGTCTTCATTCCTTCCGGATTCTCAAAATCGGCTACGGTATCCCCTATTTCAAAACCTTCAACACCCACCAAGGCGCAAATATCGCCCGCTTCAACGGAAGTGACCTTTTTGCGGCCCAAACCTTCAAAGGTAAAAAGCTCCTTTATTCTGGACTTTACTATGTTACCATTTCTTTTGACCAAAGAAATGGGTTGGCCTTCGCTTAGAGTACCACGCTGTAATCTACCTATAGCGATTCTTCCTGTAAACGAAGAGAAATCCAAGGACGTAATCAACATCTGGGTATTTCCTTCCTTGGGTTCGAACAAAGGAATATGTTCGATGACCATATCCAATAAAGGTTCTATATTGTCCGTTTGTTGCTTCCAATCATCGCTCATCCAATTGTGCTTGGCCGAACCGTAAACGGTAGGGAAATCCAACTGCCATTCCTCCGCTCCCAATTCGTACATCAAATCAAAGACTTTTTCATGTACCTCTTCCGGTGTACAGTTTTCCTTATCCACCTTATTGATGACCACACATGGCTTTAGACCAAGATTTATGGCCTTTTGAAGTACAAAGCGGGTCTGTGGCATGGGACCCTCGAAAGCATCTACCAATAACAATACACCATCGGCCATATTCAATACCCGTTCTACCTCCCCACCAAAATCCGCGTGACCCGGAGTATCGATAATATTTATTTTAGTATCCTTGTAAACCACAGAAACGTTTTTGGAAGTAATCGTAATACCTCGTTCGCGTTCCAAATCGTTATTATCCAGGATCAAATCCCCGGTATTTTCGTTTTCACGGAACAAACTGCAGTGATACATGATTTTGTCTACCAAAGTGGTTTTACCGTGGTCAACGTGTGCGATGATCGCAATATTTTTTGTATTGGACATAAGGCCTTATTTTAAGCGCGCAAAGATAGTCTTAATTTCCTTAGATCCAGCCAAACAAATGTTATTTTTATCTTATTGATTTTGAAGGCTTCAACTTTATATACTAACTCCCAATCCTATCTTTTTCATCCTCTAATCCGGTCTTCCTATTTCGAGCTTTTTTAATCTCATTACGACCAAAATCATAGGCTATGCTAAAAGCTACCTGCCTACTATCACTACCGCCACTACCATCAATAAATAAGTCCCCAAATTGTGTAGTTCCACGCCAGGGAACCGTATACAGAATATCATTAAAGGCCAATCTTGCCGTGAGTTTATCGTTAAAATATCTTTTTTGGAAAGCCACGTTTAAAGAGCCCAAGGCACGGGTCCGGTACGTACCGCCCCAAACACTAGGCGAACTGTACCATCCGGAAACTTCCAACGTATAATCTTTGGGCAGATTAAAAGTGTTCTGGGCATAAAGACTTAATGTCTCTTGTTTTACGGGCAGGAACTCCGGGCTGTTGGCCTTGTAGTTGCTCACGTAGGCATTCAAGCTAAAATAAAGGTTCCACCACTCTTTTAGTTGTTTGGGATATGAGATCCCAAAATTTACGATTTCCTGATCGGCAACGTTTCTGGTCGTGAGAAAGTTGCGACTATCTCCTTCCGCTACGGTCACCTGGGCAAAAAAGTCCGAAACGTAACTATAGCTTAAAGAGGTCGTTAAACGATATTTATAGGTATACGCTAACTTAACATTATCCGTATACTGTGGCTGTAGAAAAGGATTTCCTTTGCTGAATGAAAGTTCATCAATTACATATTCGAAAGGATTTAAGGATTGATAGTTAGGCCGTTGTATACGCTTGCTATAGATAAGTGCGAATTGATTTTTTTGGTTCAGTTGATAGGTCAATCCCCCGGAAGGGAAGAAATTGGTATAATTGCGCTCCACCCTACTATCCTCATTTTGTTGATTGCTTACCAGATACCCGTCTGAAATCGTATTCTCTGCCCGCAGCCCCATCTGCAGGTTCCATTTTTCCCATTTATAATTATAATTGATGTAGGCGGCATTTATTTTTTCAGTGTAATCGAATTGGTTGCTTTGCATGGTGTTCAAAACAAATGCTCCGTTTATCCGATTGAAAAAATCAAAAGTGTTATCCGTATTTACATAGGAAAACTTAAAACCCAAACCTAATTTTCCTTTAAACAAATCCTGCTCATAATCTGCCTTGAACGTGATAATGCCAATGTCAATAGGCGTATTTTGGCTTGTTGCATTCTCCCGAATGATTTGCGTTTCATCCCCATTAAAATAAACGTTGGGCTGTAGTGCCGTACGTTCACTATTGTAAGTCCCATAGTCAAAATCCAAATTCAGTGTACGGCCAAGCGTATCCGCATATTTATAGTTCAAATTGGCGTTGATATTATAAGAGGTATTGGAGGTGCTATTATTGGAAACCAATACACTGTCATTTTCAATGTTTTCCACTGGCCGAATGGGTGTTCGGGAATTGTTATTTCCAAATCCATTGTTGAAATTTCCATTAAAAATAGCCCCTACCATACTCTTTTCGGTTGCATAAAAATCATAACCTATTTTAATGTTATTGCTATTTTGATCATAAATACTGTTCGTACGGGCATTAAACTGTGTTCCGGATTGGGTTCTAAATAGATTTAAAAAATTACTACTTTTTCCAAATCTATTGCTGTAGGCCCCATAAAGGTTTCCTCTTTTTCCTCTCGAATTAAAATTGATACTTGAGTTGTATCGGGCAAAATCCCCAACAGTAATTCCAGTAGTCAAGGAACCGTTGGTCCCTAAACTTTTATCTTTTTTGAGCTTTATATTGATGATACCTGCATTACCCGCCGCATCGTATTTGGAGGAAGGTTGCGTGATAATTTCTATCGCCTCAATATCTGTGTATTGAAGGCTTTCAAAAAAGTTGGTTAAATCCTGACCTTGTAAAACCGAAGGCCTGTTGTCAATAAAAATCTGCACCCCAGCTTTGCCTTCCACAATGATACCACCATTATTGTCCACGACTATGCCCGGTGCCTTCCTTAATAATTCAAAAGCACTGGTTCCTGTCGCATTGATGGTGTTCTCCACGTTGAAAACGGTTTTATCGGCCAATACCTGTACCATAGGTTTTTCGGCAACAACCGTAACCTCGTCTAAATTTTCCGTAGCTGCTTTCAAAGTAATGACGCCTAACTCCATAGAAGCATCATTAAGTACGATTCTCTTATTATAATCAGCAAAACCAATATTGGAAATGTTGAGAATGTACGTTCCATTGGATGCACTCTTGATTTCGAAAAGACCCTGCTCATTTGTAATAACGGCCTTTACCAGGCTTGAATCTTGCAGTTGATTTAAAGTAACCGCCGCATAGGGAACAACATCTTGCTCCTGTGAAAGTACTTTTCCAGAAATGGATTGTGCATGTGCAAATCCAAAAGTTGCTAATAGAATAAGAGTGAAAAAAAATCGCATGATTGTTCGTTTTTTGATTTGATTCCAAAATTCATGCTTTGATTCCCTCAGTGAAAGTAAAAACTGATGAATAGGCCCATGTAGCGTTAAATAGTCCTTGGGCAATTCACCTGCGTATAGGACAACTCGTCTGAAAGTCCTTTGTAGAATGATACTACAGCTCTACTTTTAGCTTATAACAAAAATTGAAACTATGAAAATTGTAACCATACTATTAACCCTCTTGCTCAGTCAATTTATGACAGGGCAGGATTACTTTGCGGTTGTGGTCAAAAATGAGAACACCACGTACAATTATCCTGAAAGTGTTGAATTCACGTTGATAGATGAAAGCGGTAGCCAACAAATTTTAGGAAAAGATGCGGCCTTGACCCTAGAAGGCAATTATACTCTATCCATAAAAACCCCTTGGAAATCAGCCCCGGAAATCATTAAAAGCGATGGTGGAAAACTGGAAATTTTCATATTGCCCATGGAGCGCCGCAACTGGACACAAAATTTTGAAAACGGTTCTCAAACTGTTTGGCACAATAAACATGAAAAGAAGCCCGGATTGGAGCGAAAAGAAATCATGCTTTCGAAGGCAAATCCAAAAAGTTATAATCTTCTAGCAGTTTTCAACAACGGGTTAGTATTCAAATATGAGGATGGAGTGGTAAGGGCTTGGCTAAATAGTAAAGAAATTGAGGTTACAAATCATTATCTTGTACAAACACCGGAAGGTCTTCTAAAAGCCAGTTTTGACCCAGTAGATGGTGAGTTTTGGTATGTTTTCGATATCTAATGAATCAGATAAATCAAAAATGAACGAGAAAAATACGACTACATTTTATAATATTAAAGGAAAGGAAATATTGGCGATTTTTCTTTTCTATTTCTTTTTTGCATGGTTATACCGTATTGTCCTATGGTACAATGGCATGTGGTATAAAGAGGAGGGAATTTGGGGATGGACCAATTTAAGGGGATTTTGGTTTGGCTCAGGACAACAATATACTTTTCTCCTACTTGCGTCTGTTATCATCTGGTTCTTTGGATATTATCTATTACGTAATAAATCCAGAAAATGGCAAATTTTGACCGTTATCCTTTTGCTGCCTATTATGACTTTTTTGTCAAGAGAAATTAGATATATGATCGTTGATGCCATGGGGATGAATCGGCTACAAGGTTCGGGTGCTATTTGGGATTGGTATATTCCATTATTATTTCTGTTTATTCAATTTGGTTGTTTTTTCGCCTATCGTTATTTCAGGGAGAACGAACGAAAAATAAAATTGGAAGGAGAGTTAAGGCAAGCAGCTTTAAAAAGTGAACTTGCTGCCATAAAAGCTCAATTGAACCCACACTTTCTTTACAATGTATTTAATACCATAAATGCCTCGCTACCTCCTGAGAACGAAAAGACAAGGAATATGGTGGCACAATTGAGCGATTTGTTCCGGTACCAGTTGCAAGCATCGCAATCAGAATTGGTTTCCTTAAAAGAGGAACTGGAATTTGTAAAAAAATATCTAGAGCTTGAAAAAGCCAGGTTCGAAGATCGATTACGAATTGATATCAATGTACCCGAAAATCTTTTGGATGAAATGGTGCCACCTATGCTTTTACAACCTTTAGTAGAAAACTCGGTTAAACATGGTCTATCCAGTTTGTTGGATGGCGGAACCATATCGATCAACATAAAAAAAATCGATGGCAAATTAATGTTCGAGATTTGCGATACAGGGGTTGGAATAAAGGAAAAGAAAGCAGTATTTGATAAAGGTATCGGGCTTACCAATACCCGGTTACGTCTTCAGAAAATGTATAATTCCCAATTGGAACTTCTTGACAATCAACCACAGGGTCTAAAAATTAGATTTTCTTTATAAAATCAGGTAACTAAAAAAGATACAATGTTCTAGAAGAGATAATGACAAATTACATCTGTCCGATAAAGAACAATTAACAATAAGCAGATGAAAAAAGTATTGATTGCGGATGACGAAAAAGCGGGACGCCAATTGATTAAGGAATATTTACAAGACTTTCCAGATTTGATACTGATTGCGGAGGTTAATAATGGTGTAGATGCGGTAAGGGAAATTAATGAGTTTCGACCGGATTTGGTCTCTCTGGACATTCAAATGCCTGGATTTACTGGTTTTGAAGTGCTTACGCGTCTAGAAGAAATTCCAACTATTATTTTTTCGACCGCCTATGATAAATATGCCCTACAGGCTTTTGAAGTTCATGCCATAGATTATCTGCTAAAACCTTATACCAAAGAGCGTTTCAAAAAAGCAATTGAAAAACTGAATCAGACCACGGAAAAAGTGGGTTCGCTCACCCAATCTTTGTTAATGGATAAAACAGAATATCCAGAAAGGGTATTGGTTGAAAAAAAGGATAAACTTATTACTATAGCCGTAGGCGATATTATCTGGATTGAAGCGTTCGGCGACTATTCAAAATTGCACACGGCTTTGGATATATTGGTAAGTAATTATGGAATTTCAGCTTTGGAGGAAAAATTGAATCCAAAATCTTTTCTTCGGGTACATAGATCTTCACTCATAAACCTAAACAAAGTAAAAGAATTGCATAAATATGGTAAATCCTACGATATCACCATGGAAAACAATGAAATAGTGAGGGTCAGTAGAGGTTATTTGGAAGCTATCAAAAAAATAATGCTTTAATCAAAAGTCGGCTTTCCGGATTTACGTTTGGTAGCCACCCAGCCAAAAGTAAAGCCAATTAAGGGTCCGTATCCACTTTGTATACCATCACCACGATAATAACCTGCTCCCAATTCTGCATTGAAATTAAATCCTTTTTGAAAGGTTCGCTGTATACCGTATACCATTCCATAAAAACCAACATTAAAATCATCTGGCCCAATGATATTGGTTGTTAATCTTGCTTGCGAAAAAAAGATGGCTTGTGCGGCAGCGATGTAATTTCCAGAATTTCCTGATACATTTTTATCCTTATTTATTCTTCTTTGAAAATTATGATAGTACCTATATCTGTTATTCAAGGCCAACCCAAATACATAACCAGGTTCATAAGCAGCCATACCTAAACCTAAGGAAGTAGAAATACTTTGATTTCTAAACAATCCTAATTCATAACTGATTCCTGGACTAAACAAATCAAACTTAAATTGATGACGCTCCAGATTTACGATTCCAAAACCTTTTTCGGTTATCCCCTCACGCTGGGCAAAGGAAGCGATAGCGGTAAAAAGAAATAAGATTAAGATTGATTTTCTCATGATGCTTTTGGTCAATGTTGCGACTAAAAATAAAAACAATACTATTGAATAATACTATCTTTATGAAAAATTTATTAGATGGATTTGACCAAGATTACCCAAATAAAACATACTGATAGTAATAACTTTTTTTTGCTTTCGGGCCCATGTGCCATTGAAGGCGAGGATATGGCGTTGCGAATTGCGGAACACATCGTGTCGCTTTCAGAGCAATTGAAAATACCCTATGTTTTCAAGGGAAGTTTTAAAAAAGCAAATCGAAGTCGGTTAGACTCATTCACGGGGATTGGGGATGAAAAAGCCTTGAAAATCCTTAGGAAAGTTTCCGAAACCTTTAAGATTCCCACAATCACCGATATCCATACAGAACAGGACGCTGCCATGGCTGCGGAATATGTGGATGTTTTGCAAATTCCCGCCTTTTTGGCGAGGCAGACCGATTTGGTCGTAGCAGCAGCGGAAACCGGAAAGACAGTAAATATAAAAAAGGGGCAATTCATGAGCCCTGAAAGTATGAAGCATGCCGTAAACAAGGTCACAGAAACGGGCAACGAACAAGCCATCATTACCGATCGTGGTACCATGTTTGGCTATCAGGATATGATCGTGGACTTTAGGGGCGTCCCTACCATGAGGCAATATGCGCCTGTTGTATTGGACGTTACCCATTCGCTTCAACAGCCCAATCAATCTTCTGGTGTTACGGGCGGCAGGCCGGCTTTAATAGGCACCATGGCACGTGCAGGAATCGCGGCAGGGGTTGACGGACTTTTTATTGAAACACACTTTGATACCGCAAATGCCAAAAGTGACGGTGCCAATATGTTGGACCTTAAATTAATGAAAAAGTTGTTGACGGATTTGGTGGCTTTACGAAAAGTGGTAAACACCTTTTAGTTCAAATCCTCCCTTTTATAAAAGCCTTTACTTTTAAGGGTTTCGGCTTCCAGTAGCACTTCCGCCAAAAGGGTGTCATCGATTTCTTCCAAGGTCGAATATCGAAGGGATTTGACCACCTTTCTTTTTTCGGAAACCATTTTGTCCAAATTTTTTGTAAGGTGGGCCGAGTTCCAAAAACCAACATCCACAAACCCTTTTTTAAGGGACACGTTCAAATAGCAAATAGGGGATTTATCGATATAAAAACAAGGAATGCGCCATTTATACTTCATTGAAACATTAGGTATGGCATTTTCTATAACAGTTTTAACATGTAATAAAATGCTGCGAAATGGCTCAGGCTGGTTTAGAATATAGTTTTCGGCCGGGTTCATACCTTAGTAAATTTTGGAATTTACGATTTCTTTTTTAAGGAAAGTAACTCTGTCAAGTCGTAAGACTTAGAATTTATTTAGTTAACAAGAATTATACTACAATTTTTTAATTATTGAAAAATTTCTACAGCGGTTTGACAATCTAAATCTCATCATAGACTAGTACTTTGGCTATATTCACAACAATTATTTAAATCCAACTTCTAATTTATTGATTTTTATAATCTTACTAAAAGTGAAATGTACTCTAGACGCAGAAATATTAGTTTACCATTAAAAGAATTTGTACTTACTATTTTTCTCTTTGCTCTATTATTTACAATTCCCCTTAGTGTAATTTCCCAAACCACCTTTACCGAAAGTGTCGTAAGTTACAATTTGAATATAGGGTTTTCAAAGGATGGAGGACACGCTTGGGCAGATTTTGATCTAGATGGTGATCAAGACGTATTGGTTCTTATCAATCATAATTCTCAAAAAGCTAGATTGATGCGCAATAACGGCAATGCAACTTTTACAAATGTACAAACTAGTCTCGCTCCAGGAATTTTAAATGAAAGAGCAGAAAGACAAGCAGCCTGGGGAGATTTGAACAACGATGGTCGTCCTGATTTTATGATTACTTCCCACGGTAATTCTGGTGGAAACCCATCCCCGCCCGCAATACAAATATTTCTTCAAAATGCTTCGGGTACCTTTGGTGATGGTATAGGCGGTACAGCGCCAATTACAGTGGGCAGAAATGGACATACCATAAATATAAACCCCATAAATGCTGAAGGCGCAGGATTTTTCGACTTTGAGGGCGATGGAGATCTTGACATTTTTTTTGATAGCCATAATTATGGTATTGAACTACTAAGAAACAATTATATAGACCATACCACGAGTACAGTAATAAATCCATCTGCTTCAGCTTTATTTACCCATATTACTACTGGTAATGGAAATGGCGTAGTCAATTTTGGTTTAAACCAATTTGCTACTGACGGTGATTTTGGAACGGCAGCAGATTCCGATGATGACGGTTGGGTAGATATTTTCATGAGGAAAAGAGATGAAAATGACTTTTTCTTAAACCAAGGAGGAACCTTTAGTAATGGATCGGACGTTGCACAAGCTGCCAATGGCAATAAGGGAGGAAACGGACTTTGGGATTTGGATAATGATGGCGACTTGGATGCGGTTTGGACGGAAAACGGTTTTACGCAGATTTATAGAAATGATGGTAGTGGAATTTGGACCGCATTAGGTACGGCAGTCTTTCCTGGTTTGCCACAACCAAACAATGCAAACAATGGAAGTTCTTCAAACAGGATTGATGCCCTCGCTGGTGGAGATATTGATAATGATGGTGATATTGATATTTTATTGGTAGGCCAAAACAGAAGTTACTTATACTTAAATCAATTAAATAGCCCAACCCCAGCACCAGGGGTTATCGGCAGTGGAAGCGCAATGAGTTTTGCTTTGGATTCAGAAACATTTAATTCTAATGATGGCGAAGGTACTACTATGATTGATGTTGATGATGATGGCGATTTGGATATTTATATGAACATAAATGGTTCTGGAAATCAACTATGGATCAATAATCTTCCAATGGCCAATAGAAACAATCATTTAATGGTAAATGTTGTTGAGGATAGAGGCTCAAATGGCGATACTGGTGGGTTTCCCGGAAGAACAGCTTTAGGAACCAACGTACTTATCCGAGATTGTAGCGGAAATATTATAAGTGGTCTCCGTCAAGTAAATGGTGTTTATGGTCATGGGACACAACAACCAGAAACCGTACATTTTGGTCTTCCCTTGGGCGAAAATGAAACCTACATCATTGAAGTCCGATACCCCAACTTCAATGACCCGGAAGATGGAATCACTAGGTTGATTGCTACTGGCATTGCCCAACCATCAACAATTGCAGGAACCAATCATTATAATTTAACCACAACTGATACTGAAACCATTCAAAATATAAATGCGCCTGAGGCGGCAGATGATTTGGTTACCATACCTTACGGAAATAGCGTTTCAATTCAGATAAACTTATTTACAAACGATAAAGAGCCTGATGGCGAAAATTTTTATTTAGAAAGTATTACGCAGCCCGCAGTAGGTTCAGTTGTGATTGATGATGCAAATAATGGATTAGTAACCTATACCTATAACAATGCTTCTCCCTTTCCAGGATCGACGAGTTTTACCTATACCATTGTAGATGAAACATACAGTATTTGTGCTGCACAGGGGAAATCAGACACTGCCACCGTAACAGTTTACGAACCTTGCTCAGACCCAATGGGAACTGACACTGATGGAGATGGTATTAATGATATTTGTGATTACGATGATGATAACGATGGTATTACAGACTTTGATGAACAGATTTGCTCCATTACCAGTCCCGGTGCATTAGGGGTGCCTACCACAGTTTTAGGTGGAACGGCAGTTGATGAAATATATACTGATTTTGGTGGGTATTGGTATTCATCAAATAGCTCCGTAAATCCTACTGAACCGAACCTAAGCCATAATTTATTGGCTTTTGGGTCTGGCGGAAATATTTATAGCACAGGAGTGGTAAATACCAATATGATAGATTCGAATAGTGATGGGAGGTTTGACACCGTTGATACCAATGGCGACGGAAACGGTGATGTGGCTGCTACAGGTATGAAATGGCGGGCATTTCGTCCAAACAGTACGATTACTAATAAAGTTGCATTGGAGGCCTCCTTCAATGATGGCAATTTAGGCAATGGTCTTGGGTCAACAGTGGTGGCAAATTTAGGTTCAGACCCTCTAAATCCATTATTGACCAATGGTGCTCGAGGTTTAGATCTAGGAACTGGTATTGCTAACGTTTCTGATTCATGGTTTTTCAATATTTCAACCATCGACTTAGTCTCGGTTGGTGATGGTTTACCTGACATTCTTATAACCCAAGTGGCACAAATATCCTCAACCGTCGACCACAACGTAGCTTTTTTTTGATGCTGCGGGAAATCCTGTTGGGAATGAAGTGAGGGTAACTTCATTTGGTGGAGGTGAACTTTACAACATAATTGGTTCTCAGAGATATGATGTTTATCAGACAAATGGTAACGCATGGCAGATTAACACGAGCAAGAATATCCGAATGGCGACTTTGGAACTTTCAGAATTTGGATTGAACGCTACAAATATAGGATCAGTTAGCTTAATGCGCCTGACCATGAACAATAGTGCAGATACAGCCTTCTTGGCATATAATGAAGATTCTTTTGGTGAATTTTGTACAGATCTGGATACCGATGGGGATGGCGTAGTCGATCGCCTGGATTTGGATAGTGACAATGATGGTATTTATGATGTTGTGGAGGCGGGCCACACTCTTACATACACCAATGGCAGGCTTACCGGCTCGGTAGGTTCCGACGGAATTGATGATACCTTACAAGGCAACCCAAACAACCAAACAACCAATTACATTATTACGGATACCAATAGCGATGGCACCCCTGATTTTCAAAACTTAGATAGTGATGGCGATGGCTGCGAAGATGTTTCTGAGGCTGGTTTCACTGATGAGAATATTGATGGATATTTAGGTGACAATCCAATAGTGGTCGACTCTAATGGCTTAGTAACTTCTGGTACTGATGGCTATACTGAACCGGCCGATGTTGATACGAGTGGCGAATATGATTTTAAAGAGCAAGGAATTGCACCAAGTATAACAACCGAACCTTCCAATAGAAACATTTGTCCAGGGTGTACCGGTACTTTTTCTACTATAACAGCAGATGCCGATACGTTCCAATGGCAATATTATAGTGGTACCAACTGGATTGACCTTATGGAAGGAGGGTTATACAGCGGAACAGATAGCCAAACGTTAAATATCAGCAATCCCACAGCTGCAGAAGACGGCAATCAATATCGATTATTGGTTTCAAATTCGACGTATTCCTGTATATTACTGACTTCCAATGTAGTCACGTTAAACGTTCGGGTCAATACCATAATTACCAATCGGAGAATTACTTATAGAGTAAACCGCAATTGACCAATTCCCAACCAACTATGCGATTGTTGTCTGACATTTGCGATATTTTATCGTCATTCAATGTTATAGAAGGGTAAAGTCCAAAGTTTTACTTTATTGTTTTACTTGGTTTTATGAATAACAGCAATGTGGGAAAGTACTACTTCCCTTAATTTACTTGGTGATTCTTTAATATCGTTTATGAATTAGCTTTTATTAGTATCTTTAAAGATGTTTGAAACTGAGTATTATGAAGAAAATACTTCTTTTCGCCTTCTTTTTTCTAATAATATTTTCATGTGATCAAGAGAGCATTGATGCTACTAATGAGTCCTTGGCGCCTGAAGTAAACTTACCTTCAACCCCTGTTGAAGAGCAAACTGAAGAACCAAAAGAGCAGCCTTCAACCCAAGTAAATCTTAATGGTATTACAGCTGATTTTGAAAGGTTCATGTCACAATACAATTTTCGCGGTGCCCAAATGGCCATTATCCGTAATGAAAAATTGGTATACCTAAATGCTTTTGGGGTTTCGGATGTTGAGAAGAATTCACCAGTTTCCAATTCCACTTTGTTTAGAATTGCAAGTATATCAAAACCCATTACCCTTTTGGCAATCTCGAAATTAGTGCTCGATGGAAAACTCAGCTTGGATGAGCGTGTTTTCGGGGCCAATTCAATCTTAGGAAACACTTACGGCAACCTTCCCTTTGAAAACAACGAGCTTCAGATTACCGTGGACCACTTAGTGGAACATACAGCTGGTTTTGCTAACGAACCTACCGACATAATGTTCGAGCAAGTCGATTCAAATTTTAATGTTCTAGCAGATAGGGTATTGGATGAGCGCTCATTGACCTTTGAGCCCGGTCTTCGATTTCAATACTCCAATTTTGGGTATGCCTTATTGGGCAAAATCATTGAGGCCAAAAGTGGCCAAAGCTATAAAGACTATGTTAAAGGGAACATTTTGGAGCCCAATTTAATCCATGAGGTATATATGGGAAAAAACACTGTTGAAGACAAACTACCTGATGAAACCATATACTATTCTTCCTGGGCTTCTCCTTACAGCATGAATATTGAACGATTAGACGCGGCCGGAGGATGGGTCTCTAATGCAAAATCCTTGGCCTTGCTTGCCGTAAAATCTGATGGAAGATTCAGTGTCAACAATATATTACCGGCAGGGAATGGAGTAAGTTACCTTTCAAGAAGTAGCTGGACACACAACGGCGCGTTACCTGGAACCTTAGCAGTTTTGCGGGTTGGTCATCCATTTTCTTATGTTGTACTTGTAAATGGTGGGGAAGCAAATTTTGCCACAGTTTTGGATGCAATCCACACATTTATGAACAATATGATCGAGCGTCAGGATGCTTGGCCTAACACCGATTTATTCGAGCCTAGCCGATAGACATTAAGGAATTAACTTTTTAATAATCTTTTAGATACCAGCAAAAATACGAGAAGTGCTATTTTTAAAACATTATGAAACACATCAACTACCTCCTATTATTTCTTTTTCCTATTTTGCTTTTGGCCCAAGAACATTCACACCGGAGTTCAAGACCCTTGACGTTTCCAGATATTCCGGGTTACAAAACCATTAAGTCCGATTTACATATACATACCGTATTTTCTGATGGTAATGTTTGGCCGAACATCCGGGTACAGGAAGCCCTTCGGGATAATTTGGATTTGATTTCACTTACGGAACACTTGGAATATCAGCCACATAAGGAAGATATCCCGCATCCGGACAGAAACCGTTCGTACGAAATCGCATTAAAGGAAGCTCAGGACCATGACTTGCTAATAGTACATGGCTCAGAGATTACCAGAAGTGCTCCCATGGGCCATAACAACGCCGTTTTTATCAAAGATGCCAATCCAATTCTTCAAGAACAAGCGGAAAAAGCTTTTACGGAAGCCAGTAAACAAGGAGCCTATGTTTTTTGGAACCACCCCGCATGGTACGCCCAAAGTCCAAAAGGCACTCCTATCATGAGTGATTTTCAAAAAACATTGGTAGAGAAAGGACAATTGCACGGCATTGAAGTCATCAATAGTATGGATTATGCAGAGGAGTCCCTAGCCCTGGCCTTGGAATACAACCTTACGATTATGGGTACCAGTGATGTGCACGGCCTTATCGATTGGGACTATACCGAAAAGGGAAACCACCGGCCGATTACCTTGGTTTTTGCAAAAGAAAAAACACTGCCCTCCATTAAGGAAGCCCTTTTTGCAGGCAGGACCGTGGCGGTTTACAATGATCTTCTAGTAGGAAAGGAGGCCTATCTCGTACCATTGATTCAAAAAAGCATCCAGGTAAATTCGCTGAAATATATCGACGACACCCAGGTATTGGAAGTGGTGTTGGAGAACCTGAGCAGTAGCGACCTTATTTTTGAAAATGCCATGACATTCTCCTTTTATAGCAAACCCGCCATTTTTACCATCAAAGCCGGAACATCTGAAACATTGCGCATCAAAACCTTGGAAAATTTGGGACAGTTACAACTAGAATTGAAGGCCTTGGGTGCCTACGTGGCACCTAGAACGAATCCCGTTATTTCATGGGACCTCAGAGTAGGCCAATGATTCTTTCTGGGGTTTTTTGTTTCCGAAATTGAATAGCACATCTTCCTTTAAAAAGGAGAAGAAAAACGTGGTTCCCTTACCCGCCTCGCTTTCCAACCAGATTTCGCCGCCATTTTTAGCCAAAATCTTTTTCACGACAGCTAGTCCAATACCACTGGAGTCCTTACGTTTGTCCTCCTCCAGTTTTTGGAACAATTTAAAAATACGGTCAAAGTGTTCCTTGGCTATGCCCATACCGTTGTCCTGAACATAAAAGGTAAAACGGTCCACTTCATCCATGACACCTACATTTATATAAGCTATAGGTTTGTCATTATATTTTATGGCATTCTGAATCAAATTTTGAAAAACCTGTAGCATTTGGGTGCGATCTACCAATAAACGAGGCAGCGAACTATCCTTTTCTATAATTACCTTATCAGAATTATTGGCCCTTATAAGTCCATCTACCACTTCGTTTAAATCCAAAAGAGCTGTCACCGTCTTTTTTTCAATACCCAGGGAGTATTTAAGAATCCCATCCACAAGCATATCCATTTGGGCCACTTGATCCATTAAAAGTTGTAGGTTGACCTTGCCCTGTTCCAATCTGCCATCATTCATATCTTCCAAAATCCAGGTACCCAAGGAGTGTACGTTACGCAATGGACTCTTTATATCATGGGAGACAACATAAGCAAATTCTTCCAGCTCCCTATTTTTGACGGATAATTCCCTGGCTCTTCTTTCCAAGGCCTTGGTACGTTGTTTTACCATTGTTTCCAAATCCATATTTTGCTTGCGCAATTTATATTTATACCTGATAAAACCGTTCTGGATAAACATTGAAAAAACGAAAATGGTGGCAAGGGACAACAGCACGGCCCCTTTATCGGAAAAGGAAACATTGGACAATCCCAATTTTAGGAACAAATGGATGAAGGAGGAAAAGGTATAAAGTATGATCCATATTCTGTGGGTCAACAAGAGAATGCCCCCAAAAAGAACCACATAGGTACCCAACAGGTAGGATAGATGAAATTGGTTCAGGGCAGAGGTAATTATCAAGTAATTGGCAAATATAGTAAGGGCAGCGAATACAATATACCCATAATACTTTCGGCACCAAGAATTAAGGAAAAAGGGAGCGAGACCCACTACCAAGAAGAAAAGGCTTAATGCCTCTGGGGCCCAATCCAGTTCTATACGGTCCGGATCAAAATAGCCAATGGCCATACTGTACAGATAAAGACCCGGTGAAATAAGTAAGAGAACGGGACGCGAACTTCTTAACTCAAAGTCGTCCATAGCACCAATGATTCGAAACATATCATTTCATTTTGTATGGTGAAATTACAATCTCCTTTCCCCTTCATTAGGATCGGTAATTCCAATGGGAATGGATGTTTCGGTGAATAGCGGTTTACTGTAGGTGGGTGGTAGCTTTCAGTAGGCCTATTTTAAAATGATCCATTCCTGTAAACCGATTTATTAGGGGTTTTGACGAAAATGAAACTTCTTTCGTCTTAAACAAACACATTTCAAGGTAAGCAAGTAGTCAAGATTGCTTGGCTACAAACAACATTTTAAAATTGAATGACCAATCTAAAGCTGCTCATTTAAAAATAGAACTGTGGCTACATTGCTGAATTTGACACGTAGTCCCATAGATATCCATATCTAGCGGTCAATTTCCCATCTTGCGTCATCCTTGCCCGTTGCAGGATACCGTCCTTATCCCCATTGAAAAAGGCTGGGATAACATTCTTAACAAAGGCTTCGCCAAAGCCTTCACTGGCATCGCGGGGTAATTCGCACGGCAGATTGTCCACGGCCATAACGGCAATGGCATTTGGATTTTTATAATCGGTTTCACTTTCTGTTTCTGGATCATAACCGTAAATAGGGTCTGCAATCGTTGAAGCCCTAATGGTCGATGCTACGGGTCCATCAATATCACAACTGACATCCGCCACAACCCTGATCTTAAAATCTGGATGTTTGGCGTCATCCCTCGTGTATAGATAGGGTGCCCCCTGCCCGTAAAAATGCCCGGCAATGTAGAAATCGGTCACCTTTGCAAATCTGAAAAAATTCGATTTGTATTCTTCCGGATGGGAAAAGAAATCCGCCTTATTACCGCGAACCCCATCTTTACGTTTATTGTATTCCCCAGCGTCGATCTGACAATAGACTGGTTCGTTAAATGTATCTTCCAAATATTCAGCAACGGTCACTCTTCTCAGTCCCATACCATTCAAAATTTCCCGGGAACCGTTGCCAACCCTGCCCCTGCCCGTTAGCAATATTTTTATATTGGGCAGTTTGATGTTCTTCAATTCACGAATCAATGCTTGCTGGTCAGGAAGGGCATTGGCCTTGGGCAACCCGAACAAATCATATTTTAGACCATAGGCCCTGAATCCGTTATAGGCCCCTACAATACCGGCATATCGGCCAAAGGCTACCAAACGTTGCTCGCTGGTATTGGATATGAGCTCATGATCATAGAGCTCAATGTTCCTTTCCAAAATGGCCCGTAACAGATTTCTATTATAAGGCTGTTTTTTTATGGTATGCGAAAAGAAAAAGTATTTCTTATTTGGAATAAGCGCATCGATGGGAACTTCCTTGACCCCTAAAAGGACATCGCAGTCTTGCATGGAGTCCTGCACTGGTAAACCCAATTGCCTATAGGCATCGTCGTCAAACGCTCTAATGGGCGAAGGTTCCACAATTATCTGTGCTTTTGGAAAACCCGCTACGACTTTTTGGCAGGCTCCTGGAGGCAAAACTACCCTACGATCAGGGGGGTTCTTGCGTTCTCTAATGATTCCGAACTTCATACAGCTTTTGGTATAAATATTGCATAAATGTAATGGGATTTGTAGCGGTTAGCAAACTTTTGTTAGCTTTGCTCCCCCGCGTTAGGGATAGAGGCGATATCCTTTTTCTGTCATTTCGAGCTCAGTCGAGAAACAGAAAAAGATAAAGCCGATAGCCTGACCCTTTGAAGTTTCACGAAAAGGGAAACGCCCAACTCGGTACCGTAATACGTACCGTTGTAGTTCTTTGAAAAAAAAGTGAGAGTTTGGATTAGACCCTTCGGCAGAGTTTATGCTGAGTATGGACGAAGTACTCAGGGCATAATTCAATTACGTAAATCATAGATTTACTATTTCATTATGGGGCCGACTGGTTTTGACAGCGAGACCAATGGCAATGTAAGCATGCCGAGCGCTGGGGTACAGCTCGTTAATATCATACTTCACACTTTTAATTGGCGAAAATAATTACGCTCTTGCCGCATAATCCGAATTATAGTAGGATATGCCTCGTCCCTACAAGGTAGGGAAGCGAGATGTTCCTGAATAGCCCTTGTTGACGGCGATTCATTTAGGAGCACCAGAAAAGTCAACACAAGGGTATCCGCTCGCTTTGGCGGTGCCTCTAAAACCTAAAGAAGATAAGTGTACATTAGGCGGTTTCTGGTCAGGTGTACATCGAAAACCAAACAGATACTAAGCATGTAGAAAGCACTGACGTTGCTTGTTTGGACGAGGGTTCGAATCCCTCCGGCTCCACTAAAACAGTACCAAAACGATTCAAAAACTCCTTAATCTTATGATTATCAGGGGTTTTTATTTTTTTCATACACAAATGAATCGTTTTGAAACTGAATTTTAGGTGACCTATTCGGTGAGCATTTCGCATACCCAAAAAGTGCTCACCGAATGGCACGTAATTAACTGATATAATGTTAATTAACTTTCACATTTTTTCCATTTTCCTTACCTTTAAAATCAACCAATTCGGTGAGCAAAATGAACCCTTCTTTCACTCAGCTGTTTTACTTAAAAAGTCGAAATCGAAACAAATCGGTGAAAGTCCCGATATACTAACGATTGACGGTAAATGGCAAGCGAAGCGAATTGAGCATTTCACGTAAAATCGAGCCTGAAAAATGGCATGCCCGATTGGGAAAAATGAAAGGCTCGGACGCGAAGGCTGTGCAGTTGAACCAATATTTGGACACCGTTCGAAGTAAAATAAATCGCATTCACCAACGCTTTATTGATGAGGAAAAACCCTTTACGGCCTTGGACATAAAAAGTGCCTATGTTGATAACGGAGACAAGCTTAAAATGTTGGTAGTGCTTTTTGAAGAACACAATGCTGAAATGGAAAAGCTGATCGGAAAGGATTTTGCTTTGGGCACTTGGAAACGTTACAATACCACTAAGAAACATGTTCAAGAATATGTCAAAAGTGAATATAGACGTTCTGATATTCCTGTCCGAGATGTGAACCTCAAGTTCATCAAGGGGTTCGAATATTTTCTGAAGGTGACCAAGAATTGTAATCATAACTCCGCGTTAAAATATATCAACAACTTCAAGAAAATAATTCGATTGGCAGTTGCCCATGAATGGATTTCTAAAGACCCATTTTACAATTATAAAGTACAATTCAAAACAGTCGAACGGGAATACCTTACCAAACAGGAATTGGAGTCAATAGTCAATCTGGAAATCCGAATGCCCCGCCTCGATATCGTACGGGATATGTTTGTCTTTTGTTGCTTTACCGGTCTGGCCTATATCGATGTAAAAAAGTTGACACCCAATAATATCGTACCGCATATTGATGGCAGTCAATGGATTCAAAGTGCGCGGCAAAAGACGCGCTCGAAATTGGGGATTCCCCTCCTCCCATCTGCCATGGAAATTTTGGAAAAGTATGAAGACCACCCCAAAGTACAAAATGGGGAGTGTGTCATTCCAGTGTTAAGCAACCAGAAATCCAATGCCTACCTCAAGGAAATCGCCGACCGCTGCGGTATAACCAAAAACCTGACTACCCATCTGGCCCGACATACGTTTGCGACTACGGTGACACTTTCCAATGGGATGCCTATCGAAACGGTAGGTAAGCTTCTAGGTCATAAAAATTTACGAACTACGCAGCACTATGCAAAAATCGTGAATAAGAAGGTAAGCGAGGATATGGCGATCCTCAAAGAGAAGCTATCACATGTTGCACTGGTAAGAAAATCTTCGCACTAACTTTTTTATAGCAGAAAAACGAGATTTTATAACTCCCAAATCTTACCATAATTTAACCTGCGCCGGATCCTGTTTCGATTTTATAGTGTTCCGGCAGATAAGCGTCAAGTAAAATCGAAATAGGGCGCACTTGCTTTGGCGGATACTTATTATGACCTTCGATTAAGTCCAATAGTTTTGTAAATTACAACTTTAGGATTAACCTAAAAATGTACGTGAAAAATCTTCTTCAAAAACATCCCTCGAAATGAATTTGACGCAAATTTTTGCCATTTTATAGGGGTTCCCAGGCCATTTGACGCAAATTTGCTTTCCTTACTTAACGATAAAATTTATTAGTGTACTGAATATCAAGTACATATAAAACGTAACACCGCGTTAGCGTGTTACCCTCTTGCTCTACTTTTTCCTTCTTCCCCTAAAACGATTAGAATCATGCTAAATACTAGACCCATAAATGAATAGGAGGCTTCTATTTTGAACAAATCAAATTTGGTATAAAAACAACCGTTTTGACAGATTGGCCTAGTAGTACAATTTTGGGACTACACTAGTACAATAATGGAACATGCTGGTACACTTATGAAACGCCACTGTCCCAAAAATGGACTTGTTACCTATTATATAAAACATTCTAAACATATTAAATATATCTCTAGAAAAAATAAAGAAAGATGTAACTAATCAGTGCTGATAAAGTTGTCAATTCATTTGGATCCTACGAAAGATTATCGGATCTTTCGGTTATCGAAAAGGATAAGTTCATATCGGAGTTATTGGTTCGTTTGGAGAATCTTGAGCGTGCGAACCGTCGTTTGGCCGACCGTGTTGTTGAACTTGAGGGACTTTTGGTCAAGTA
>NZ_MDGL01000191.1 GCF_002742265.1 Maribacter sp. 4G9
ACAGAGTTCTGTGATGGTAAAATTTCCGGTTCTCCATTCACAGATAAATTCAATTTTTTGTTCCATAATCGTTGATTCTTTCCAAGGCATGACAATCTGAAGTTTGGTTCAAATTGCAATCTAAAAAGTGTAAACGATGTTTATATAACTCTGTAAAGGATGTTTGTATATCGTACCAAATTGGCTACAACGGTTTGCATATGGCTTGTGGCGGTTTCGAAGCACTTTCCTGTCCCCCGAAACCAAAGCTGGCTACGGAGCAAAAACCTTGATGATAGCCGTTCACCCGCCATAAGCTATATGCTGTGTGTGTGCCCAGTATGGGCATCTTTATCTTATAGCAATATAAGGATTTATTTAGAGGGTGTAAGTCCCTTATGCGCTGGAGTAACGTCTGGAAGCATTAGTAAGTCGCAAGGGTGGTAACCGCGAGGTTACACCTGAAGAAAGCGAGACTACAAAACTCGGTACTGACGAACAGGAACCGTA
>NZ_MDGL01000192.1 GCF_002742265.1 Maribacter sp. 4G9
TTTGCTATTGCAAAATCTGGTAGACCATATGATGAAACTTACGTTTCCATACTGCCAAGATAAATAGAAGATGGATTGAATAAAAAAAGCTCAAAGAATCAAGTTATTGAACCTATGAGCGTGGAATAATAATGTCTCAAATTAAGGAAGAATTTGTTTGTTTTTTACCTCAGTTCTTTGTTGTAGCACGTTTTTAGTTTTTATTTTCTGTTTTCAGCGCAATGTTATATCCATATTTTTTTGCAGTCAAATCGTAAAGCAAAGATATAGGGTTATCATATTTTGACGTAATAATGATTGAGTCCTGTTTTATATAGACACTGTCAATTATTTCGCTATTCGCTCTTAGAATTAATTCTGTTTTGTTCCATCTCTTATTTGTCAGGTCGATATGTGTGTAGCTATTGGAAATTTCGCTCACAATATAGTGCTCAATTTTAATTTCTTTATTTTCAACAACTTTTAAATCTAGTTTTTTGGTCGAAACTATGTCGCTACAAGAAGCAAAAGCGATTATAAGAAAAAATACATTCCAATTTTTCATATTCAATTTTAAGTTCAAAAAGTCAATTATTAAATCTACTGTTTCTCAAATGTGCTACAACGCAGGGCTATGTGAAGCCACGTTACGGGTTTTAAATTTACGCAACTTGTTGGGATAAATTTACAAATACGTGTTGAACGTGGCCAGGTTGCATATAGCCGTTGATATGTACAGTTTTCCTCGATGGCGCCTAAAGGTGATAGGTTGGATGGTCCCTCATCCTACGGATTATGCAAACTGGCATGGCCCTGCGATGATGTACAAATCCCAAGGGGCGGGAATTGGAGCCTTTGGCGACAATGTAGCGACTTGGGTTCACCTTTAGGTGAATTGTACATCATCGGTCTAGTGTATGAGTAGTAGCGGATTTTCACGCTCTAACTTTTCAGTTTAGCATTGACCTTTGTTTTATGTTTATACTATGGTTTATCACTTAAATCGCTATTACTTATACACATTGTGTGTGCCCAGTATGGGCATCTTTATCTTATAGCAATATAAGAATTTATTTAGAGGGTGTAAGTCCCTTATGCGCTGGAGTAACGTCTGGAAGCATTAGTAAGTCGCAAGGGTGGTAACCGCGAGGTTACATCTGAAGAAAGCGAGACTACAAAACTCGGTACTGACGAACAGGAACCGTATATGAGGCATTTATGCATGGGTAAGCAAGCACATCATTGTAACGCCCAACGAGTACAAAAGATGCATTAATGTAGATACGGCAGGGATCGGGGGAAAGAAGATGCCATTACCTGGGGAGGTCTCCAAAGCTACGTGTAGCTACATGGAGAAGTCAGCAGAGGTCATAGTACTTACGGGAAATGAGCTAGGGAAGTACCCTAGAGGTCTCACAAGTAAGGAAGGACCGAACGTTAAATCACGTCTGGATTCGTATAGGAATCGGTTTATCCGATAGCCTATAC
>NZ_MDGL01000193.1 GCF_002742265.1 Maribacter sp. 4G9
GGCCATGGGTACCGTAACGTTAAAGCCACGACTAGGTGAAGGAAGGTATGCGACTATTGATTCTTCTATCATATCTTTGTCAAGAATAAAGTACATAAAGGGTTGTTTTGGTTTGACTTATGTTTCACAACACAAATCTCTGCAACCCTGTCTTTCGATCCAAAAAAAGTTTAAACCACTTCATAAAGAATATGATGTTAGAAAACAAAATAAAGATTATTTCTTTATAATTAAGGACAATAATCTTGTTCTTGTGATGCCTGCAATTTCAGAAGTTCAAATTGGAGATAGTATCTCTATAGATAGTGGCAATTATGATTTATTTCGTAAAGGAATAAAAATCAAAAAAAATTCAAAACTGACTTATCTTTCTAGTATCTATTATGACAATCCGGATGAATTTTTAAAAAAGTGACTTATGATCAGAAACCTCATTTTAACAAAATGTAAAAAGACCTACTTAGTTTTCTTAGTTGTTTTTATTACTGTAAATAGTTTGATTTCTCAAGAGTCAAATTTTAGTCTGTCATTGAATTATCCATTGACCAATGGTGATAATTATTTTGATCGCAATGACGGTCTTATAGATTTAGGGGTACAATACCGGTTTATTGATGCAGGTGTAGTTGATTTGGGTATATCCTTAAATGCGGCTTTTTTTAATTTCTCATCAGATTCAGGATTGACAACAACCACTGAAAAATCGCTTTTGCTACAGCCCAGACTTTTTGCTGAATTTAATATTCCTGCTGTCCAAAAGCTTCAGCCATTTTTAGGTTTGGGGTATGCCCTAACGTCTTTTAAAAATGAGTTTTCGACCAGCCAGCAGGTCATCAACAACGATTCAAATTCGGGTGGGCTCAATTTTAATTTTGGACTTTCATACTATATTTTTAAAGGGCTATTTGTTCAGGGGCAGTATGATTATATAAGTAGCAAAAGGGAAGAGGGTACTGTTCCAGACCCAGATGAAAAGTTCTATCAGAAAATCGGCTTGATAAAGTTAGGGGTAGGCTACAGGTTTTAGTTGGTTCAAAGTTTTTTGAAAAAAAGCCTGTTCTTTTTTGAATTGTGAAATTTAACTTAAGTCCCAAACTTGAAGAAACTTTTCCTCTATATCGTATTTATACCATTTATGTTCTCTGCTTACGCCCAAAAGGAGGCAGCGATTTGGTATTTTGGGGAAAATGCGGGTCTTGATTTTAATGGAGGAATGTCAGTTCCCGCTCCGCAGTAGTTGCACTGCTGCGGCAAACAACATAAGAGTAAGTAATTAGCAGTATTGTATTAAACCCGCTCCCGCTAGTCTGTGACTAGTGGCGTACCGAGTAAGAAGGGCTAGTAGATGAGAGAAATGAGATTTGGGATATTAGAAAAGTGACCTTCCTCTGCAGTAGTACAACTACTGCGGAGCTGGGGTTGTATTCGTCCGCATCGAATTATGTCGAAGCAAACTCGGTATTACCAGAGGTTACAGTGTTGTCACAAATCATGAAGACGATATAAGGGCAGTGACCACAGCAGTGCAACTACTGCGGAGCAGGTTAAAATTAATGAAATACCTATTGATTGAAATAGAATTTATGTCATATAATCATTATTTATGAATAAAAAAGACGACGCATATAAATTTGTAAATGGTAAAACTCATTCGGAATTATCTGAAAGAGATATTAGAGAAATTTCAGCTATAGTTAAAGAAATAACAACAGACGGTTTTGCTGAAAAAGCATTATTCTTTTTTAATAAAGTAGTAAGCGAAAATAATTTTTTTGAATCTAGATTAAGAGATTCCTATAATCGAAGTATGCTTATTTCAAAATTAAAAACAAAATACCCTACCAAATATAGACTTATTAGTTCAAGAATATTAAATCTTGAAATTTCCGCTCCGCAGTAGTTGTACTGCTGCGGCGCAATGCTGGCGCGAGCAACCATGAACCCCCGCTCCCGCTAGTCTGTGACTAGTGGCGTACCGAGTAAGCAGGGCTAGTAGATGAGAGAAATGAGATTTGGGATATTAGAAAAGTGACCTTCCTCTGCAGCAGTGCAACTACTGCGGAGCAGAGGGGAACTTCTTTACGTAATAGAGATAATCACACTCAATTTTAGAAAAGACAAATTGAAAATGTAAAGTTGAATGTAAGGTTTGCTTTCCAGAAGAATACATCGAGAAAGCTCGGAAAGGGACCTGTTCCGTGAAGCGGAACGGCCGAGTTTCGAGATGGGTTTTACGAAGTAAAAATTCCTGCTGGAAAGTGCACTTTCTTTTGCTTCGTTTTCTTTATGCAAGTAAAGAAAACGAAGGGAAGAACTGCTGCCCGAATCCCGACCCACCCCGTTCCGCTGTCGCGGAACACCCCTCCCTACCTAGGGAGGGGAGTTTTTTTTGGTTTTGATTAAGGCGATGTAACATAAATTAAAGTTTAGGAAAAAATCAGCCTAGCCTTTTTGGATACTTTTTCGGCAATGGAAAAAGTATCGGACTACAACCTAGATCGAATGTCTGTTTTAGCCGCTTTGCGAAGTCTGTGATTTGGCAGCAACATGACAAAGCTATTAGTGTGAAGTTTGAAACCTCGCACAGCATTTTACATGAACTCGCATAGCAATTTTTGCTTTCAATATCCCAAAATCAAGCCTACGCCAAAAAGCACTTCCACATGAAACTTGTAACAATTCCAACACTAAGAGTACTAATAAACACTTACAATTTCGTACATTCAATAATTAACTAAAAACACTAATAATGGGAAACTTCATTTTTATACCGATTGTAATTATTTTAGGGCTGGTGCTAATGTCCTTTGTGTTCATTGTAAAGCAGCAAACCGCGGCTATCATAGAAACCTTTGGCAGGTTCAGTAGTATAAGACAATCTGGCCTACAGTTTAAAATACCCTTTGTCCAAAGGATTGCGGGAAGATTGAGCCTAAAGATTCAGCAGTTGGACGTAATCATCGAGACCAAGACCTTGGACGATGTTTTCGTTAGGCTAAAGGTTTCCGTTCAATACCGTGTTATTCGTGAGAAGGTATATGATGCCTTTTACAAATTGGATTATCCGCACGAACAGATTACCTCCTATGTATTTGATGTGGTGCGGGCCGAAGTGCCAAAAATGAAATTGGATGATGTTTTCGTAAAAAAGGACGACATAGCGTTGGCTGTGAAAGCGGAACTGAACGATGCCATGTTGGACTATGGCTTTGATATCATCAAGACTTTGGTAACCGATATTGACCCAGATGCCCAAGTAAAAGCTGCGATGAACCGCATTAATGCCTCGGAAAGGGAAAAAATAGCGGCCCAATTTGAGGGAGACGCGGCGCGCATCCTTATAGTTGAAAAAGCCAAGGCCGAAGCGGAAAGCAAAAGATTACAGGGACAGGGTATCGCAGATCAGCGAAGGGAAATTGCCCGTGGTCTGGAGGAATCCGTTGAGGTGTTGAACAAGGTAGGAATCAATTCGCAAGAGGCCTCCGCCTTGATCGTGGTGACCCAACACTATGATACCTTACAAAGCATAGGGGAAGAAACGAATACCAACCTTATTCTTTTGCCCAATTCACCCCAGGCCGGCAGTGACATGCTCAATAATATGGTGGCCTCGTTTACGGCAAGCAATATGATCGGAGAACAAATGAAAAAGAACCAGGGGGATAAAACCACTGACAAGGGGAGTAGCAAGAAATAAATATTAAAAATGAAAGGTGCGGTAAAAGTATTTGCCGCACCTTTCTTACCTTATGAGAAAGCAATTAAGTCCAGCACAGAGAGAAAACCAATCGGTATAGAAAGGCGCTACTATTCGCTCTTTTGCTGAATTTTGGCCCAAGAATCCCTTAGGCCAACGGTTTTGTTGAAAACCAGATTTTTATCCGATGAATCCTTGTCCACGCAAAAATAGCCCATGCGTTGGAACTGAAAACGTTCACCTATTTGGGCCTCCTTCAAACTCGGTTCCACAAATCCGGTAATGACCTCAAGTGAGTTGGGGTTTATAAATTCCATGAAATCCTTGTCTTTTTGCGTATCCGGACTCTCATGGGTAAACAAACGATCATACAAACGTATTTCTGCCTGTACCGCATGCGATGTGGAAACCCAATGTAAGGTTCCCTTTACCTTTCGAAGGCTTTCTTCAGTACCACTTCCACTCTTGCTCTTGGGATCATAGGTACATTGCACCTCCACGATATTCCCATTGGTATCTTTGGTGCAGCTTTCCGCCTTTATGATATAGGCGTTTTTTAATCGAACCTCTCCGCCCAACTTCAATCGGAAGAATTTTTTGTTGGCCTCCTCCTTAAAATCTTCTTTTTCAATATACAATTCCCTTGAAAAAGGAAGTTCCCTAAATCCTAAGGATTCATCCTCCGGACTATTTTCGGCTTCCAACCACTCTTCTTTACCTTCCGGATAATTGGTAATGACAACCTTCAAGGGGTCCAAAACACCCATGACCCTGGGCGTAGTTTTGTTTAGGTCTTCACGAACATGGAATTCCAACAAGGAAACATCGATAAGGTTATCCCTTTTTGCGATTCCTATGGTATCTGCAAAATTACGAATGGATTCTGGGGTATACCCTCTTCTTCGCATGCCCGAAATCGTGGGCATCCTTGGGTCGTCCCAACCTGTCACTACTTTTTCGGCTACCAATTGTGCCAATTTACGCTTACTTACCACGGTATGGCTTAAATTCCTTCGTGCGAATTCGCGTTGTTTTGGCCGTAATTTAGTGGGGTCATAAACTTGGTCCAAAAACCAATCATAAAGTTCCCTATGAGGTAAAAACTCCAAAGTACAAAGGGAATGGGACACCTGCTCTATGTAATCGCTTTCGCCATGGGTCCAGTCGTACATAGGATAAATACACCAATCGGTATTTGTTCTATGGTGTGCTCGGTGCAGTACACGGTACATTATAGGGTCCCGCATCAACATGTTCGTGTGGGCCATATCAATTTTGGCCCTTAGTACATGCGATCCTTCCTCGTGAACACCGTTTTTCATTTCCTCGAACAAGGCAAGATTCTCAGAAACGGTTCTATTTCGGTATGGACTGTTGAATCCCGGCTGTGTTGGGGTCCCTTTTTGTACCGCCATTTCCTCGGACGTTTGGCTATCCACATAAGCCTTGTCATTTTTGATGAGCTGCACTGCCCAATCGTACAACTGCTGGAAATAATCTGAAGCATACCGTTCGGTATTCCAATCAAAGCCTAACCAAGAGACGTCTTTTTTGATGGCGTCGACAAATTCCTGCTCCTCCTTGGCGGGATTGGTATCATCAAACCTAAGATTTACAGGTGCTTGGTACCTTAGGCCTAAACCAAAATTTAGGCAAATGGAGCTGGCATGGCCAATATGGAGGTAGCCATTGGGCTCTGGCGGAAACCGAAACCGTAAATCGCTCTTGGCGTATCCTTTTTCCAGATCTTCCTCTATGATTTGTTCAATAAAATTCAAAGACTTCGATGTCTCGTTCATGTTGTGGTTTTTCAAGCTACAAAAGTAGCAAAATTGCCATAAAACCTAAGATTAAAAAAGACTCACCTTGTACAAAATGCGTTTCACAACAAATTTGAATCGGCCTACAACAATTAATACCCCACGCGCGTTATTTGTGTCATATTTGTTTTGAGTACCAAAGGTTTAAAGTGTTTGACCTACAACATCACTATCATTTGGGGCACAAAACGACACATCACTATGAAACAAAATTACAAATCTTACTGCTTGACCCTCATCCTTGTGTTCATGGGCTTCCTACAGCTTTCCGCACAGGCCATCATCATCAATGCGCCAGAACCGGCAGACAATCCTAATTTACCTGGTAATTCTGTCTGGGGCTACGTATGTGCCGGAAACGGAGGCTTTAACGAGTACTTTGTGAACATTACTTGGGCAGGAACGGCAAATGCCGGTAACCAATTTATCCTGGAACTTTCAGATGCCAATGGCAATTTTTCGTCGCCAACCGTATTGGCTACGATAACCGACAAGAATGCCACGAACGATTTTGACGTGAGCTTTTCCGTCCCAGACGACACAAGGGGACTTGGATACAAGATGCGCGTACGGAGCACGGATCCTGTAAAGCTTGGGACGGAATCCCCCGCCTACAACATGTATTACATGGACATCACCAACAATCTTAACATTAGCGAGTTGGGAGACGGTGTACCCCCTGGAAGTGTGTGCGCCACGGGTCCCATAACACTTCAGGTGGATAACATTCCAAATCCAGAAACCTATCAGTATATTTGGTATAGAAGCGGTACGCTTTTGACCGGTCAGACCGGACATACATTAAACGTTACCCAAAGTGGTATGTACAACGCCTATGTAGATTACGGGCCAAATTGTACGGGATCAGGAAATACAGATTCCAATATTGTAGATGTAACTATTGGCGGAACAGGTGCGGGTATCGCCGTAAACCCTCCTTCAAGGACCATACTTTGTCCTACGGATACGGAAACCTTGTCCATAGACCAAACCGATCCATCTTGGAGCTATCAATGGTATAAAAATGACGTTGCCATCATGGGCGCCATTGGCACAACGTTTACCGTGAATGGCGGAGTTGTTGGATTCGAAGGTGAGTATGCCGTTGAGATATCGGGAATGGGGATATGTACCGAGCGTTCAGCATCCGTAACCATGAACACCCCTGGTTCCTATTCCGTTACAAGGGTCAACCCGGCCAATGTAGTATTGCTACCAACCCAGGTACAAACCTTGTCCGTAACTACGGATGCGAATTCCCCAACCTATAAATGGTATAGAAATGGCGCTGAGATAACCGGGGAAACAAATAGCTCTTTGAGTGTTACAGAATCGGGGAACTATTATGCCCAAGTAACGGAAACGGGTGGAAGCTGTGGAAGCAGCAGCAAGAATTCAGAGACCACCGTTGTCGTTACGCCGGCTTCATTTGAGATAGTCCTTGATTATGCCGATACCTACACTTCTTGTGTTTCTACAAGCAGCGTATTGGAGGTAGCGACCATTAATGCTGTTGCCTCGGACGGAACAAAGACCAATGTAACCCAAGACCTTAAAGATGCCTTTGCCTTTCAATGGCAAAAGGATGCTTCGGATATCGCGGGACAAACAGGAAGCGCAATCAGCTTGACCTCAAACTTGGAGAATGGAAATTACCGTGTAAATGCGAATATTGATTCATATAGCGCAACCTCTAATGTCTTGCCTGTACAATTATTGACCAGTGATACAGTTACTATAAGTAGTACCAGTACGGTTTACTGCAGCGCCAGTGATATTGTAACATTAAGTTCTTCATTGGAACTGTCCACAGAAACATACGAGTGGCAATTGGATGGAAGCGCAGTAAGCACTACGGATATGGCGTTAAATGTGTCATCGACCGGAACATACCGTTTGGTATTAGACAGGGATGGATGTCAACTTATTTCCAATGAGATCGTTATTTCCCCATTGGATGAAAACCTAATCGCCCTAGAACCTTCCGGGAACCTTGTAATTCCAGAAGGAACAACGAGAACCGTTAATGCTTCCGGTGGAACCGCATATCGATGGTTGGATGCAAACAATATGGAAATAAGTACCTCAGACAGTGCTTCGATTACAGAGCCAGGAACGTACACACTTATAGCGAGTATCGATAATTGTGATATTGTAAGGCAATTTGAGGTATCCATTTTAGATACGTTTAAAGTGCCCAATGTCATTACGGTAAACGGTGACGGTATCAACGATCAGTGGGTAATTCCCAATTCATATTCCAACAGGCAAGATGTAAACGTAATCATTTACAATGGGCAGGGGGAAGAAATACTTAACGAATTCGATTATAAAAACAATTGGCCGCAGACCTCTACGGCATTTACCAAACAGAACATGGTATTCTATTATAAGATTAGAAACGCCAATGAGGTGCTGAAACAGGGCACGATCACCGTAATACGCTAAAACCAAACATGCTACCTAAAACACGTATACTGCTATTATTTGTACTTCTTGCCCTTGGGTTTACAAAGACCCAAGCGCAAGAGGACAATCCTTATTTTGGGTATGAAGTACCTTCACAAAACTTGTTGAAATACAATCGGTTTTTGATAAACCCAACGTTTTCTACGGTAAGGGAAGACAAATCGTACATCAATTTATTACACAGAAACCAGTCGGTACAATTTGATGATAACAACCAAAATTACTTTTTAAGCTATAGTGGTAGGATCAGCGACCGCACGGGACTGGGATTGAGTTTGTATACCCAGCGTTTGGGGGCTTTGAGCAATTATGGTGTTTTGGCCAATTATGCTTATGGCGTAAAATTAAGCGACAAAAGTAACTTCACTTTTGGGGCGAACCTTTCTTATTACAATAGTGGTTTTGACGAGGGCAGGGCCACCACGGTGGAACAAGATCCTTTCTTGGCAGGGTTCCAGGACCAGAATCTCTTGTCCTTTCAACCCGGGTTTAATTTGTCTTATGGCAATTTCGATATTGGTGCCTTTGCGGAAAACCTGTTCGATTATAATTTAAAGACCAGTGAATCCCTTACGGATTTTAGTCAAAAGACTTATTCCGGACATTTACAATATACCCATCAGTTTAAAAACAGTTCCGGTATCTTAGAGGCTGGTCGTTTGATGCCCTTGGCAAGGGTTCGTATGGATGGCGAGGAAGACAATATAACCTTGGGGGGTAGTTTAATTTTGGACCTACCTAAAATTGGTTGGATTCAAGGAGGCTATGATAGTTTTTACGGAGCGGCCGCCGGTGTTGGATTCAATCTCAACCAACGGATTTCCTTGGGGTATACCATGGAAAAGGGCTTGTCCAACAACTTTGATAATTTTGGCCTAACCCATGAGATATCCTTTGCCTATTCCTTCACACCAAACCTAACGGAGGACAGGGTCATGCTTGAGGATGATATTTCTGATGAACTAGTGGCTAATGACATAGAGCCAGAGAACATTGCCACCAATGATGAGATTGAGGAGTTAAAGAGAAAATTGGCGGAAAACGATGCCATCATTGAGGAGCTGATGTTTCGGCAGGATTCCTTGGAAGCCAATAGACAGGCAGATTTGGAACGAAGGTTCAACATGGTCATGCGCATGGTTCGAAACGAGACCGATGGCGAGCGTCCTGATTTGGAAAGGCGCGCCGAAGAGATTTTCCGGGGCGATGGTTCAGATATGAAAGTGGCATCGGCCAGAAACACTAAGGAAAATGTAATAGCGAACGACCAAAATACCAATCGGAATAACGTTGATCAAGATGCTTTGGCGACCCATTTGAATAACACTTCAAATGGTGTTGATGAGATGACAAAAATGAATAGTCCTCATCAAGAAGTGGCTTATGGTGCTTCGGATGACAAGGGCCAAAATAAAACAGTTTCTCGACCTAGACAGGAAACAATCAAGGAGGAATCTAAAAGAGATGCATTGGCCTATACGCCACCCAAAAGGAACCCTGTAAATCAAGAACAGGAGAAGTCCTCGGTACAGGAAGGGGTGAAAAGCAGAAAGTTCAGTGACCTCCCCAATGTTACCGATGGGTACTACGTAGTGGCCAACGTCTATAAAGGTGGTCAATATATGGACAAGTTTTTAAATTCTTTGGAGGCCAAGGGTATTAATGCGGATTATATTGACAACCCCAATAACGGATTAAAATATGTGTATTTGAAACGATATGAAACGTTTGATGAAGCGGTGGCCGCCCATGATTCAAATTTCAACGGAGCCTATGAAGGCAAGACATGGATCATGAATGTTGAGAATCGATACACCAATGAAGCTTATGTAAACAACGTAAACAAGCTTAAGGAGAAATCCTCTAAATATGACATGGATGTACTTCGTAAAAATGTTGTACAACAGGATAAGCTGGCATCGAATAGTATGGAACCTGAAAATTACGAAATTGATGGAATTGGATCTGGGTACTATATCATAGCAAATGTATTTGCGAACCCTAAAAACGCAAATAGGTTTGTAGCCCTTTTGAACTCCTATGGACTTAATGCCAGTTATTTCATCAACCCAGAGAACAATTGGAGGTATGTTTACTTAAAAAGACATGATTCCTGGACAAACGCTCTAATTTCCTATTATTCTAGGTTGAACGACGCCTATGATGATAAAATGTGGATTATGAGAGTAACACCCGGGCAAGTGGCATAACTTGAAAAATGAATATTTTTAAATTGAACCAAGGAAATACTTCCTTGGTTTTTTGGCATCCATACCTTTTTAAAGCATCCGTAGGAATTAAATCAAATGAGGTAATAAATGGATGGTATATATCAGGTGTTCGAAAAAGTTGTTTTAATAACACCCTGAACATTCTATCGGAAAATCTTTGAAAACTTCAATAATACTTGGAGTTTCTTCACAAAATTTTATTGAACCAGAGCACATAAAAATCCCGGTTCGCTCCAAAAAAGGGCCAAGTTCACTAAAGGTCACCATCAACAAACCTTATTTCACAACAAGTAGTAACCAGACTACAACATTAAATTTCAAACCTTACCAGTATAGGCAATCTTTGTTATTGGCGTATTCCGACGTGATTGTAGCTATAGTCATTACGGAAGAATATTTAGAACATAGTACTATGACCAAACAGACTACCATTTTTGGATGGATTAATCCAAAATCTAATATGAAATTTTCTTTTTCAAGATTCTTCTTGTTTCTTATCTTTTTGGGATTAGGAACTTTTGTATCGTTTTCACAGGTAAAAAATAACTTCGAGGTACGGTATTCTGCGGATATTAGGGGAGAACTTACGTTTGCCGGCAATAACATTGTCAATAGGCAAACCCAAGAAGAAACCAGACAGGAGTGGCAATTCATTAATGGCAGGTGGAGAAGGGTAACGGTTACCATCCCAGCCACTAGTCCTAACGACCCATATAATTTGACCGGTAGTTTGTCTGAGTACAATGATAACTTGGATATGCAGTATATTGATGTTGATAGCGACCCAAGCACCTTCAGTTCAAGTAGCGCTATTTTAACGGTCCCAGATCCCACTTGTTCCTTAATTCGATATGCCGGACTGTATTGGTCCGCCGTATATGTCAATCCAGACCGTAGTAATATAAATCAGATCCGGTTCAGGGTACCGGGCGGTGCCTATCAAGACATTACAGCTGATGAAATTTTGTTCGATGGCAATGGTGATGTTGATTTTGGGTATTATAGCCCATATGCTGCGTATACGGATGTAACGAGTATTCTTACGGCATTGCCCGATCCCAATGGTGAATATACCGCAGCAAATATTAGGGCAAGCTCCGGTAGTAATATAAGCGGTGGAATATCCGGTGGTTGGAAATTGGTTGTGGTGTATGAAAACCCTAACCTTCCCGGCAGTAGATATATCACAACCTTTGATGGATATGCTGGAATTGCATCGGGTCAGACCGTGGATATCCCTATTAGCGGTTTTACCAGTTTGCCAGCTCCTTTTCCGGTTAACGCCCGAATTGGAGTAGCGGCTCTGGAAGGAGATAATAGAATAACCGGGGATGGTTTGGCAATCGATGCCTTTGGCGGAGGTGTGTTTACCCCATTATCGAACACATTGAACCCAGCCAATAACTTTTTCAATTCGAATATCACCACGTATGACGTATTGGTAACGGATAGAACGCCCAATAGTGTAAATACCCTAGGTTGGGACATTGACCTTTTTGAAATAAACAACCAGTTCAACAACGTAATCCCCAACGATGCCACAAGTGCTGTATTACGGGCCAGTTCCTCGCAGGATAAATATGATATCTTTTTTACTTCTTTTGACATAGAAATTATTGCCCCTAATATAGTACTGGAAAAAAGGGTCAACACCCCTGGTGGTGTAGACATAACAGGACAGGGAGTAAATTTGGGCCAAGTATTGGACTATGTGCTTTCCTTTCAAAATATTGGAAATGACGATGCCGACAATTACACCATTCGAGATATACTCCCTATCAACGTTTCTCCCCCAGATGGTAGAACAGACTTTATTCCGTCCGATTTTGTCCTGCCTCCCGGCGTAACCTATGTATATACTCCCGCTACCAGGGAAGTCGTGTTTACCATTCCCAATAACTTGGTCGAGGAAGACGGACCTGAGTACTCCCTTCGTATGCGTGTACAGGTGGCTGAAAACTGTTTCGACTTTATAGATGCTTGTTCCGATCTTATTCAAAACTTGGCGTATAGTACTTACCGTGGGGTAGAAAACACCGCCTTGATTACGGATGACCCCAGTGTAACGGATTTTAATGCCTGTGGTTTTGTGGTTCCAGGGGCAACTAACTTTCTGTTGGATGACCTCTCCGATTGTAATTTTCAACGTACCGTGGAACTCTGTGGGAACTTTGCAATCTTGGATGCCGGGGATAATTTTGACGAGTACGTTTGGGTTAGGGACGATAACGGAAACAATTTATTTGATGCTACGGACACCGTAATCACGGATGGTGATCCGGATAACGACCCTAGCACCATCATAGTGACCCAAGTGGGCACCTATATCGTGGACAAAATCGTGGCAGACCCATGTAAGGGCTTCAAGGAAATCATTACGGTAACGCCTTATGGAGCGGGATTGATACCCAATCCCATTATAGAACTGATGAACGCCGTAAACAATGATTCGGACCCCTACAACGACATCGCCGGTGAAATTGTTCAGTGTAGTGTGGACAATGCCATGTTGCCTAAATTGTTTCTTTGCGGGGCGGCTGATACAAAGGAGTTGCAAATTAACATCATTGATGCTCAATCCATTGTTTGGGAGCAGTTGGATGAAGGTAGTTGCAGTCCATCAGGAGACGACTGTGCCAACAGGGCCTTGACCTGTACTTGGAACCAAGTGGCAACGGGCAATACGTATACGGCGAATACGGAAGGGCAGTTCCGTTTATCCGTTACATACCAAAATGGCTGTACCAGTCGGTTCTATTTCAATGTTTTTAGAAACAATCTGGACATCCAATATACTAAGGAGGATATTATTTGTGCCAACCCCGGAAACATTACGATTACCAATTTAGGAAATGGATATGGTTACCAATTGGTAAATGATGATACGGATACTGTTGTGATTCCCTTTAGTGCCAACAATGGCCCTAGTTTTGAATTTAACGCGGGCGAAAATGGTAGTTATGTGGTAGAAGTTACCCAATTGGACCTTAATGGTGATCCAATTGACAACGCCTGTATTTTTAGGACTCCGGTCATTGGGGTTTTGGATAGGGACGTAACTTTTGATGTATCCCATACGGACCCCAATTGTATCTCACTGGGAAGCATAAATATTCAAATTAACAACGCCGAACCCAATTACGAATATGAACTTCGTTTGGACGATGGTTCCAACGGTGGTCAAGGAACACTAATCGATGATGAAACGGCACAAACAGATAATGATTTTACGTTCTCTGGTCTGAATGCAGGAAACTATATTGTAATAGCCCGTACCCAAGACGGTTGTACCCATTCGGAGCAGGTAACTTTGCTGGACACCAACGATTTAGAAATAGAGGCGCGGGTCTCACAACACATCACTTGTAGAGAAGGAAATATTCTCATGAGTTCCACAGGGGGTCAAACGCCCCATCGATATGCTATTTGGTCCTTCGAGGATGAAACGGGTACTATGGTTACATCCTACCCAACACCTCAAGATATTCCTGCGACCGAATTCCAGTCCAGTCAAATTTTTGATATTTACAATCCTGGCAATTATACGTTCGTGGTAGTGGACCGTAATAACTGCTTTGCGTTTTCCAACACAGTGACCATAGAATTTAGGCCGGCGGCCGAGTTTTCAGGAGCTACCATAGAAGACCAAGCGTGCTTTGGTGACGCTTCGGGATCCATACAGATGAACCTTTTGGACGACAATGGCTACCAACTTACGTACTATCTTTTTGATATCGATATTCCATTAATCGAAGTCGTAAACGATAACTTTGATGTAAACGATGCTATCGCCGCAAATGCTTCGGGCTATTTTGGAAACCTGATGCCTGGTGACTATACCATTGTGGTCAATATGCGCAGAGGAAGCGCCGACTGTAACTATCCATACTACCATACTCTAGATGGACCTTCGAACGCCTTATTTGCGGAATCGACACTAGTTCAGGATTATTCCTGTTTGCAGGATGGTATTATTGAGGCCCAAAATGTATCAGGAGGCACAGCCCCGTATAGTTATAGTATTGATGGCATAAACTTTATTCCTGATACTACACCAAATGCCCACAGGTTCGAAAACCTATCAGCAGGAACCTATACTGTATCGGTTAGGGATGCCGCGGGATGTGTATTTGCTACGACACCTATAGTCATCGACCCAACGGACCCTCCCACAGATTTAACGGTTGTAGAATCTCAAATTACCTGTCCGGATGGAACTGTGGACCTACAGGTTACCTCGGTAGGGGGAACGGCTCCATTGACCTTCCAGATAATTGCCCCTTCAACTATAGCACCTAATACTACTTCTGGAAATACTGCGGATTTTAACGATTTGACACCGGACACCTATACTATTAGGGTAACGGATGCCGATGGCTGTTTTTATGAAGAGAACCATACAATTGCACCTATTGTACCCATTACGATGAGCGGTGTCACTGTTGCCCCAGTTTCTTGCTTTGGTGCAACGGATGGAACGGTCCAATTCAATGTCAATTATCAAACCGGACAAAATTTCACATACACTGTAACAGGACCTTTAGGAACGGTTGTCACAGGAGGTGTTCAGGCAACCATTAGTTTGCCAAATCTAAGCGCGGGAAATTATACCTTGGACATTGTGGATACAGATACCAATTGTACCTATACCACAACCTACACTTTGGAAGGCCCTCCATCGGCATTAACGGTCACGGCACCCAATGTAACACAACCAACTTGTTTAGATGACGGAAGCGTTATCATAACTGCCACTGGAGGATGGGGAAGTTATGAATACACGTTGGTTAACCCGGATACCTCTATATTTGGTACCAATACGAATGGTTCATTTAATGGACTAACTCAGGGTGGCACATATTCAGGCACCGTTACGGATGCCAACAATTGTACGGTACCCTTTACTTTCGATATAAACCCGGCAACCACTCCGGTACTGGTATTAACGCCCAATGATTTCTGTTATGACGATGTGGTTGGATTGACGATAACAGCCAATGTTACATCCGGAGGCGATGGCAACTTTGAATATAATATCAACGGAGGTGGTTATAGCACATCAAATGTGTTTACAGGACTTGCTCCTGGAACCTATACCGTCAACGTAAGGGACGGGAACAACTGTACCGATACCCAAATATTAACGATCAATCCAGAACTAAGCGTTATAGCTAGCGCTGGAAATATCACTGCTTGTACTGCCGATACCGAAATAGACATTACGGCTGCCGGTGGAGACGGAAATTATGTATACGCCGTTGTTGCCGACGGTGTAACACCAACTGCAGGTGATTTCTCAACGACGAATCCTGTTACCGTAAGTGCTTCAGGAGACTATGATGTCTATGTAAGGGATAACAACGGAAATGCAGGATTTTGTGAAGCCAGCTATGACATCAATATTGTTCAAGATGCTCCATTGGCCCTTTCAGTATCCAACACGCCCATTCTCTGTAGTGGGGAAAACCAGGCAACCATAACCATATTGGCGAGTGGCGGTGAATCTCCATACTCTTATAGCATAAACAACGGAGCAACCTACCAAACTTCCAACACCTTTAACAACCTTGGTACAGGCAATTACAATATCAGGGTAAGGGATGCAAACAATTGTGAAGTAAGCCAACTACACTCCATAACAGAACCGTTCACATTATCGGCATCCGCCGCGGTTACACAGTTGCTCGAATGTAACCCAAGTGCTGGGGCAGAGGTAAGAATAACCAATGTACTAGGAGGAACTGCGCCATATACTTACAGTTTTGATGGCGGATTATCATATGGAACGAATGCCATTGATTATTTGTTGGCAGGAACACATACGCTTTATGTTCAGGATGCCAATGGGTGTACCTACCCAATGACCGTTACAATCGATCCGGCACCAACGCCTCCAAATGTTACATTAACTCCAACCGTCGATTATTCCTGTGATGGAACAGGAGTCGTAACCATAGGCACGGATGACCCAGGTTTGGATTATACTTACAGCATTAACGGTACGCTCAATACCCCAGCGGACTCCAATGTGTTTACGAACGTTCCTGTTGGTACGCATACAATTTCTGTGGATTACATTAGTAATGCGGCTCCTTCTCCAAGTGTTTTATTACGTGAGGATTTTGGAGTTGGCGCACCAACGAGCATTACGGAAATTGACCCGTTATTCTGTTTTGAACCCCAGGATGGGAGTCCTAGTAGTTGCCCAAGCTTTGGCACGGACACCCATATACAGGACGGGGAATATTCTGTGGCAAATACCATAGTAAACCCTTACACTTGGTTGGTACCCAACGAACAGTCCGGCGATCCAAATGGAAGATACCTTGCCATAAATATTGGCGGTGTAGCCGGTGTTAATGGCATTGTGTATGCAAAAAGGGGAATTGAAGTGATTCCAAACAGGGATATCACTATTTCAATTGATGTTTTCAACCTTAAATTTGTTGGTTCTACGGGAGCCGATGCCAATCTGGATGTTCAATTGGTAAACTCATCGGGCACTGTCATTGCAAGCATTCCTACCGGTAATATTCCCAAGAGTACAGATCCTGATATCTGGGAGAATTACAACATCACCTTGAATCCTGGAGCCGAGACAAACCTGGACATTGTAATAAGAACCATTGGAACTGCAACTGCAGGAAACGATGTTGTTATTGATAATATAATTGCTACCCAACTTCCAGAACAATGTCCGCAAACGGTGACCATTGATGTAACCGTTGAACCAGGGAACGCTTTTGAAGCATCAGTTATCACGGCTGTGGATGCAACTTGTAATGGGGATAGTGACGGTTCCATCACCTTTGATGTCGATAATTTTGGTGCTGGAGGATTTGAATATAGTTTGGATAATTTCGCCACAATTTTAGGAAGCACTACAACAGCCCCACAAACTATTTCCGGACTATCCGCAGGAAATTATACGATTTACGTCAGGGATGTAGACAACCCAATTGCAGGTTGTACGGTTACCTTGAACCAAACGATCAACGAACCTACTCCCGTAGTAGCTTCGGCATTAATCAATAGTCAGGCTACTTGTACGGATGGAGGTGTTATCATTGCATCGGCTACAGGTGGCACCCCCAATTATCGTTATCAATTGGAAGACGGTGTCGGTGCTATTATCCCAGGTTTCGATTTCGTTACGAACGCTAGCAACACAACGTTTAGTGGACTTGTGCCAGGTGACTATTTGGTGCGTGTTAGGGACATCAACAATTGTGAGGATGTAATCGATGCCCCTCTCACCATAGACCCAACGGACCCCATTGTTTTTACGGCAGAACCCACAACGTGTTACAGCGGAAATAATGATGGTGAGGTTTTTGTGAACGTTACTAGTGGCAATGGTGGCTATCAATTTAGAATCAACGGAGGCCCATGGTTGGCTCCAACACCAACAACGGCCACTACCTATACCTTTAGTAATCTTTCAGCAGGTTCATATGATATAGAAGTAAGGGATTCCCTTGGATGTCCTTTGGCCTCCAATACCCAAACGGTAACGATAAATCCCCAATTGACTGCCAACGCCGTTCTTACGAACGATTTGACCTGTTTGGTAGATGCCTCTGTGACGATTAATGCGAATGGAGGTTCTGGAACCTATTCCTATGAATGGTCCAATGATGGTGGAACTACGTACGCAAGCTCAAATTTTGCAGGTAACGTGTTTACAACGAATACGTTCGGCACCTTTATTTTTAGGGTTACGGATACCACATCGCCTACGGCTTGTACCGTAGTTACAAACCCGGTCACCATTACGGAAGCGCAGACTCCTGTAATTGCAAACGTAATTCCTACGGACATTCTTTGTAATGGCGAAAGTACGGGCTCCTTGGATGTTCAAATAGATACCTCTGTTGGTGTGCCGCCGTATATGATCAATGTGGTTGAAACAAGTGGTCCTACAAATTACGGCACACAGACTACAGGCTTGCCTGCAGGAAATTATGAGGTAACCATTACAGATGGTAAGGGCTGTGTTTCCGCTCCTTTTCCTGTAATTATTGCTGAACCAAGCCCTATTGTATATACTACTTCGGACGTACCAATTACCTGTGATGCTGGATTGGGAACCACAAATCCGGGAGAAATATCCATTTCAGGGGTTTCTGGAGGAACTGCCGAGTATACCTATATTTTAACGGGGAACAATGGGATTCCAACGCAAACCCATATCACAACACCGGGTACAAGAGACCATACTTTTACGGTATTGGAATTCGGTATTTATCAAATTGATGTAGTAGACGCCAACGGTTGTGCTTCCTACACTACCGAAATCATTGCATCACCACCCAATGACCTTGATATTGACGTGACTACAGCGACAACGGATTGTTTGGTGGGCGGAACAGCTGTTGTATCCGTGGGTGCCGCTGTTGGAAGTGGAAACTATGAATTTGCCATTTTGGAAACGTATTCGGCACCCTATTCCAGTAGCTATCAGGCTCCGGATGTTCTTGGAGGATTTACTTCAACGTTTACAGGACTTACGCCGGGCATTACGTATACTTTTGTGGTGTTCGACTTGACCACCAATTGTTATTATTTTGAGGAAGCTGCCGCACCGATCAATACGCCATCTTCCATGGTGGCTACTTTGGATGCCGTGAACAATGTGAGCTGTACAGGGTCTGCGGACGGGAATATTTCCTTTACCTTTTCTGGCTATGATGTTGCCGCAACCGATGTGCAATATGAGATTTTCAATAGACAATCCAACGTAACTACCGGTTATATGGGTACATCCAGTGTAAACCCGCCTAGTTCGATAATCGTGAGCAATTTTGCGACCTTGCCTCCAGGAGAGTACTATTTATTGCTTACCGAAGTGGGCGGACCTAACAATGGTTGTTCTGTGGATGGAGGTATTTTCACCATTCGCGAATCTGCCTTTGCGCTGGATTTGGACGTGGCATCACCACAAAACGATAATTGTAATCCTAATGCGGGTATCATTACGGCTGCAGGAAGAAACGGTACAGCACCTTACGAATATCAATATTTACTGGATACGGCACCTGTTCCTTTGGCAACAGATGCTGGATGGATAAATAACACCACAGCAAATGTAGAAGCGGGGGATTATATCGTGTATGTTAAGGATGCTTATGGTTGTATTTTTCAAAGACCTATCACGGTATTGGAAGATCCAAGTCCAATAATCAGCTTGAGTATTGTTGATGAATGTGCCGATGAGGGAATGTTCCAAGTAAGTGTAACCTTGGATAATCCATTGGTAGCTTCGGCCCCTTTCCAGATAAGGGTGAATGGCAATGCCTTCCAAAACTTTACGTTTGATGGCAGCAATCAATATTTGGTAACAGGCCTTAGTTCTGGTTTGGCACAAACTATAGAGGTTAGGGATTTGAACGGATGTTCAGATACTGAAACATTTGATATTCAGCCACCATTACAATTTAATGCTACGTTGACAACCTTATTGGATTGTGAAGTGGCTCCGGCCAACAATGCCGAAATCACGATCAATGTGACCGCGGGATCAGGTTCCTATGATTATGAAATAGATGGTCCTGGCGCAGTGGACCAAGCAAGAACAGCAATGGGCGGTTCAAGTATCACATGGACGGCTGCCAGTATTGACGGAAACTATACCGTAACGGTATATGACACCAGTACGGCCATACCCAATTGTTTGGGCAGTATTGTGGTCAATGTTCCGCCAGCTGTAACGCCAAACATTAGTGTTTCCAGTTTTACGGATGTCACCTGTAATGGAGCCGATGATGGATCCATAACCGTAACGAGTACCGATGTAGGTACGGGACCATATTTCTATGAGATTATTTCTGGTCCGGGAAGCAGTGCTGTATTTCCAATTACACCAACGACCAGTACGGCTACAAGGGCCACGTTCCAAGGGCTAGAAGGTTTGATTGCTCCAGGAATTACCTATACCATTAGGGTTACAGCGGCAAACGGTTGTTTTACGGATGTTACCCAAGTAATCACACAGCCAGAAATCATCGCCAATGTGAATGCAACGGTATCCGATTTTGCCTGTACGGTTGGAAACAACGAAAACAATGCAACGATTACCATAGATACCTTGGCAATTACAGGAGGTTCAGGAACCTACGTGAGGTATGAGTTTATAGAAGAGGACGACCCTAACACGGCACCCGTAGAGGCTCCGGTGGTTGTTCAATCGGGAACGATTCCCGTATACACCGAAACCGATTTTGCCGGTGGAAGCTATACCATCAATGTGTATGACAGCAACGGCTGTTTAGGTTCCACGACTGCCATCATAGCTCCATTTGACGAATTGATATCCGCTTCGGTCAGTATTACAAATACGGTTACTTGTAACCCAGGAAACGATGGTGAGTTGACCATGAGCGTGGTATCTACGTTGGGCGACCCATCGAGGTTTGAATACAGCATCGACAATGGTTCCAACTATCAAGTATCCAATGTCTTCCCAGGTTTGGCGGCTGGTCCGTATACCATTTTGGCGCGACATATAGATACCGGATGTATAATTTCCGCTTCGGAAACCTTGTTGGAACCGAATACGTTTAACATTAATGTTGCCAAGACAAGCGATGTGGTTTGTTATGGAACATCAACAGGTGCGGTCAATTTTGAATTAGTGGATGCTACCTATCCAGGAGGTTTTACTTGGACAGTTTATGATACCAATGGCACCTTGGCAAATACAGCCGATGATATTTCCGTGGCAACGGGCAATGAGGCCGCCAATGGTCCAACCGCCGATATCAATTTACCGGCAGGTAGTTATTATGTCTCCATTTCACAGGACAACAACCCATTCTGTGTAAACACCGAAGCGTTCACCATTGCTGGGCCAAGTATGGGTATATCAGGAGGTATCGATACATCGGATATAACCTGCGTCCCCGGAAATGATGGAATTATAGAAATCATCAATGTTGCCGGTGGATGGGGAGGTTATACCTACTATATAGGTGTAGCAGCACCTACCTTGCCTACGGATTATACGGCATCTCCAATGTTAGGGGGACTTTCAGCTGGAACGTATCAGGCTTGGGTACGGGACGCCCAAGGGTGTGAGCAATTGATCGACAACAATATCGTGTTGGTAGATCCTACCCCAATAACCGCTACTTTACAGGTAAATCAGGAGAACTGTACCAATTTGGAAGGAGAGATTGAAGTTTTGGCCGTAGGAGGTCAGGGCTCCAACTATACATATCAACTCTTATTGAACGGTTTCAATTTCCGTGCTCCCCAGAATACGCCAATTTTCTCCGGACTGGGAGCTGGCAGTTATGAGGTAACCGTTACGGATCAGTGGGGATGTACTGCAATAACACCGGCTATTTTGTTGGAAGAAGAAATGAATTTGACCACCACAGTGGATAAGGTAATCGATTGTACGGTAAATCCGGGAGGCCAAATTACGGTGAACGTTTCTGGAGGTTCTACAAACCTTGAATTCACGATCACTTATCCAGATGGTACAACAACCGTTACGAACACAACGGGGGTATTTGCGAACCTAGTTCAGGTGGGCACCTATAATTTCTTGGTACGTGACCTGGATACAAACAACCCAGTTTGTGAAAAAACTATTTCACAGGCCTTGGCGGCACCAATACTTCCGGTATTGTTGGATGCTACAATAGTTGACGTAAGTTGTGCGGGCGGGAGCGATGGTAGTATTACGGCAATTTTAGATCCGGCTACGGATGGAAACCCAATTTATCAATATGAATTGATCGGAGTAAGTCCGGGTGCACCGAGCAGGCCTCTACAAAGTAGTCCGTTGTTCGACAATCTTCCTGCCGGAGACTACCAAGTAAGAGTATTGTCCGGTCTTGGTTGTGAAGATATAAGGAACGAAAGTATTTCGGAACCAGACCCTTTGACCATAAGTGCATCGGCTACAACTTTCGATTGTGCTCCAGATAATAGTATCAATACGGCGGTTGTAACGGTAACTGTTGATAATGGGGTGACTCCACCAATCGGTCCATCGGGTACAGCACCTTATCTATATAGTTTGGATAATGTAACCTACCAATTGGCCAATACATTCAATATCGTGGATAACGGTACGGTACAGAATATTACAGTATACGCGCGGGATGCCAATGGATGTATCGCTACGGATACCATTACCATCCAACCAATCAATAGGTTTACGGCAACGGTTTCTACCGATGCGGATATTTCATGTACAAACTTTGAAACAGTAACCATTACGGTTTCGGACAATGGTTTGGCCCATAATTACACCTATGAATTATTGCCTATTGGAAATACCAATGCGGTACAAACAGGAACAACTGCTACTTCGGCGACTTTCGATTTATTGACTACTGGATCTTATACATTCAGGGTTACGGATACGGATACAGGCTGTTATTACGATACTCCGGCCTACAATGTAGAACCGTATGATTTTATTAGAGCTACCGCGACAGCCATAACCCCAGTTACTTGTTTTGGGGACACTAATGGAGAGTTAGAAATCAACATTACGGGGTATTCAGGCAATTATGATTATCAAATATTCGATGCCGCCGGTAATCCCGTAGGAGGAGTGGTAAGCACGGATACCTCCGTAAACCCAAGGGTTGTTGGAGGACTTTCAGGTGGTAATTACTTTGTTACCATAACTGAAACGGACATTCCTTTCTGTTCCGAAGACACCAACATGGTTACCATTGCTTCGCCAGATATGGCCCTTACGGCTGCGGTGGACATTCTAGCACAGCCAACATGTACCAACGATCGGGGCGAAATACGTGTAGTCCCAGATGGTGGATACGGACCTTATACGATTGCCATCACCAATGGAACGGATACGTTTACTGAAAATGGTGTTTATGCCCATGTGTTCAACGGACTTTCCGCAGGTACTTATGACATAACGGTAACGGACCAAGCAGGGTGTCCTTATAACGATACCGTAGTACTTGATCCACCTACACCAATTGTAGCGAGTGCAACTCCTTTAGTGACCAATTTGGCCTGTTATGGGGATAGGGGTGCCACGGTTTCAGCAGTAGTAACCGGTGGTGGTAGTGGCAACTACGAATATCAATTGAACAGATATGATGCGGCTGGAACGACCATTGTTTCAAGTACGGCTTCGCAGTTAAGCCCTGACTTCAATGATCTTGGTGCAGGTATCTATAGTATTACGGTGTCTGATGGTTGGGAATGTGATGTTACCACCAATACGGTCGAAATCATTGAGCCTACTCCAGTAAGTGCACAATTAATAAGGACAGATCCTTTGACTTGTGCCACTGGGGCCGAGTTTGAACTTACCGCTACCGGTGGTAGTGGCTCGTATGAATACAGCATGGATGGAATCACCTTCTTGCCAATGACCAGCAACCCATTAGGGTTACCTACTACGGGAACATTGGGTGCTGGCACCTACCAATACTTTGTTAGGGACGCTATCAATGGCTGTGAGGCAGTTCAATCCAATGCCATTACGGAAGATATGATCGACCCCTTGGTCTTGTTAGTGGACCAATCGGCGGCTTACATCAATTGTACGGGAGAAAGTACGGCCATTATCTATGCCGATGCTTTTGGAGGACTTGGCAACTATCAGTTCGAATTGTTTACAGATGCTTCCTTGAGCGTTGCTTCTAGAATTGCTGGACCTATAGCTTTTGGTGAGTTTAGAGACCTTCCTGCTGGAACGTATTATGTATCCGTAACCAGTGAAGATTGTACTACGTTGCCAGTAGAGGTTATCATTACGGAACCTGCCCCATTGACCTATACAGATGAGGTAATCAATGTTACTTGTGAGGGAGAAGGAAACGGTAGTATTACTGTCACGCTTTCTGGTGGTTCTGGAGGATATCAGTACGCTATTTCGCCAAACTTGAACCAATTCGATACTGTAAATACGTTTACGGATCTGGAACCAGGGGATTATATTGTGATAGCCCAAGATCAAAATGGATGTTTTGAGTATTTGGAGTATACCATTACCGAACCATCTATGCTAATGGTAGACGCCTCAACTACTCCTGAAATTTGCGTGGACAGTCAGGATGGAACGATTTCCCTAAACATCACGGGAGGTACGGCTCCGTATAGTACGGCGTTGAATTCCAATGACGATGCGGATTTTATACAGGACAGGATAGATTTTGTGGACATGGCAGCTGGTAATTATTTGATTTTTGTAAGGGATGCCAATGGCTGTGAGACCAACGTGGTGGTGGATATTGAACCAGGCGTAAACCTTAATGCCACAGTGGAGCCCATTTATGTGTGTACGGGAGACCTACCGGACAACTATGTCAATATTACTTTGGAAGATGAAAACGTAATTGGGGATGTGATGTATGCATTGGATTCAATGGATGCTTCTGCTTTACAATTGAACCCTGATTTTAGGAACATCGCTCCAGGGGACCATTATATAACCATTGCGCATTCAAATGGATGTATTGTTACTGTAGACTTCAGTATTGAAAGTTTTGAACCTTTGACCTTGATACTGGAACAACGAAGCCTAAATGAGATAACGGCAATTGCCGATGGCGGAAATCCTGACTACACCTTTTACTTTGATGGTGTAGACAATGGAAACGACAATACATTCTACATTACCAGAACTGATACTTATGAGGTTAGGGTAGTGGACGAAAATGGATGCGAGATGGTTGCCAACATCTTCATGGAGTTCATAGATGTGGATATTCCCAACTTCTTTACGCCCGATGGAGATGGGGAAAACGATTTCTGGATTCCTAAGAATATTCAGCAATTCCCAGATATACTAATAAAGATTTATGACCGTTATGGTAGAGTGGTTTCCAAACAGGCCCATGATGCCAAGGGTTGGGATGGACGATACGAAGGTAAGGAATTGCCCACCGGAGATTACTGGTACGTCATTCAATTGAACGGAGAGGAAGATAGTCGGGAATTTGTGGGCCATTTCACCCTTTATAGATAAAAAACCTTAACCTAAAAACTATGTTTAAGAGAATATTGACCTTCGCCCTTGTTACAAGTGCCTTTTTGGTAAGGGGTCAAGAACTTAATTCCCCGCAATTATCGCAGTATTTGGCAGACAACCCGTTTGTACTGGCACCTACGTATGCAGGAATTGGGGACCATGTAAAAATTAGGTTGAATGGATTGGCACAATGGGTAGGAATAAAGGACGCTCCAAGAACACAGTCCTTGGCGGCTGATATGCGTATTGGGGAAAAATCGGGTATCGGGGTGTTTCTATATAACGATTCCAATGGATATACCAAGCAAAGAGGGGCCAGGGTATCGTTTGCCCACCACCTTACTTTGGACCGCTATGAGGATGAGTTTTTATCCTTCGGCCTTTCGTACAATTTCAACCAGTTCAATATCGACATCGATCAATTCAACCTTATCGATTTCCCCGATAATGGAATCGTAAACAACAGGCAAACCACCAATCATAACTTTGATGTGGGGGTTTTATATCGGTATGACAAGTTTTATTTTGCAGCGAATGCTTCCAATATTTTGGACAAAGACCCAAGAGACCTTACGTTTGATATAGACGAGCCCAATGAATTGAGGAATTATTATGTTTATACGGGCTACAGATATACCAAAAGCAGAACAAGCAATTTGGAAATAGAGCCTTCCATGTTGTTCAAGATTTTTGAGAGTGATGGACGGTCCGAAACCGATTTGAACGTAAAGTTCAGGTGGTACGATTTTGAGGATTACTACTATGCCGGTGTTACCTATAGGTTCTTGAACGACCAGATCGGCAACCCGCTCTATATTGCCCCGATCCTTGGGTTGAAGAAGAGCAATTTCTATTTTGGATATTCCTATCAAATAATCTTGAACGAAATATTGGGCTACAGTACAGGTACCCATGTGGTTACCATTGGAGTTGACCTTTTCCAGGGAATAAGTAATTGTAGATGTACCTATTGATTTACCCTTCTTTGTTTTAAGTTTGTGAACGAATCAACAAGCTAATCATGGGAATTATACGGGTAGATAACATCAGGGTATATGCATACCATGGGTGTCTTTCTGAGGAAACAAAAATTGGAAGCGATTATTTGGTAAATGTTAAGGTCAAAGCTGACCTGGCCAAAGCCATAGCATCCGATGAATTGAGGGACACCGTGGATTACGTTCATATAAACCGGATTGTGGTAGAGGAAATGGGCATTCCATCAAAACTCTTGGAGCATGTTGCCAAAAGAATAGGGGACCGTATTTTTAAGGAACTCTCTATGGTCAAAAAATCGACAATTTCCGTGGCCAAGGTAAACCCTCCTATAAACGGCGATGTGCAAAAGGTGCTGGTAGAATTATCGCTCAAGAGAGGAAAATAGAATTATGGCATTGTGGCCGAACGGGAAGGCGAAACTCCTGCAAGGGTTTTATAGTGGTTCGAATCCGCTCGATGCCTCAAAGGGAACTATTGACCAAGTAATTAGATCCATGGTGAAAACGGCTATGGATTATTATTTTAAACAAACTTTATTTCCTTTAAAACAAAAGGATTAATTTTTACTAAATTTGCAGTCGATTAAAAAAGGGCATCGTGGCCGAGTGGCTAGGCAGAGCTCTGCAAAAGCTTGTACAGCGGTTCGAATCCGCTCGATGCCTCCAAAACCTCCCGCTTCGGGGGGTTTTTTTAGTTTTGAAGCAGAAACAATAGAAAGACGGTGGGCATCAGATAGATTACGATGGTTCTGGCCCCGTCATAATCTTTTGCTACGCGTTGACCAAACAACAACATTAAAAGGGTAAGACAGCCCACAATGGCACTCCAGAAGGCCATATTTGTGTTTTGGGAATTTAATAGTTCATAAATCCCAAGGAGGGATGTAATACCTGATAGAACTTCCAATAAAAGGATGGTGCCCAATAGGAGGGGAACGGTATCCTTAAAAAACGTTTTTGAAAAGTGTCCTTTTAGCCACCCAACGTTGCCCTTCCAATCCAAAAATTTGTCCATCCCACTTTGTAAAAAGGTAATGGCCAAAAAAAGAAGAAGTATGAGCTCTGAAGCGTATTCTCGTATCGTTTCCATCAAGAAGATATTTTAGTGGGTTTTTTATGTAGTAGTCTAGTAAGGCGAATCGATAGATCCGTAAATATGATCTTGGCATTGCCATTTCTTTCAATGTGGTAAATGGCCTCTTCCAATTCTTCGTTAATTTCCAAAATATTGTTCTCATGGACGTAGGGGGCGAATTTCTCCAATTGAAAACCGTCCGCATGAATTTTCATATAAACTAGTTCATGTACGCCATAATTAATGAGCATTGCCTGGCGTATGACCATAATACAATAGTGAAGAAATTTTTTTTGTGTTTCCCTTCCGGTTTTTGACAATTCGTCGCTCCATAACAGTAATTCATGGATAGCGGTCTTGTTGCCTTTTGCCTTAAAGGCACTACGCACCCATTGTACGAACCATTTTTCAAATACAAGGTCTTCAGAGTCTTTGTTCAATAAATCAAGCGCCTTGTTGAAATTTCCATTTGCCTCATGGGCAATTTGCATGGCCTCTTGTTGTGATGCCCCTTTATTGAGTAATTCCGCTGCTATGAGGTCCTCTGCCAAAGGTGGGAAATGCAATATTTGACACCTGGACCGTATGGTCTGAAGAATTTGTTCCTCTTCTTGGCAAAGCAGCAAAAAAACGGTTTTTTCGGGGGGTTCCTCTATTAATTTCAACAGCTTGTTTGACGCGGCGTTATTCAACTTTTCGGCCATCCAGACAATCATAATCTTATAGCCTCCCTCGTAGGATTTAAGGGACAGTTTTTTTACAATTTCCTTGGCCTCGTCCACACCGATCTGTCCCTGCTTTTTTTCTATATCGATTAATCGATACCAATCAAAAAGATTTCCATAAGGTTGTTCCTTCAAAAAATCCCGCCATTCCTTTGTGAAATTGTCACTAACGGCATGTTTTTTGGCTTGCTCCGTATTGGCTACCGGAAAGGCAAAATGGACATCTGGGTGGGCAAAGGAATTGAATTTCAGATTGCAGGCGGCGCTGCCCCCATCATTTTCGCCATTTGAGTTTTCACAAATCAAATATTGGGCATATGCCAAAGCCATTGGCAAAGTACCTGAACCTTCCGGCCCTACGAATAATTGGGCATGCGGTATTCTCCCCGCATCGGCACTGGATGTGAGATGGTTTTTTATATGTGGAAGCCCTAAAACGTCCTTAAATAGCATGGCCTCAAATATAGTAGTTTTTGGTGCAGGAAAGAATAGAGATAATTTCCAGGGGAGGGTTTTAACTACACCTATTAATCTTTACATTTGCCTTTCATTCAAAAGCATCATTCCATGAAAATATTAGACGACCACAATTTTGAAAATAAAAAAGCATTGATTAGGGTGGATTTCAATGTGCCCTTGAACGAAAACTTTGAAGTCACGGACGCAAATAGGATCGAAGCGGCAAAACCCACTATCATAAAAGTTTTGGAAGATGGCGGAAGCGCGGTATTGATGAGCCACTTGGGAAGGCCAGATGGTAAAAGGAATCCGGATTTGTCCTTGAAGCACATCTGTGCCAAGGTATCTGATGTAATTGGTGTTTCCGTCAAGTTTGTGGACGACTGTATTGGTGACAAGGTTGAAAAGGCCGTATCCGAGTTAAAAAATGGCGAGGTGCTGTTGTTGGAAAACCTTAGATATTATGACGAGGAAGAGAAGGGTGATGAAGCGTTTGCCGAAAAACTTTCGAAATTGGGGGACATCTATGTAAACGATGCCTTTGGTACCGCCCACCGGGCACATGCCTCCACGACCATTGTGGCCAAGTTTTTCCCAGGGGCGAAGTGCTTTGGATATTTATTGGCCAATGAAATCGATGCCATTGAAAAGGTGATGCAAACAGGGGAAAAACCCGTTTTGGCCATTTTGGGCGGCGCAAAGGTTTCTTCCAAAATTACCATTATAGAAAACATACTTGATAAGGTGGATGATTTGATCATTGGCGGGGGTATGACCTATACGTTTGTAAAGGCACAAGGAGGCAGCGTAGGCGATTCCATTTGCGAGGACGATAAAATGGATTTGGCCTTGGACATCTTAAAACAGGCCAAAGAAAAGGGCGTAAATGTTCATTTGCCGGTAGACGTGCTCGCTGCCGATGATTTTAGCCCAAACGCCAACACCAAGGTTTTGGATGTTGATACAATACCAAATGGGTGGCAAGGTTTGGATGCAGGGCCCAAATCTTTGGAAAGCTTCAAAAAAGTGATTTTAGGGGCCAAAACAATCCTTTGGAACGGACCAGTTGGGGTTTTTGAAATGGATGCCTTCGCCAAGGGAACCATAGCTATTGGAAATTTCATTGATGAGGCCACCCAAAACGGTGCTTTTTCCCTTGTTGGGGGTGGTGATTCCGTTGCCGCCGTCAAACAATTTGGCTTTGAGGATAAAGTGAGCTATGTCTCCACCGGAGGAGGGGCCATGCTGGAAAGCCTAGAAGGAAAGACCTTGCCGGGAATCGCTGCAATAAACGACTAGACAGGGCGTTATCGATTAACGGAGTTTATCGAAGTAATCTACATTTTAAGAAAGAAAATTTTATTCTAAAGGAAAAATGTACGATTTTCGTTAGTCCCGCTAAGAAATTTTACGCCTATGAAGAAGTTGCACACCCGTAGTTTAATTCTTGTTGGTTTTTTTGTATTGCCGATGATTTCATTGGGGCAGCAAAAAGATTCAACAACTGTTGTGAAAAAGGAGGAGCTGTCCTTAACCGAGGTTGAAAATGACACTGCGACGCTTCAGGCGGAACAGGTAATCGACCTTTCTTCTGTGGACTCTATTCCGGACAACGATTTCATATTGGTAAAGTCTGACCAAACCCAAAAGTACCATCTCAAAGACCATTCCCAAGCTGCAAAATATGACAGTCTTTGGTTGAAGGAACTTATAGCGAACGCCCCTCTTTTTGAGGCAATTTATGAAGACGTCACGACCTTGGAACCCGATTCAACCTACGTTTTGGACCTGAATACGGACACACTTAAGCTCCGTTTGGAAAAATTAAACCAAAAAACCCCTTTTAATGTCGCGTACAATCCCTCCCTTGAAAATGTGATCAAATCATTTCTTACAAGAAGAAGAGGGCTTATGCAGCGCATGTTGACCGCAAGCCAATTTTACTTTCCCCTTTTTGAACAACAAATGGACAATCATAACATTCCTTTGGAAATGAAATATTTGTCGATTGTCGAATCTGCCTTGAATCCAAAAGCAAGGTCCAGGGTGGGTGCTACAGGTTTATGGCAGTTCATGTACGGAACGGGGAAAATGTACAATTTGGATGTTACCAGTTATGTTGACGAACGCAGTGACCCTATTAAATCTACGGAGGCAGCTTGTAAATATTTATCGAAGCTGTATGAAATTTTCCAGGATTGGGATTTGGCGCTTGCCGCTTATAATTCAGGTCCAGGCAATGTGAACAAGGCTATCAGAAGATCTGGGGGGTATAAGAATTACTGGAATCTTAGGAGTTATCTGCCCAGGGAGACGGCTGGCTATGTACCTGCATTCCTCGCAACGATGTATATTTTTGAATATGCGGAAGAACATGGCCTAAAGGGCCAAAGAGTGGATAGGACCTATTTTGAAACTGATACCATACACGTAAAAAGCCTTATCACTTTCGATCAAATATCGGAATTGGTAGGTATTGGAAAAGAGGAACTTAAAATTTTAAACCCTTCCTATAAATTGAACGCCATTCCGTACGTAGACGGAAAGGACTATACCCTCAGGTTGCCCGTAAGTCATATGGGCAAGTTCGTAGCAAATGAGGCCGCTATTTATGCCCATGTAGAAAAGGAACTCAATAGCAAGGAAAGTCCTTTACAGGAACTCGTAAAACAGGCTGAGGAGGGGGAAATCACTTACAAGGTGCGCAGTGGTGACTATCTTGGTAAAATTGCGGATCGATATGGTGTTGGGGTTAGCCAAATTAAAAGATGGAACGGTTTAAGGAGCAATAACCTTAGAATTGGACAGCGGTTGACCATTTACCCCAGAAAGCGGCCGGTGGCCGCAGTGAAACCTAAGGACACCCCGTCAAAAGGAACAGTTTCAAGTAATTCTAAGGTGCATGAAGTCCGCAGCGGTGATTCCCTTTGGACGATTTCAAGAAAATATCCTGGAGTTAGTATCGAAAATTTACGAGAATGGAACGGTATTAGTGGTAATAACCTAAAACCGGGCACAAAACTGAAACTGTGCGATTGTTCATCGTAAATTAGATAGGTAAAATGAAGAAAATCAGAACACTATTTTTATTAGCCACCTTAATCCTTGCTTCGTGTAAGGAGGGCAAAAAACAAGATTATTTACCAGAGTCCATTGGCGCCTATAATACGCTTACCGTGGTTATTAACAACGATCTTTGGAAAAGTGAGGTTGGGGACAATATAAGAAGGCACTTTGCGGCTCCTGCACTGGGTTTGTCCTGGGACGAAGCCCAATTTCGAATCACCCAAATTCCACATCAAATCTTTTCGGGTTCCATAAGGAACACCAGGGCGGTATTGTATGTGATGGAGGACACCTTGGATATAGCCCATATGAAAAGTAACATGTATGCAAAACCCCAGTTGATAGGCGTAATAAAAGGTAGAAACCATCAAGAAATTATTGAAAACCTGGATGAAAAGGCCCCTGAGTTCATTACTGAATATAAGGAGCTTGAAGTGGCTGAGGCACAAAAGAAATTTTTAAAATCCCTTAGCAAGGAGAAGGCCTTGCAGGAAAAATTGGGGATAAGTCTCAACGTACCTTCCGTTTATAAGGTAGGAAGGGAAGAGGAGAATTTTGTGTGGATAGATAGACAAATTCAAAAGGGGAACATGAATATCATTGCCTACAGTGTGCCTTGGGATACATTTGAGAACGATTCTACCTTTGTAAAGGACATTGTAAGCATGCGGGATTCTATTGGAAACCTTTTTATTCCGGGGGAGGATATTCCTGGAAAAAACAACCATATGATTACGGAAAAGGCGTTTTCACCTTATGTTTTTCCAGCCGAAGTAGGTGGAAGAAAAGCAGCTGAGGTAAGGGGAAGATGGGAAATGTCCGAATATCCCATGGCGGGCCCCTTTTTGACCTACATTATCAATGATAAGCCAAATAATAGAAAATTGGTTTTGGAAGGTTTTACCTTTGCGCCAGCAACAGAAAAACGGGACTACATGTTCGAGCTGGAGGCGATTCTAAAGACCGTAAAATTCAACGAGTAACCTATTTTCACGATGTATAAAAAAGGGCCCGCTAAAAGCGGGCCCTTTTTTACTGATATGATTTAATCTATTTATTTTAAAGGTTGCTAAACGAAAATCCCGTAGATATTCTAAAAATGAGCGCATAGGTCGCCAAGACTATCAATGCAAGGCATGCCCACGAGAAAATTTTGAAATAGTTTTCCAAAATATAGCTTTTCCAGTCCTTAAAAGCTTCTATATAAATTTCCTTGATAAGTAAAAGATTCCCCATAATCATAGTTTTTTAAGTTACATTACCAAACTTCGAAAACAGAAAGCACATTTCTAAAAAGATTAGATTAACGGATCATAAATTCTTTCAAAAAAGAAGGATATTTTATAAAATCTATAAAGGGTCAATTTTAACGTTCAATCGAAAACGACTCTAACCAAAAGACCTATTGGTTTAGGTTTGGCATAACTCCATAGAAAAAGGGGCCGGTTTTCTAAAAAACCGGCCCCTTTTTTTAAATCAAACATGTTTATGGTATTACATGCCTACAATTATAAATTCCGATCTACGGTTCAAATAGTGTTTTTCTTCCGTACAGTGGACACTGCCGTTACATTCGTTCAACAGTCTTTCCTCTCCGTACCCTATGGCACTTTGGATTCTTTCCGGAGCAATTCCTTTGGAAATGATATAGTCCCTAGTGGACTTGGCCCTTCTATCCGAGAGGTATTTGTTGTACACATCGCTACCCCTGGAGTCAGTATGGGATTCTATCTTGATGACCATCTGTGGATATTCGTTCATGACGCTTATTAGCTTGTCCAATTCTTTGGCAGCATCGGTACGTATGTAGGATTTATCAAAATCAAAATGGATCATTTCCGTCTTAAGCTTTCGAATACCGTCTTCAACGGCGATCATTTCCTTAAGCTTTTTCATTTGAATGTCCACATTTACGGTATCGTTATCCGCTGTGGCAACCTCCCTTTCATCATCAAAATATGAATTTTGGGTTGTTTTAAGTATGTATTTGGTATTGGCATCCAAGTCTTCAAAGAGAAAACTTCCGTCCTCATTGCTCTCCATCTCCATCAACTTTATATTGTTCTCGTCCAACAACGTTACAAGGGCCCTTGGCATGACATCAGCCGTTACCAACTCGGTTACGATACCCGCAATGGCATTTTTTACTTCTGGGATTTCTTCTATTTTTAGGGTTTTGAAGGAATAAATGTCATCAAATCCTTTGCCTCCGTCCCTATTGGATGCGAAATAGCCCAATTGCTTTTCTTCATTTACAATAAAGGAGAAATCGTCCTTGTTGCTGTTAATGGGTTTGCCCATATTTTGAACTTCGTCAAAACCACCGTCTTCGTTTAAGACTACTTCATATACATCTAGACCCCCCATACCAATATATCCATCGGAAGAGAAGTATAACTTTTCCCCGTTAACAAATGGGAACATTTCCCTTTTAGCAGTGTTTATCCCTGGACCCAAATTTCTGGGTTCTGAGAATGAACCATCTTCCAAAAGGTCCACTACGAATATATCCGTTTCACCAATGCTGCCAGGCATATCGGACACAAAATACATTTTCTTGCCATCAGGACTGAGTACCGGATGACCTGTTGAATAGGAGTCGCTGTTAAAAGGCACTTCTGTTGCTTCTGCCCATTCGCCGTCAACCTTGACCGATTTATAGATTTTAAGGTGGTTGATACCCTTGCTGTCCCTTCGGAGCTTTTTTCCATAATTGTTCCTTGTAAAGAACATGGTATTGTTATCTGGCGTAAAAGTGACAGCGGCCTCATGGTATTTGGTGTTGATTTTCTTGCTGAACTTTATGGCATCCCGCAATTCTTGCGACTCTTCGTTCAATTTTGCCTTGTAAAGGTCCAAATAGGGCTGGTTGTCCCATTTATACCGTCTGGTCGTAAATACGGATGAATCCTTTGCAGTAGCAAAAACAATCTGATCTTCCCCTAGAAAGGCAGGGGAGAAGTCGCTATATTCTGAATTGATTTCAAGATTCTTTATATCAAATTTGTCCTTTGAATTCAAGAGACGATCCAATATTTGTTCCCTTTGCTCACTTGAAACAGTAGTATTCCCAAGTTGAGCTTCATATTTTTTATTGTATAGTCGCATCAACTTTTTTGACCTGGCGTAATTACCGGTTCCCTTTAAGGAGTGGGCGTACCTAAAGATATTATCGGCGGACATCTGATCCCCATAGGTTTCGTACATGGTATTGTACCATTTATAGGCCTGTTCCATATTTGTATTAAAGTAATGGGCATCCGCGATTTTTTGAAGCACTTCATAGTTGTAGCTGTCCTTGTCGTTTTCCAACGCCATTTCATATAGTTTGGCAGCTTCGGCATACCACATCTTGTCAAAATAGGCATCCGCCCTTTTGATTATCATGCTCTTGTTTGGATCTGATTCAATGGTTTTTGAACCTGGATTAAGAATTATGGAATCTTCATCCACAGCTAAATCCGCATTCCCCACCTGTTCCTGTATCATGGAATAGGTCACGTCCTCTGGTTCAAGAGGTCTGACTTGAATACCATTCTTTGTTTCCTTTTGTTGCGCGGCGTTTCCTTTGTTTAGGGAAGAACTTGTGCCAGCACTGGCAACACCGCTTTCCTCAAAACCGGAAGTAGTCTCTTGATAAGCCGCAGTATTGTTTTGATTGGTATAGTATACCGCAGTGGCTTTTCCGTCTGCATCATTGGTCACAACATCGGAGTAGATAATGTTACCGTCTTGGGGCAACCTGTTTTCCAAAAGGTCTTTTTCACTGGCAATTACACTATTGTCAAATGAGTTGTCGATTACCATGTTCAAAATCCAAACGTCATCTTCGTACTGTCCGTCAAAATCGGACTTACAATCCGCAATCGCTTTTTGCCAGGAATCGTAGTGTTTCAGATATAAGTAATAAAGTTTGTTTTTGGGATTTTTAATATATCCAGCATTGAAGCCTTTTTTATTGAGTTTCTTTACTTGTTTGTCAAGTTTGTTGTCCTTGCTGAAAACACCCGCAATCACATAATATCCATTGGTAAACCCATCGATATCGGTTAGGGTTCTTTGTGGAATATTGTTTGTCCTTGCAGCATTGAAAAACCCTTCATCGTCCGTTCTATCCACGGAATATGCCTTATTTGATGTGTTCTTGGGAGTCCCTATAGCCGATGATACCAGACCAGTCTGAAGATCTTGGGCACCTATGGATAGGGATATAAAAAATAAACAAAAGGGAAAAATATGTTTCATGCCTTAAAAATCATTTTCGAAAATCATACTCCAACTAGTTGACTAATAACAGTTTTTGGACAGATTTATTTTCGAAAATACTTTTAAAGCGTTTAATGAATTATTTTTTGTTGTGAAAGGAGTGTTTTTTGTCGTGTAGCAGTATTATTTGCTTGGGTCAAAAGGGGTTTGAAGCAAAATATTCACTAAAGAAAGTTCAATAAAAAAGGCGTTAGCCACAACTGGTTAACGCCTTTTCAAACTATATAACTATATCCTTATTCTTTTGTTTCTTTTTCAGGGGATTCGTCCTCCTTGGAAGCGTCCTTAAATTCCTTTATTCCGCTGCCAAGGCCGCGCATAAGCTCGGGAATTTTTTTCCCTCCAAAAAGCAAAAGAACTACCAACACCACTATTGCTATCTGCCAAGGGCCTATTGCTAAAAATATATTCGCTATCGTCATAATACAAAGTATTTAATGGAATAACAAATGTAGTAAAAACAAGTTTACCTAACTAGAATATTAACGTTAACCCATGTATGGGTAAAATTGGGGCCGAAATCATGGAAAGTTTTTAGCTGCATATTTTACGCATCGCTTATTTTTATAAGTTCTCGCAATAGTTTACATTACTAAGTTTATCTTTGTTCCAATGGCCAAAAAAGTAAAAAGAAGAAAGGAAATAAAGCGAAAGTTGCTCCATAAGTACCGCTTGGTGATACTGAACGAAAGTACTTTTGAGGAAAAGATATCTTTCAAGCTAAGCCGTTTGAACGTATTCGTAACGGGTTCCCTTTTTATGATTGCACTTATTGGTCTTACCATACTTCTCATTGCATTTACACCCTTACGGGAGTATATCCCCGGATATTCATCCACTGCGTTGAAGAGACAAGCAACAGAACTTACGTACAAGACGGATTCTTTGGTAAGGACCCTTAACTATACCAATAGGTATTTGGACAACATCAGAATGGTTTTAAAGGGCGATATTGAAAACAATGAAATCAATAGGGATTCTTTGTTCGAACAATTCAAGATAGATCCTTCTTCCGTTGATTTGACACCCACACGCGAGGATTCCCTTTTAAGGGCAGAGGTTGCCTTAGAAGACAAATACAATCTTTTTGAGAGGGATACGGATAGGAAAAACTTGGTGCTATTTCCTCCCGTAATAGGGACCGTATCCATGGGTTATGACCTTGAAAGTAAGCATTATGCGGTAGACATCACTGCTCCTATGGATACTCCGGTAAAGGCCGTGGCGAATGGTACCGTTATTTTTTCAGAATGGACCGCAGACACCGGTTATGTCATTATTTTGGAACATAAGGATGGTCTTTTAAGTGTATACAAGCATAACGGATCCCTGGCAAAATTTCAGGGAGCGGTCGTGCGGGGCGGTGAGGTCATAGCATCTGTGGGAAATACGGGTGAATTTACCACAGGGCCTCATTTACATTTTGAACTTTGGGATGACGGTAATCCCGTAGATCCGCAAAATTTTATCGATTTTAATTAAATAACATGTCGTTAAAAGCCTTTGCCGCCAAGATTTTCGCCAAAAGAATAGTGGCCAAGACCAATAAGTGGGTCCGCAAGCCAGATGCAACCCAAAAGAAGGTTTTCGGGGAGCTTATTGGAAAAGGGGCTGGAACCAGATTTGGACTGGACCACGATTTTAGCAACATCCACACGTATCAAGACTTTTCTGAAAGGGTACCTGTTAGGGATTACGAAGAGCTAAAATCATATATAACGCGGATCGTCGATGGAGAGGCAGATATTTTATGGCCCGGCAAACCACTATATTTTGCAAAGACATCCGGAACAACCTCAGGAGCCAAATACATTCCAATCACAAAGGAATCCATCAAGAATCAAGTGGAAGCATCTAGAAATGCTATTCTACACTACATTGACGAAACGGGTAGCGCCAATTTTGTGGACGGAAAAATGATTTTCTTACAGGGAAGCCCTGAACTTACAGAAAAGAACGGGATAAAATTAGGTCGGCTCTCGGGCATCTCGGCCCATTATGTGCCCAAGTATCTCCAAAAGAACAGATTGCCAAGTTGGGAGACCAATTGTATTGAGGATTGGGAGACCAAAGTGAATACGATCGTAGCCGAGACCAAGAAAGAGGATATGACAGTAATTGCGGGTATACCCTCATGGGTGCAAATGTATTTTGAGAGACTTAAAGAAAAAACCAATCGGAATATTGGGGAGTTGTTCCCTAATTTTGAACTGTTCATTTACGGCGGCGTCAATTACGAACCCTACAGAAAGAAGTTTGAGGAGTTGATTGGCAAAAAGGTCTCGAGCATAGAACTTTTTCCCGCAAGCGAGGGGTTTTTTGCCTATCAGAACTCCCAAAAGGAAAAAGGTATGCTATTACTTTTGGATTCCGGTATATTTTATGAGTTTATCAGAGCGGATGAATTCTACAATGATGAAAGGAAACGATTGACCATAGAACAAGTTGAAAAAAATGTGGATTATGTAATGATTATTTCCACTAATGCAGGACTTTGGGCATATAATCTTGGTGATACCGTTCGGTTTGTTTCTTTGAATCCCTATAAGGTAATCGTTTCAGGGAGGGTTAAACACTTTATTTCTGCCTTTGGAGAGCATGTGATAGCCAAGGAAGTAGAAGAGGCTATGCTCATGGCCACAAATGTTACGGATGCCAAAACAAATGAGTTTACGGTAGCACCACACATTACACCGGAAAATGGGGAGCTGCCTTATCATGAATGGTTCGTTGAATTTGAAAGGGAACCTTCGGATATAGAAACCTTCAAAACAACCTTGGACCAAGCATTACAAAAACAAAACAGCTATTATTTCGATTTGATAGAAGGTAAGGTCCTTCAACCCTTGAAAATCACCTTGATCAGGAAAAATGGATTTATGGATTACATGAAGTCCATAGGCAAGCTAGGTGGACAAAACAAGGTCCAAAGATTGTCAAATGACAGAAGTGTCGCGGACAAATTGAAGGAATTTATAGCGTAAGGATACGGGTAATCAAAACCAAATATTATTGTAGTTTTGCGGGAAATCTCTTATGGGCAAAACAGTAACAACAACTAGGGCACAGGAATCTACCAATGCCATCGAGCGCATGTATATAACCATGCGGCACCTTTTCAATAGGGGCTTTTACAAGCCTACCGGGGTTTCGGGCGAGGCCTTAAAAAATGCACTTTTACTTTTACGACCGGAAATTTACGGATCCCTAGGGGAGGAGAAGGCGGAACTCAACGGGCTTTTGTATGTTTTGGAAAGGCTGCCAGAGGGCATAGAGCAATGCAGGTTTATCAATCTAACTTCTGACGAGGGTTATGGAATTTCGCATATAGACCCTATTATCCCCCCAAAAAGAAGACGGAATTGTTACCGTATCGATGATGAACAAATGAACATTGAGATAACACGGGGCAGATCGGATATCTATGATATTCTGACCCATTTGACATTTTTGTTCATCGAATCGGAAAAAATATGTAAAAAGGTCCTGATACCGGAATCCAACAAAATGATCCGGGATTGGACCAAGTTGGAAACCTCTTTGCAAAAGGTTGAACTGGAACAATCCGAAAAGGAGATCGCCTTGATCCATACGGCCAATATCCTAGGCAGGTCTTTTGAAGAAGTATTGAATGTCTACAATAAATTGGCAACGGAAAGCAACCCAGAGCGATTTTTACGCATTGTATATTGGTTAGGAAAATTGGCGATTGAGGAGGAACTAACGGGAGAAAAGCGCTCCATTACTTTTAGTACCTTGTTAAGGGAGCGATTGGGACATCACATCCATGGGGAACGTTGGGCCAACCACATCAAAGCGGTTTTGCAAAAACAGGGTCTTTTGGAAAGGCCGATACATATTATCTCTGCCAATATGCATAGTGTTATGAATTCCTTTTTTGCGACCAACGCCCTTAAGACGGAGTTTCCCAATGTAAGCAAGTTGGAAATTTATGAGGCCTTGAGCGCATCGGGCAGTGAAGACTTACGATCAAAGGTGCGGGAATTTGCAGAGGCCAATGGCATGATATCCATTGCGGATTCCTCTGGCACCAATATTGACGTACAAATATTTGATACAGGGAGGTTCAATAAGAACGTATGCCGCTATAATTTCCCAAGTACAGGTGAAGAAGAAAAACCTGTTATATTTGTGATGGACTATGCCTTTGGAGAACAGGCTTTTGAAACCATTGATGAGTTTCTTAAGCCTTATGAAATGGGGGATAAGGAAGTTTTTTTAAATGTGGTTTCCGTTTCCATCATGGGCAAGGCGGGTATTCTGGAAGGAGGAAAGGGAGATATCATGATACCTTCGGCACATATTTTTGAGGGAACGGCGGACAACTATCCATTTAACAACGAACTGTGCAGTGAAGATTTCAAAGGAAACGGTCTAAAAGTATTTGAAGGGGCTATGGTGACAGTTTTAGGGACTTCGCTTCAAAACAAGGATATCCTGAAGTTTTTTCATGAGTCTACTTGGAATGTCATAGGATTGGAGATGGAGGGCGTCCATTATCAAAAAGCGATACAATCTGCTTCAAAAATTAGAAAAAGCATAAGGGAAGATGTGAAGGTGCGATATGCCTATTATGCTTCAGACAATCCTTTGGAAACTGGCAGTACTTTGGCCTCCGGCGGATTAGGTACGACAGGTGTCAAACCAACCTATTTGATTACAGATCGCATATTAAAGCAAATTTTTAATACATAACATGGCGGAAAATCAATCAGTAAAAAACCAGAACAGTTCCGATGAAATCGATTTGGGACAGTTGTTTCAACTCATAGGCAGGGGATTTAATGCACTATTTAGGTTTATCCTAAGGGTTTTCCTCTATTTGAAGAAGAACCTTTTTATACTGATTGGTCTTGTATTGGTTGGATTTGCAGTTGGATACGGTTTGAACCAAATTGTTTCCAAAAGACAGAAAACAGATGTAATTGTTAAACCTCAGATGGAGAGCAAGAATTACTTGTACGATATTATTGATGAAATACAAGCAAATATTGATTCCAAGGACACCAATTTTTTTAAGTCAATAGGTATTGAAGAAGTTGATTATTCAGGTTTAGAAATTATGGTTAACAGGGTTATCGAAGAAGGTTCATCCGATAGGGATATGCAATATTTGGAATTGTTACAAAGTTTTGAAAACACGGATGCTATCGCTGATATAGTTAGGGCAGAATTGGAGAATAAAAGTTCCTTTAACCATCGTATAACTTTTTATTATAAAAACAAGGAGCTAGGCATTCATTTTGCAGAAAAAGTGATGGAGTATATAAATTCAAGTACATATTTTGATGAGATATTAATGATTTCAAGAGATAATGCGCAGGGAAGAATCGAGCAAAATGAACTTCTATTGGAGCAGGTGGATAAAATCATTACCAATTATACAAACAATTTAGCTTCTAAGAACAATGCGGTTTCTAGTGAACGGATAATCTTGGACAATCAAGAACAAGTTAACATTGCGGATCTATTTGAATATAAAAATCTTTTGATAAGGGATGTTGAAATTAAAAAGCTTGAGTTGGCAGAGCAGTCGCAACCCATAAGTATTATCAATTTTGGTAAATCCCATGAGGTTCAAAAGTCCTTCTTTGGTAAGAATTTGGTGCTTATCCCCTCAATATTTATCCTTATATTTCTTTTTGTCTCATTCTTGTTTTTCTTGAATAAGAAATCAAAATCCATAGCTTCATGAAATGCATTTAAGCCTTGGACAAAAACGGACCGTTTTAATTACGGGAGGGGCAGGTTTTATAGGATCCCATGTTGTAAGGAAAATGGTTTTAGCTTACCCAAGCTATCAAATTGTAAATTTGGACAAGCTTACCTATGCGGGAAACCTTGAAAACTTAAAGGATATAGAGAAGTATCCAAATTATAAGTTTATCAAAGGCGATATTGTAGATGGGGACTTTATTAACAATCTTTTCTCAAAGTGGAATTTTGATGGAGTTATTCACCTTGCGGCAGAATCGCATGTGGATAGATCTATAGAAGCACCATTGGAATTTGTAAAAACAAATGTTCTTGGTACCGTCAATCTTTTAAATGCATCCAAAAGTATTTGGAAAGAAAATTATCAAGGCAAGCGATTTTATCATATCAGTACTGATGAAGTATACGGATCATTAGGTGAGACTGGATTGTTCTCGGAAATAACCTCATATAGACCTAATTCTCCCTACTCAGCTTCCAAAGCCAGTTCTGATCATTTTGTAAGATCATACGGGGAAACCTACGGGCTGCCATATGTAATATCAAATTGTTCGAATAATTACGGACCTTACCAATTTCCCGAAAAACTGATACCACTTTTTATTAACAACATTATCCAACACAAACCTTTACCAGTCTATGGCGATGGAAAGTATACTAGGGATTGGCTTTTTGTAGAAGACCATGCGGAGGCTATTGACTTGATATATCACAAAGGAAAAAATAAGGAGTCTTATAATATTGGAGGTTTTAACGAATGGCAAAATATTGATATGGTAAAACTTCTTTGCAGTTTAATGGACAAAAGGCTTTTTCGAGATAAGGGGGAGTCTGAAAAATTAATAACTTTTGTAAAAGATAGGCCCGGGCATGATTTGAGGTATGCAATTGATGCAACAAAAATCAACAAAGAATTGGGTTGGGAACCATCCGTTATATTTAGGGAAGGTTTGGAAAGAACAATTGATTGGTATTTGGCTAATGTCACTTGGCTTGACCATGTAAATTCTGGAGAGTATCAAAACTATTACAATACGCGGTATAAGCAATAAAGTGTAAAAATGAAAGGAATAATTTTAGCGGGTGGTTCAGGTACTAGACTTTATCCTTTGACATTATCTGTTAGTAAGCAATTGATGCCTGTTTACAATAAACCCATGATTTATTATCCACTCTCAACATTGATTGGCACGGGGATTCGAGAAATATTGATTATTACGACTCCTAAAGATTTACTACTGTTTCAAAATTTATTAGGAGACGGTTCAAATCTTGGTTGTTCTTTTGAATATGCGGTTCAAGATACTCCCAAGGGAATAGCAGATGCATTTATCATTGGAGCTGATTTTATAGGCCAGGATAAAGTAGCACTTATTTTGGGAGACAATGTTTTTTATGGTACGGGACTATCAAAACTGCTAAAGTCCAATAATAACCCCGAAGGTGGTATTATTTTCGCCTACCAGGTTGGTGACCCTGAACGCTATGGAGTAATAGAATTTGATAAAACAGGTAAGGCGATAAGCATCGAGGAAAAACCACTAAGACCTAAATCCAATTATGCCGTACCTGGTATTTATTTTTACGATAATGATGTCCTAACTATTGTCAAAAACATTCAACCAAGTAAGCGTGGCGAATTGGAGATTACTGATGTGAATAGGGAATACCTAGCCAAAGGACGGTTAAATGTGAGTATTATGGACCGAGGAACCGCATGGCTGGACACAGGTACTTTTTCTTCACTAATGCAAGCATCACAGTTCGTTCAAGTCATAGAAAATAGGCAAGGCTTAAAAATTGGCTGCATCGAAGAAGAAGCATACAAGCAAGGTTTTATTGATGAGAAACAATTAAGAAAATTGGCCGAGCCCTTGTTAAAAAGTGGTTATGGTCAATATCTGATGAACTTGATACATTAGGAAAACTAAGCGGTATATTTTATTTGTTCGTTCAATATTTTGAGAAGAAATTTTCAAAACTTGCAAAATGCAAGGTGTTACCACTCAATTTTTCCTTCTCACCAAATCCCTAAAGGCTTTAATTCAAGAATAATCATTGAAAGTAAATTTCTATTTTTTATTGCCGCTCAAATATTATTTTTTAAGATAGGAATAATTACGAAACAGTTAGATTGTAACTAAATATTCTTTTCTGTACATATATATAGCACCAAGATGTTGATAAGATAAGTTCAGAAAATAAAGAATAATAGTATTTTTGAACAAAGCAAATATGTATCCACAAATGAAAGTAGTCGCGTTATTACCCATGAAGGGAAATTCAGAAAGGGTTCCTAATAAAAATCTCAAAAATTTTAGTGGAGCACCTTTATACCATAAAGTTCTCAATAGTCTTCTTGCTTCTAATTATATTGAGCAGGTTGTTATAAATACAGATAGTGAGGATATCAAAAAAGATATCGAAATTAATTATTTGGACAAAGTGCTGGTTTTAGATAGACCAAAAGAGCTAATTGGGGATATGGTGTCAATGAACAAAATAATAGAATATGATATTAATAAGGTAAATGCGGATTATTACTTACAGACACACAGTACAAATCCATTGTTGAAAACGGAAACAATTGACGATGCTATTGAGACCATGATGCGTAGAAAGGATGGATTCGATTCCATTTTTTCCGTTACTAGAATCCAAACACGGCTGTATGGGTCTGATGGCACTCCACTGAACCATGACCCTGTCGAACTGATAAGAACTCAGGACTTACCACCCATTTATGAGGAAAACTCCAATATGTATATCTTTTCCAAAGAATCTTTTGAAAATGCTGGGGGTAAGCGTATTGGAAAATCACCAATTATGTTCGAAATAGATAAGATTGAGGCTATTGACATTGATGAACTGCATGATTTTATTATGGCGGAAACCTTATATAAGACACTTAGATGATTTATGGAAATATAGCGGAGTGGAGGTATTATTTTGGAAAATCCGAGTATTTTATTGCGATGTTCCAAGAATTGTCCAAGATATCGATAAATACAGTCAACGGGGAATATAGAATAAACAAGCATGTCTATTACAAGGTCATGAGCTATGATACCCAATTAAGCCCTTCAATAGTAGAATCTCATAAAAAAGAAGTCGATGTGCAAATTGTTCTTGAGGGCAAAGAGCACATCAAAGTCTATGAACCGGATGCAGTAAGAATCAAGGTTCCTTACGATGATAAAAACGACTGTCAGTTTTATACTATTGAAAACAAGCCTAATGCCGAGATTGAATTAGTGCCCGGTAAAATGGCTGTCTTCTTTCCCAATGATATACATGCATGTCAATATGCTGTAAATAAAGAAGTTGAAACAATAAAGAAAATTGTATTTAAAATAAATGAAGAACTTTTTACACACTAAGAGCAACCTAAAGAAGAAACTAAAGAACCGGGAGGTATCATTTGGTTCTTGGCTTACAATTCCGCACCCGTCTATAATAGAAATAATGTCATCTGCCGGTTTTGAATGGCTTACTATAGATATTGAACACTCGGCAATTGACATTTCCACATTGCAAAATTTAGTAGCCCACGTACAAGCCAATAAAATGGAGGCTCTTGTTAGGGTTAGTAAGAACGAGGAGGTAATAATAAAAAGAGTCATGGATGCCGGTGCGAACGGAGTAATCGTACCTATGGTCAAAAACGCCGAAGAGGCCAGACAAGCGGTTTCTTGGGTTAAATATCCTCCTTTGGGTTCAAGAGGAGTTGGACTTTCAAGGGCTCAACATTATGGAATAGCCTTCAATGAATACAATAAATGGGTACAAGAAGAGGCTGTTGTTATAGCCCAAATAGAACATATAGAGGGAGTTAATAATTTATCAGAAATTCTGGATGTGGAAGGGATAGATGGAATTATTGTTGGGCCTTACGATTTGTCGGCCTCTATGGGAAAGCCTGGAATGTTCTACGACGATGATGTAAAAGAGGTACTGGCCAGAATAGATATGATAACCTTGGAAAAATCCCGTAGTCTTGGTTTCCATGTAATAGAATCAGACTATAAAAAGGTCGTCGATAAATTAAACATGCATTATAACTTTCTGGCTTTTAGTCTCGATTTTTTCTTTCTTGGGGACAAGGCAAGGGAACAAATGGATTTATTAAGGGATAGCTTATAGAAATGAAGAAAGTACTTGTATTTGGTGGATTTGGATTTCTCGGCTATTATTTAGTCAAGGAGCTTTTAGTGAGACAATATAAAGTTACGGTTGCCGACATATCGGAGAATGAAGAGATTAGAGGTCAAGTTGCCTATCATTATTGTGATATTGCAGATCAGGACCAAGTAGCAAATATTTTTAAGCAACAACAATTTGATATTGTATACAACTTGGCTGGTTTTGCTAATCTGGACAATGCCATAAAACATCCCATAAAGACCATGAACCTCAATGTAATTGGCAATATGTACATTTTGGATGAGTGTGTAAAACATAAAGTGGACTTATTTGTTTACGCAAGTAGCGCATACGCCATGAGTAACAAAGGGTCTTTCTATGGAGTCAGCAAATTGGCATCGGAAAAGATTATTGAGGAGTATCACAAAAAATACAATTTACCCTTTGTGATTTTACGTTATGGTTCTGTATATTCAGAGCGTCCCTATGATAACAATTACATTTATAATTTAGTCAAGAAGGCCGTCAAGGAAAAAAGAATAGACCATCATGGAGATGGTAACGAAATAAGGGAATATATTCATGCTGCGGATGCCGCGAAACTATCGGTAGATGTTATCGAATCTGATTCATTTTCCAATCTACACGTTATTCTAACTGGAACAGAGCGGATGAAGCGGTTGGAACTATTTCAGATGATCAACGAGATTTTGAACAATCAGGTTGAAGTAAACTGCAATGACTCCGGCTATCAAAATCATTATAAATTCACTCCATATTCTTTTGAGCCCAGTGTAAGCAAAAAGCTTACCGCCAATCCTCATATAGACATGGGCCAAGGTCTATTGGAATGTATAAGAGCAGTACATAACGAATAAATACAATGGCTCTTAAGAATATTTTTTTTGATTTTGACGGGGTACTTGCAGAATCAGTTAGTGCCAAAACGAAAGCATTCAGGGAGATGTACCAACCCTATGGAACAGCTATTGCCGATAAAGTGGTAGACTATCATATAAATAACGGGGGTATATCTAGGTTTGAAAAGTTCAAATACTGGGAAAAAACCTTTTTCGGAAAAGAATTGGACCAAGAGGAGATTAATAAAATGGCCGATAAATTCTCCAATTTGGTATTGGAAAAAGTGATTGAGTCCAAACCAGTTCAAGAATCTATTTGGTTCTTGGATAAATACTATAAAAAGTTAAGGTTTTGGGTGATTACGGGCACACCAACTTCAGAAATAAAAATTATCGCTTCCAAAAGAAATATGGCACACTTTTTTGAAGGTTTGTATGGCTCTCCCAAGAATAAAAGATACTGGACGGAATATTTACTTGAGGAGTATGGGTTAAATAGGGACGAAACCCTATTTCTTGGAGATGCAACCACGGATATGGATGCCGCCCAATTTTCTGATCTTCACTTTGCTTTAAGGGATAATGAAGAAAATGAAGGTTTGTTCAAGGATTATAATGGGCTTCGTTTTCGTAATTTTAAGGAACTTGAAAACCTATTGATTGATAATAAAATGTTGGAACAATGAAAGTATTACTCACCTCCACATCTTTTCAGGATACTCCCGGTACACATCAGGAACTACTTCAAGAGCAAGGTTACGACTTGGATACCCTTAGAGGGCCTATATCAGAGGAGGAATTATTACCTATCATAGGTAAGTATGATGCAGTAATTTGTGGAGATGATGAGTATACCGAGGCTGTTATTAAGAAGGGCACAGAAGGCAATTTAAAATATATTTCGAAATATGGGGTAGGCCTTGACCGAATAGATTTAGAGGCGGCCAAAAAATACGGTATTCCCGTTACAAATTGTCCGGGAGTCAATCAAGTTTCCGTATCGGAACATGTTTTAGCCCTCTTGTTCACATTTGAAAAAAATATACACGTACAGTTCAATTCAACAAATACGGGCAGTTGGAAACGCTGGGTGGGTCACGAGATCCAAGGCAAGACGATTGGAATTGTTGGTCTTGGTGCAATCGGAAAAGAGCTTTCAAAAAAAGCAAATGCCTTGGGATTGAATGTAATTGCCTGTGATCTTCATATGGATGAAGAATTTTTGGCCCAAAATCCATTTGTAACCTTTGAAATTAATATTGAAACTATTTATGAAAAGGCCGATATTATTAGTCTTCATATTCCACACACCCCTAAATCCGAGCATTTAATCAATGAGGAAGTAGTCCAGTATAAACTCAAAAGGAAACCTATTCTAATCAATACATCAAGGGGAATGTTGATTGATACCAATGCCGTTTTGAAAGGACTTGAGCAAGGCAAGTTAAGAGGTTACCTAACCGATGTTTTGGCTCACGAGCCGATGTTGGAGGACGAACCTCTTAAAGGAGTTGAAAACGTATTAATCACCCCACATGTAGGGTCTAGAACATTTCAAAGTGTTGAAAGACAGGGAACCATGGCAGTAGAAAATTTAATAAAATTAATTTCAACAGAAAACACCTAATTATTTGTAGGGAGAAATTTTGATAAAATCAACCACTGATCTCCATCGAAAATAAGGGTAATTGCCTCTCCATCCCTTAAACGTATTACTTTTTTATCCTCAATATTTGTAGAATTGGAGCTGACATCTAAATCATTACTATTACTACCCGAATTTTTGATAATCAACTCTCTTCTAATTTCTTCTTCCGTAAGACTAATCGTAACAGAACGTTTGCCCTCATTGGTATTAACAATTATGTTCCTGGATTTTTTGTCTGTTTTGACATTTGACGAAGTTATCGTCGTTCCAAATTTAATTCCGGATATCTCGGTAATACCGTTGGGAGCAGAAATGTGGTCTCCGATTTTTGGATTAGTTGTAAGGCTGTAGGAACTTCCGTTCCCAAAACCTTGTAAGCTTGGTTTTCCATTAAAGGTACCAATACCAATTTTCCCTTCCTTTAGATTACCAAATATACCTTGATAACTCTCCATATAATGCCTGTTGTTGGTTTTTCCGCTTTCAGACCCTAGGCCTAAAAACTGTCGACCGTACCCTCTGCCATCCCTTAGTTTAGGATCAAGTACAAGGTTGGTTGTCGGATCCTCAATGATAAAATTTTGCTTGACTCCGCTATACTTAGAATTTAGGATTTCCGCGTTGATCACATTTTTTCCCACTTTTATACCGGTAAGTATTCTGTCGTTAGCTCGTATAAAGCTTTCATTGAAAATGAAGGTATACGTATTATCGACCTCTACCGCATTCTGATCTTTATGAGCACTATGGCCACCAGTGATAAAAGGGCTATAAAAAGCAATGATGTCGTTATCGAATTTTTCATTTAAGTCACTGGTAATCTTGATTTGTGGTTTGTTTTGGTTTCTTCCATTCCCCTCTAGAAAAGTAGAAAAGGAGGTGAAATTGGTCAAGTCTTCCAATATAAGGCCTTCGTCATAGCAACCCTGTATGACGCCACCAAAAAATTTCAACCCTGTAGAGGAATTTATATCACTATTGGTAAACTTTGCACCTACCTTACAGTTTTCTACCTTAAAGTTGCTGAAATCCGTATTAGTGGCATTGCGACCTAAGATTCCATATTTAGAGGCATTATAGATAAAAAAGGAATCAAAGCTAGGGGTATAACAATTTAGTAGGCTTAGCCCAATTCCACCACCTTCTATAATGATGTTTGAAATTCCACTATTTCTATTCACCTGATTCAAATGTATAGCAGTTGCATTAGAATCAAATTGATTGATAAATAAGTCCTTGATTTTGAGGTCGAATTTTTCATTTTCAGACCCAAAATCCATAAAAATACCGCTACCAGTAAAATCCAAATAGGTTTTCCCTACTCCGTCTCCAATGATTTCAACGCCAATGTCAGATGATATTCCTCTTTCAAACCTCCAATGACCAGCAGGTATATAGACCTTACCAACATAAATATCCCATTTATCGTCTGATCTTAGCTCTGTACTGGTAATAATGGCGGCATCGATTGCTGCTTGGAGAGCACTTGAGTTGTCTTCTGAGTCTAAAGACCCTCCAAAGTCCTCAATATTAAAAATAGCCGGTCTAATAAGATCTTTATGTTCCTGGGAGGTTTTGTTTATCTTATCATAAGGAATGTTGTATAGACCCAAAGTCCGTTTTATATCGGTTATTCGGAAAAAAATAAAAGCCAATGAAAAACCTATAGTTACTGATAATAAAATTACTGAACCATATTTTTTTAGTTTACTAAACTTCATAGGTATATCATCATTTTAAAAAGGGGTAAAGTACGAAAATTAGGATTAAAATAAACAAAGATATCAATAGAAGCTTTTGTGGTTTTCTCTACCTTTGCCTACTAAAAATCAAAATAGGCTAGAGGCTTTAAATAAAGACGTAAGTTCCTTTAATTTCGGTGCTATTGTAGGAATATACTTCAATCTTTTTATTAAATGAAATATAGAAAGGATATTGATGGCCTTAGGGCCATAGCTGTTTTAGTTGTCATTTTTTGTCATCTTGGAATGGGCCTTTTCAAGGGCGGTTTTTTAGGTGTGGATATCTTCTTTGTGATTTCAGGCTTTCTTATAACTTATAATATCACTCAAAAATTAAATGAAGATAAATTCTCGTTCAAGAAGTTTTATTTGAACAGAATAAAAAGGATTGCTCCCGTGTTAATTGTAATTCTTATTTTATTGACCGTCTTCAATTCTTTGGTATTACTTCCTGAACCGTTAAAAAACTATTTGGAATTTTTACCATATGCTTGTATAGGACTGGGAAATTATGCGGCGGCAAATCTCAGTTCTGGATATTTTGATGCAGTTTCAGAACGATATCAACTTCTTCATACGTGGTCCTTAGGAGTTGAAGAGCAGTTTTATCTCTTTGTTCCCTTTTTGTTTTTCATATTGTGGAAAATTAAGGACCAGAGGTATCGGAATTTGGCAATTGTTGTCATTTACATTCTGTCCATAGCTGTAAGTGTCTATTTTGTTGAATTTACGGAACAAAGCAAGAGCAACTATTATTTATTGCATACACGTTTTTTTGAAATATTTACAGGTTCCATGCTCGCGGTTTTTTATCATAAGGGGTTGCCGGTTATTAATTCCAAAAGGCAACTTGAAATTCTGTATGTTTTTTCATTGGGAGGTATAATCCTCTTTTCGTACATTTTTGATGGCGCGAGTCTTTGGCCCGGTCTAAATGCCTTATGGGTTTCTCTGTTAACCGTTTTAATCATTTTTTTGGGAAGGGAAGAAAACGTTAATTCTTGGGGCAAGCAGCTTTTAGAATATCCTGCTATGCGTTTTATAGGCAAAATATCCTACAGTCTTTATCTATGGCATTGGATAATTATTGCAACACTCGTTGAAATTGGATATGATGTCAATCATTTTAGCCTATTGGCTAAGCTTTTTCTTTTATGTCTTGTAATGATTCCGGTATCATATCTTAGCTGGAAATATATTGAAAACGTATTTAGATACCGATGGGTTTTTAATTTTCGTGTTTCCTTGATATCTTGGGTGTTGATACCTTTACTTCTGGCCATGGGGTTGTATAAATATCAAGAACTGCAACCGGATACATTCTACCCCTCATCTGAAATTGACGCAACTACTTATCAATTTAGTTACGTCAATACTCCCCATTTAACTGTTAAAAACAATCCGCTCACCAAGGAAATGAGAAAAAAATTCTCTGGGGTGGAATACTTTATTGGAGAATATCAAAATAGGAAAAAGAGACTAAAAAGAGAATTGAGAGTTTCCGATGCGGAAGTATTAGTTCTGGCCAATTCCCATTTCCATGCTTTTAAACAGTTTATGGACCAACAACTGAAAGAAAAGAACCTTGTTGCTCATGTCCTACATGAAAGAACGGGAAACGTTTACGGATTTAAGAACGCAAAGGAACGTTATAGCGAACTTTTAAAGGGAAAAAAATTTGTTGTTGTATGGGTTAGGCTTGATTTTATAGATTTTAATGGAACCGATATTAATTGGGACCGATGGATTCTTGATGAAGCGTTGAGACAGGGGGTTCAACCTATTTTTTATGTGCCTGGAATTGAAATGCCTTCTGAAAATGAAGCAAGAAAAAATATTTATCAAAATATATTGTTAGGAAAATCAACAAACGATGGCGATAATTTAAAAACACTGTTTGAAGATATTCCCACCCTTGAGTACACATCAACTTTATTTGAGGATTATGGAGATTCAGTACGGTGGGTGGATTTTAAGCCGCTAATGTGTTACGATAGTACTTGTAAGCTTTGGCTGGATGACACTTTTGCGCTTTTTGACAAGCATCATATAACTAGGCAATTTGGCTATGAGCTTGGTCGGGAATACGATTTTAAATATGACAATATCTTTGAAGTGGATTGGAACCAACCTCCTATTTTTTTCAATGAAGAGCTATTGAAAAATGATTGGGCTAAGGAAGATGATAAAAATGAAATATACTATCAAGACCAGAATTACACTATAAAAATTGACCTCGCTGATAGGACGTATAAAATTAAAAAAGAGTACAGTGAAAAGGATTCTGAAAGTATGTTTTTTTTCCACGTTTTTCCAGAAGATATAAGTGTATTATCCGATAAGAGAAAAAAATATAAGTTCGATAATCTAGATACAAAAGGAGAGACAATAGTTTCCTTTATTCAAAAGGACACTTTTTTCTACGGAAAAAACAAATTACCCGAATACAAAATCAAAACCATACATTTGGGTCATTTTAAGCCTAAAGGCAAAAGGTTTTTTGAGAAAACTTTTAATATTCCTTAGCATAAAATAAATTAAATAGCTAGAATCTAATGTCCAATGTTGCCTATTCCTCAAAAAAAGTCTTTAAAAAGGCGATTTTTAACATTGGTTTTCAGATAGTTCCGATTGCGGCAGCATTGCTCTTGACCCCTTATTTAATAGAAAACATGGGAAAGGACTTTTGGGCAAAGTATTCCACCGGAATAAGCCTTGTCTTTTTGTCAAATTATTTTTCTTTCGGAATTGGACCCACACTTAATAGAAGGATTTCTCAAATAATTGGATTAAAGCAAAACCATAGGATACAGGGAGAACTTAGGGAATGCGTATCCTTTTCATACCTTCTTGGAATAGCCTTTTTTGTTTTGCTTCAAGTTGCGTTGTATGTATGCTATGTTTCAGAAAGCTTTAGTATTTTACAAACCAAACAGGATTACTTATTTTATTTTATAGTGCTTTGTGTATTTTTTCTGTCTTTCCTCATTATACCCTATAAGTCACTGTTGGAATCATTTAGTGATTTTTATTTTTTAGCGATAGTAAGGGCCCTAACCGCTGCGATGTTGTTCTTAGTGCCATTTATATACATCTATTTTTATACCGTTTCACTTACTGGAATTTCCACTACGTTACTTTCTATTTACGTCTTGCTATATCTACTCTATTTTTTAAGAGCCAAAAGTTATGAGGCCAAACTTTCTTTTAATATGGTCTCCCCAGTTAATTGGGAAATGGCCAAGGGTATTTTCAAATTTGAACTTAGCTTTCTTAAGGAGACGATTTGGTTCAGTGTTTTTTTTGCCACCTCGGCCATTGTTCTTTTTTTTGATAGGTTTTATTATCCGTTATTTTTTGACACCAGGACCATCTCAGACCATGTTACACTTTTGGATCTTTTCAATAGAGTTGCAATAGTAACAGGGACCATTTCCCTTGTATATTTTTCGGCAATCTCCGTTTGGTACCAAGAAAACAATTTACACAGGGTAACTACCAACTTAAAGTTGCAATTAGTAGGAGTGGGGTTTTTGTTTCTTGCAATTGGTCTATTTTCTTATTTCTTTTTGAATGATATTTTGCATTGGTGGCTAAAATCAAGCTACTCAAACTTTATAGAAGCGAATGGGTTCCGATTGCTCATTGGGACATTACTTGTAAATTTCACCATATTGATGATAAGGCCATTACAAGCCATTGGAGAAATAAAGAAAGTTAGTCTTTGGTTGATGCGTTCAACATTTGTGTATTTGACATTAGTGTTATTATTAGGTGCCTTTTATTTGATAGAATATCATTTTATGGCATTTATAGTCAAGGCTTTGATAGATGTAATTATTCTTGTAACATTGTTGAGGAGAAAAAAGATATTATGAAAAGAGCCAAAACAAATCTTCATCCTAGTCAATACGATAATTGGCATCTCGAATGTGAAATAGAAAAAATAGAAAATAGCAAGAGATGAAGGACAAGGCTTTTATCTATGAAGTTCATTACTCCAATTTCAACAGATATGTTATTCCATTAGCGGAATATCTAGTTGAAAATGATATAGCAAAAGAAGTCGTTTTAATATATGACGCTTTTACCAAAAGCGAAAAAATCCAAAAATCGGCTAACAAAAGAATCCGTATTGAAGCTGTTAAAAAAATTTATGACGAACGTAAGGGCAAGGACAACTCCAATACTATTTTCTTTAATTATAGTTATAGGATAACCGACCTATATTGGACATATTATTTCAAGAAAATCGGGGTTCATACCAATCAGTTACAACATGGAATGTACGCCGAATTTCTGGAACGAAGTTTTATGGGTTATTTTTCGGCCATGAACAGGAAAATGACCTATTTAAGATATCTTTTCAGTTTTTTGCTGAAAGGAAAAGTCTCAATTTTTCTGTATTTGTTCAATAAAGATTTTACTAAGTCATTTAAAGTAAATGAATATATAGAACGCAATAAGAAACACAAGATAGTCCCCTTATTATCCAATCATGTTTTTGTATGGGGGGATTATTGGAAGGATTGGTTCATGAAAAATCATTACTATACCAACCTAGGCGATTTCACGACCATTGGAAACCCAGATTATCACACCTTCGTGAAAAATAAGGAACAAATAAAGCAACCGGAAAAAGTCTGTTACATTGCTCAGACCTTTGTAGAGGACGGGCGAATGGACAGATCTGCATATAAAGCAATCATTGATGAGCTTTCTAATGTTGTGAAGGATAGATTGATTATAAAGTTACACCCAAGGTCGGATAAAGAAATTTTTGAAACAGTGGTACGTAACCAAGGCATTCTAACCTATGATTTTCCCATTACAGGATACTATGTAGGTCACTATTCATCTCTGTTAGCCTTGGCGATTAACGAGGATAGCAAAGTATATCTTTTGGAGGTAAACGAAGAAGAAATACCTCATTACTTTAGGAATACTGTAGATGGTGTGTTTACCTCAATGCAAAATCTTTCTAGTGCAATTCTTGCAAATAATAATAGTGATAGGACTTCGGATATTTCCTATTATTTCAAAAACATGGAAGAACATCCTTTTTCCCTAATTGGAAAAGAGTTGACCGATAGCAGAAACTAAACCTCATGGAAGTATACAAGCCCATAGTCTTGCAATGTATTTCACTACTTTGTCTATTGGTTTTTTTCATATTTTCAAAACTCAAACGATCAACCTCGTTAAAAGCCATTTCACTTTTTTTTATATTAATTTTTGTTTTATCCGTATTTATAAACAGGGATTACAGCGCTAACATTGATTTGCCACTTTATATGGATTTTTATAAGTACAATGTGGTTTTTAAAGACATTTTTGTTTCTAAAACGGCCTGGAAGGGAGATTATATTTTTTTTGCTTTAATGCCCATTTCACATTTAATGGGTTTGGCCCAGGAAGATTATATTACTTTTCAGCTTATACTTAGTATTGGACTAACTTTTTTGGCATATTTTTATTTTTTTAAAGAATCAAGGGCTTTGATGTTTCTCGCTCTTTTCTATATGCTGAATAGTTCTTCCTTTTATTTAATTCAAGGTAATGTGATTCGCCAAGGACTTTCCTCATCCTTATTACTGTTAAGTCTATGCGTTTTACCTGGAATCCAGACAAACCTGTTAAAATTCATGGCCTTCTTCAGCCATAAAGGAAGCGTTTTTTCTTTTCTTACCGGGTTTTTGAAATTAAAAAATAGGGTAAGGGCTATAATTCTTGTCTTAGGATTATTGGCCGGATACTTTTCTCTTTTTGTTTTGCTATTGAAGCTTCTCCCATTGCCTCAATTCGTAATCACAAAATTGGAATTTTATTCGACTTTTGAAAGGGCCTCATCAAATTCAATCATTAAGCTGGGACTTCTTTTACTGTTTAATTTGTTGTTCCTGCTATTTAGAAATAGAGATAAGAATTATGAAAAGGCCTATTCCCTCTTCTTTTCTTTCTCATTGGCTGCATTGTTGTTTTTTAGGTTTGATGGAATGTTTTCTAGGTTAATTTTGTATACAGATATTTTCGTGCCTATTTTAACTGTTGGTGTGATTCAGCAATTCAGCACTAAAAGCAATAGGGTCATCGCATCGGCGATTGGTATAACATTTAGTATGGTCTATTCCGTATATGTTTTTAACCATGAGTCTATCCTTTTTAACATGGGAAAATACTTTTCGGTTTAAAAGTTATGAATCTCAAATCCATCAATTCATTGTTTATCTCGGTGATTATCCTGTTAATAATGGGATGCGAAAGAAAAATGAACCCTTCAAATAGATTTGTTTACGATTTTTTGGCACATAATGGTAAACAGCTTTATAAGAGCGAAATGAAGAGGACAAAATTGGACTATTTGCCATCAACTCAAAAACTAGTGTATAGTTTCTGGAAACAATCTGTATTTGACAATAATGGCAAGCTATTTCTACATGTGTATCCAAAAGATTTGCAAACATTACCTGACAATAGAAAAAAATATGGTTTTCTTAATATTGGAATTGGCAAAAAAGATATTCAAAAAGTGGATTCGACACACTTCTACATAGTAAAAGATCTTTCGAGATATGGTATTGTAGAAAGATTGGTCACAGGACAGTACATTGACAATAAAAGGACATGGATCGTTGATGAAAGAATAAATTTAGTCACTAAGTATGATGATTCATTGGAAAATAGAATGAATAAGGGCATTGTTGAAAATCTAGATTTTGACTTTGTTGAAACCCTTTTATTTAATAATTCACAATCTCATTATGCTGATTTAACTACAGGAATAAACTGTTTTATTAGTTTAGATCAAAACCTGTTATATCTAAGTAACATTGATATGAATTACTTGAAAGATAATTTTGAATTTCGGTTTTATGGTAGTGATTTGGTCAATAAAAACCTAATGGAAACAAAGAACTTAACTAAACTCAAAACATATTGTACTAATAGCCAGCTTTGTTTTGCTTACACTGAAATACCTAAAGGCATAACTAGAATCAGTTTTGTACGTTCTGAAAAATCAAAAATCAAGGAGCTTTTTAGTCTAAACATAGAGTAGTACTGGTTAATGGACTTTAAGACCTAACTTTAATAAAGCGTTGGATATTTTTAAAAAAATAGACTTTTTAAGCCTTTCCTTAGGCTTTTGTATAGGTATTCTGCCTTGGAGTGAAAGATGGAATACCATAGCTATAATATATTTAGCCTTGTATTTGATATACAAAGTTTTTCTTTTAAAGACAAAAATCAAGTTTAAAATTTGGGAATTCATAGCGGCAAGTGCACTTTTTTGGATTTCTCTCTTATGGCTCCAATCAACCGATGACTTTATTATGGGATGGAAATATATGGAACGGATTTCCTCGGCTTTGGTATTTCCCTTGCTTTTTTCATGGACTTTGACAAGGTTTACTTTTCGACTTCAATTGGTTCTATTAATATTCTTAGCATCATGTATTTTACGTTATTTTTTTCTTTTAAGCCAGATTATTGACTGGGAATTGGTTTATATTTTAGATTACTGGAAAGAAGTCCTAATTCAATTCAACCAGATATCGTTGAATGAAGCCCTCCATCCGTCATACTTTTCCCTATACCTGGGATTTTGTGTTCTAATTTCTTATTTTTTTTTAAGCAAAGCTTTAAACTTTAAATATCGTTTTGTCTGGTTAACCCTGCTAGTGTTTTTCTTCTTAACGGTTATATCCTTAGGGGCGAAAATGCCTTTAATTGCATGTGTTCTTTCTTTGATGATCGGGATGCTGTTTAAGATATATAGAATGAAGAGCGGTAGACAAAAGTATTTAATAGTGGCTTTTGCAAGTATATTGGCAGTGATAGTTTTTGTGATAAAAGCACCCAATGGTATTCAACAAGATATGTATAATTATTACAGTTTTTACAAGGGGGAAGATTTGCATAAGTCCTTTGATTATGAAAAATATGGAACAAATTATTCCTTAGAGACCTGGTCAAGGACCAATAGAATATTTATCTGGAAATCTTCAGTTCAATTGGTTAAAAAAAATTTTCTGGCAGGAGTTGGAACCGGTGACATGAGAAATGAGCTTAACAAACAATACTTGGAGGATGGACAAGTATATTTGGCAAATAAAAACACTAATACTCATAACCAATTTTTGGATTTTTTGGTAAAATTTGGTTTAATTGGTTTTTTGCTAATTGTGATTTCTTTTTGGTTTTATTTATATTCTGCCTGGACTGGTAATAATACTTTGTATTTCATGTTCCTCGTTTTTCTCTTAATGTGTATGCTAACTGAAAACATTTTAAATAGACAACTGGGAATTTCCTTTTTCTTTTTCTTTAATAGTCTTTTCTTATTTTCTAAAAAAGGGAATAGGCTTGTTTAGCATCATAGGGATTAGAAGTATTTTACAGTACCTGTCTCTTAAAATACTGTGCTAAAACAATTTAATAGTTGTAAAAAATAGGCTTAACTTTGAGCAGTTTACGAATCAAGGGACAAATTCTTGTAAGTGACTTGCAACCATGCCAAAACCGCTTATTTTTAATATAAAGGAAAGAAAAACCATTCTTGTTTTAGGAGACCTTTTTATTATTGGTTCGGCATTGAATGTTTTTATAAATGATGCCTTGGACGTAAAGGTTGAGAATATTCTGTTTAGAATTATTTTTTACGTTTCCGGGGCTATATTTTTCTTCTTATTGTCCTATGTGCTTAATTTTTATAATCTAGAAAGGCCGTTCAAAACAAGATTAATTTTATCACAGTCATTTTTTATTGTTGGTTCTTTCGTGCTTACAATATTCATAGGCACTGTTCTTTTTTTTGATGCAAGTTTTTGGAGAATACCCTTGATTATATTTCTGTTTTTGACTCCATTGGAAATATTCTTATGGAGGTATTTTTTTGGAAATTTGTTTAAGGTAATTCCGGCCACTAGAAATGTTATGTATGTTTTTGACAATGAATTGGCCGATGACCATCAAAAGTATATTGATCAGATAAATGGAGATGGATTAGAAAGTTTTTACAAAACAAGACTCACGTATTCCATTGACAACTTAACTATTTTAGAGAGAAAAAAGTTTATGGATGCCTTGGAGAAGATTGACTCATTTATTCTTAACATTCCAAGTTATGATCGGTTATCTCGGGCATTTGAAAAAATCCTAATTGAAGCAATATTAAAAGGTAAAGAGGTTCTATCTTTTACAACTTTCTACGAAAACACATACGAAGCCTTGCCTTTAAAGTCACACAATGATAGTTTTTATGAAATATTACAACTAAAGAATGGTAAGATAAGATATCTTGAAGCCCTTTTCACTTTTATAATAAATTGGATCTTCATTTTAATTGTTGGCTCTATTTTTCTGTGCTTTGTGCCTATGGTGTACTTTTTGAACCTTTTTTTCAATCGCGGACCTTTGTTTTACACCCAGAAAAGAATCGGTCAATATGGTAAAGAGTTTAGTATCTATAAGTTTAGGTCTATGGTGGTCGATGCAGAATCTACTGGGGCAAAAATGGCAGCTAAAAATGATTCGAGGATAACACCCTTTGGGAAGGTTTTAAGAATGTTCAGAATCGACGAATTACCTCAGCTAATTTCGATAATTAAAGGTGACATGCAACTTATAGGGCCAAGACCTGAACGTAAGATATTTGTGGATAAGCTAAACGAAATAACGCCGTTCTATAGTGCTAGGCATCTTATAAAACCTGGTATAACAGGGTGGGCACAGGTGAAATACAAGTATGGTGAAAACTTGGAAGATTCCATTAGGAAATTGGAATACGACATGTACTATATAAAGAATAAGTCGATAACATTGGATATTAGAATAATATTTAAAACCATAACGACTGTTTTGTTCTCTAGAGGAATATAAAATGGACTGATGAAAAAAATCCTAATCACCGGGGCTGCCGGATTTCTTGGCTCACATTTATGTGACAGATTTATAAGCGAAGGTTTTCACGTTATTGGCATGGATAACCTGATTACTGGCGATCTGGATAATATCAGACACCTGTTTCCAATGGAGAATTTTGAGTTTTATCATCATGATGTGACCAAGTTTGTACTTGTTTCCGGTAAACTGGATTATATTTTGCATTTCGCTTCGCCTGCCAGTCCAATCGACTACCTTAAAATTCCTATCAAAACCTTAAAGGTAGGTTCGTTGGGTACTCTAAACTTATTGGGCCTTGCCAAGGAAAAAAGGGCAAGGATATTGGTGGCATCAACATCTGAGGTGTATGGCGATCCTTTGGTACATCCCCAAACCGAGGAATATAATGGCAATGTGAGCCCAGTTGGCCCTAGGGGGGTATATGATGAGGCCAAACGGTTTATGGAATCCATTACCATGGCTTACCATAGACATCATGGATTGGATACCCGTATAGTCCGTATTTTCAATACATATGGGCCAAGAATGCGTTTGAACGACGGTAGGGTTGTTCCAGCATTTATGGGGCAAGCGATTCGTGGAGAGGACTTGACCGTTTTTGGGGATGGCTCACAGACCCGTTCCTTTTGCTATATAGACGATCAAGTCGAGGGAATATACCGACTGTTATTTAGTGATTATCCAGATCCTATCAATATTGGGAATCCAAATGAAACTACCATCAAGGAGTTTGCAGAGGAGATTATCGCCCTTACAGGTACCGATCAAAAAATTATTTATAAGCCCTTGCCTAAGGATGACCCATCAAAACGCCAGCCCGACATTAGCAAAGCCAGGGAAATTTTAGGCTGGGAACCTAAAGTTAGTCGGTCCGAAGGATTAAAAATCGTATATGATTATTTTAAATCCCTTTCTCCAGAGGAGTTACAGAAAAAAGAGCATCGGGATTTTTCTGCCAGATAGTTTAATTGACCATCAAACCTTACTTTTGTCAAAATCAAAAAAATGAACATTTTAATTCTTGGATCTGGGGGGCGTGAGCATGCCTTTGCATGGAAATTATCACAAAGTAACAAGCTGTCAAAACTTTATATAGCTCCGGGTAATGCGGGTACTTTCCTTTTAGGTGAAAACATACCAATTGGTGTAAATGATTTTGATAAGATCAAGGAAGTTGTTTTGGAAAAGGATATCGACCTGGTTATTGTTGGTCCGGAGGATCCTTTGGTGAACGGTGTTCACGATTATTTCCTGGAAGATGCACAATTAAATAACATTCCCGTTATCGGCCCTCAAAAAATGGCTGCAAAATTGGAGGGTAGTAAGGAGTTTGCCAAGGAGTTTATGATGCGCCATGAAATCCCTACGGCCAAATACCAAAGTTTTACTGCAGAATCATTGAATGAGGGGTACGAATTTCTTGAGAGCTTGGAACCTCCTTATGTGTTGAAGGCGGATGGTCTGGCGGCGGGCAAGGGTGTGGTCATTCTCAAGGACCTGAATGAAGCAAAAAGGGAGTTGAAATCCATGTTGGTGGACGCAAAATTTGGTAGTGCCAGTACCACTGTGGTCATAGAGGAATTTTTGGAAGGTATAGAATTAAGTGTTTTTGTGCTTACGGACGGAATAAACTATAAAGTCCTGCCTACGGCCAAGGACTATAAAAGAATAGGTGAGGGCGACACAGGTCTGAACACCGGTGGTATGGGGGCTATTTCCCCAGTTCCTTTCGCCGATAAAGTTTTTATGGGTAAAATCCACGACCAAATTGTAAAACCAACCGTAGAGGGTCTTAAAAAGGATGATTTGCCTTATAAGGGGTTTATTTTTATTGGGTTGATCAAAGTGGGGAATAATCCTAAAGTCATAGAGTATAATGTTCGAATGGGAGACCCGGAAACTGAGGTGGTATTGCCTAGGGTACAAAATGATTTTGTAGAATTGATGCGTGCCGTTGCCAACGGCAAATTGAATGAAGTAAATCTAAAAATTGACGACCGTACCGCGACCACCGTCATGTTGGTATCGGGTGGGTATCCCGGAGCCTACGATAAAGGAAAAATGATTTCAGGGATAGAAGACATCTCAGATTCGATAGTCTTTCATGCAGGAACGACACATAAAGATGGTAAGGTGGTGACCAATGGTGGAAGGGTAATGGCCATAACTTCTTATGGGAATGATTTTAACGATGCGCTGAAAACGTCCTACACAAGCATTGAAAAACTAAAGTTTGAGGGAATGAATTACCGTAAGGATATAGGTTTTGACTTATAAAACCAATTGCTTGCGCAATACGCTCTCTTATACTATTCGGTAATTGCCCTATAAATAGGAGTGGGAAGAAATGGACTTGTCCTCTTCTCCGTTGTCATTGAATTTTTTGAGCTCCAGCATCCAATAGACAAACGCCACAAATCCTATCAACATAAATACCCAGTTCAAAGTATTGGATAATGTCCAGCTTTCCATGAAACGCAATGCATCAAAGGGTGCAAAAAGTACATTGACGAACAAATCCTCGATACCGTAAAAAAATGACTTCATCTTATTGCTATATTTACAGGGCAAAAGTATAAAAATCATCCATGATTTCAAGCATTTTTGGTAAAACAAAACCGGTAAACTTTGTCATACTGTTCAGTTTTATCCTTCTATTATATCCTACAACAAAGTTTTTTGTGCTAAATCTTGATGTAAACGACGTAAGTCTCCTCAAGGAACTTATAGTTTTGGCGGTATTGTTATTTAGTGTATTTATTATGGATTTCATAGTAAAACGAAATAAGTTGACCAAGAACAATTCCTACGCCATCCTGTTTTTTACACTATTGTTAATGGTGTTTCCCGCTAGTATGGGGGATTCCAATGCCATCTTTTGCAATTTCTTCCTATTACTTGCCTTTAGGAGGATCCTCAGTATAAAATCCCTTAAGAACATCAAACTAAAGATATTTGATGCCAGTTTATGGATACTTGTGGGCAGCCTTTTTTATGATTGGGGCATACTCTATTTGGTTCTGGTGCTTTCGGCAATTTTTATTTATGAACCAAAAAACTTGCGAAACTGGCTCGTAATCCTATCGTCGGCAATATGCTTTTCGCTCATACTGATTGGGTTTTTATCGATTTTTGACCGACTTGACTGGCTTTTGGAACATTATAGTTTTCAACTGGACATTAAAAACCTGTTTACATTTGACCTTACTCCAAGCGTGAAAATCGGATTTTATGTTATCTTAAATGTAGCACTTATTTTTTGGGCTTTTCTAAAATTGGGCAAAGCCGGTGTAGGAAGGATTATTATGATACGTTTGGTGGTCCTTTCCTTTGTTTTGGGGCTGTTGCTAAACCTATTGGTGCTTTCAGGGACTAGTCATGCATTGATTATCACCTTTTTCCCCTCCGTCATTTTAATGACCAACTATGTGCAGTCCATTAAGCGCGAAAAATTCCGGGAAATACTATTAATCGTCAGTATCTTGATTCCAACGGCAATTTTTTTGGGAAAGCTTTTGATTTCCTGATATAAGGTATCTTTGTTAAAAATTATATTATGTTCAGCGATTTCGCGATTAAGGTTTTCGAGGAAAGTATACATACATATCACGAAAAGGATGATGTAGATCAAGTGTTTAACAATCCCTATCCAAAGGAGGATATAGCCCATTTACTTTACCGAAAGAATTGGATAGATACGGTTCAATGGCATTATGAGGATATTATAAGAAATCCAAATATTGAACCCAAAGCGGCGTTGAATTTAAAGCGTAAAATTGATGCCAGCAACCAAGACAGAACGGACCTCGTTGAATATATAGACGGGTATTTTTTGAATAAATACCAATCGGTAGAAATTAAGGAGAACGCCACTATCAATACGGAGAGCCCTGCCTGGGCGATAGACCGACTGTCCATTCTCGCCTTGAAAATTTATCACATGCAGGAGGAGGTGAACAGGGAGGATGCGTCCCACGAACATCTAAAAAGGTGTCAGGACAAATTGGACATTCTTTTGGAGCAGCGTAGAGACCTTTCAACGGCCATCGACCAATTGTTGAAAGATATAGAAGAAGGCAACAAATACATGAAAGTGTACAAGCAAATGAAGATGTACAACGATGAGGAACTAAATCCCATCCTTCGTGGCCAAAAATAGGATAGGGCATATATTGGTCATCAGGTTATCGGCCATGGGAGATGTGGCCATGACGGTTCCTGTGCTACTTGCATTGACCGATAAATACCCCGATGTAAAAATCACATTTCTTACCAAACCATTTTTTGCACCCATTATATCTAAAATTCCCAACGTAAGTGTTTTTACTGCCGATGTAAAAGGAGCGCATAAAGGGCCTTTAGGCCTATGGAAACTTTTTAAACAGCTAAGGGAGATGGATGTGGATGCCGTGGCAGATCTTCACAATGTGCTACGCAGTAATATTCTAAAAATCTTTTTTGGACTATACGGTATCCCTGTTGAACAAATGGACAAGGGTAGAAAGGAGAAAAGGAAACTTATTTCGGGAAAAATAAAGGAACTACATTCTCTAACTCCAATGTACTTGCGGTATCGATCGGTTTTCGAAAGACATGGTTTTGAATTTTCCGTTCACAAGGCCCATGTTCTGGGAAAGCATAGGATAACCACGGATTTTGGCACTAGTTTTATACCCAAAGGCAAGAAGCTGATAGGTATCGCACCCTTTGCCGCTTTTTCCGGAAAAATATATCCTCTCGCATTAATGGAAACCTTGATTTCGGAATTGGCCGCCTTGAAAGATGTAAAAATTCTTCTTTTTGGAGGTGGCCAAAAGGAGCGGACAGTTTTGGAGGATTGGGACCAAAAATTCGCTGGATGTACTTCAATAGCGGGAAAATTACCGTTTAAAGCGGAACTCGCCCTGATCAGTAATTTGGAGGTAATGATTTCCATGGATAGCGGAAACGGTCATTTGGCGGCTATGTACGGTGTTCCTGTAATAACATTGTGGGGCGTAACACATCCGGCAGCTGGCTTTGCACCCTTTGGCCAGTCGGTTGAAAACCAAATTGTTTCGAACAGGGATGAATTCCCTTTGATACCTACATCGGTTTACGGAAACAAATTTCCGCCAGGATATGATCAGGTCATGAAAACAATTTCTCCTGAACAGATTGTAAAAAGGGTTCGGCAAATACTTATAATTGACTAAGCGACCACTTTTCTAGGCTCCAAGGATTTTAGATAAACTCGTAATTGGCTCATAAAACGATATTTCCTGGCACTAGGGGTAGTGCCTACCATCAAGGTACGAACACCAAAATAGGAGCTTATTAAATACGTGGCTGCCGCCTCACAATCTACATGGCGATCTACATAGCCATTGAACTTCCCTTTTTGCAAGGTCGAAACTAGATTTACCTCCCAAATGGAAAATATATCACAAAGATGTTTCATTATTTTTTGGTCCTTTCCGCGGAATTCGGTCAAGAAATTATTGAGTACACAACCAAAGTCCATGTCATTATGAACGGCGGTTTCCAAAGCTTCTTCAAAACAATCGACTATTTGCTCAAGAGGATTATCATGGCCTTCTATAGGTTCAATTAGTACGCTGTATATTTTTCTGGCCAATAAGTTTTGGATGATTTGTATAAAGAAATCCTCTTTCGATGCAAAGTGGTAATAAAAGGCACCTTTGGATAAGGATAGTTTTTTTAGGATGTCGTCAACGCTGGTGGCATAATAACCGTTTGCATAAAATAGTTCTAATCCAGCGGTTTGCATGCGGTGCATGGTAGCCATGCGTTTTAAATTTTTATCCATGATTTCAAGATTTGGGTTAATCCGACCGTTTGGTCTGTACAAAGAACCGAACGATGCTCGTTGCAATTCGATTCTTTGGATATGATGAAGAAAAAAATCGGTGAACGTTCAAAAACCCGATGAACTACCACTTTTTTGAAAATAAAAACCGACCAGATGGTCGGTTTATGTGTACACTTTTAAGGATTAATAACTTGTCCCATGTCATAATTCATTGGTTTATACCTAAAGTAGGATTGAAATTCCCCTCCTTGGGAGGGGTTAGGGGAGGCTTAAGCCACTGTCCCCTGACAACTACTGCCGGCACCGGCAGTACAGCCATAGCAGTGTTGGGAAATAATAATGTTTCTATCGTTTAGGATATCCTCGTTATAATCCTTGATATGCTTGACTTTACTGGCTACCTTTAAGCCCAACATCTGGTTAAAGTCACAATCATATAACCATCCGTCCCAACTCACGGAAATCGTATTGGTGCACATGACATTGGCCACTGCAGCGGGATTATAGGCTTCCACAAGGGCATACATATAGTCCTCATAGTTTTCCGAAGCGATCAAATAATCCAAAAATCGTGCAATGGGCAGGTTGGTAATAGCAAATAGGTTATGGAACTGAATACCAAAGTCCTCTTTAAGCGCTTTTTTAAAGTCCTTTTCCATCGCGGCCTGGTCTCCGGGTAAGTAGGCCCCAGATGGGTTGTAAACCAAGTCTAAGCGCAAGTCACTGTCCAGCATTCCATAACCTCGCTCGTTCAACTCCTGAAGGGCCTTTATCGATTTGTCAAAAACACCATCACCTCTTTGTTTATCTGTTTTTCCGCGAGTCCAATGAGGCATGGAAGAAATTACGTGAACATTATGCTTTTTAAAGAAATCGGGTAGGTCATAATATTTTTTATTGGCTCTAATAATCGTCAAATTGGAACGCACGATAAAATCCTTGATTCCTGCTTTGGCAGCTTCTTCCACAAACCATCTAAAATCAGGATTCATTTCGGGTGCACCCCCCGTAAGGTCCAACGTATGGGCACCTGTATTTTTAATGACCTCAAGACATTGCCGCATGGTTTCCCGGGTCATGATTTCCTTACGGTCGGGCCCTGCATCCACATGGCAATGTTCACAGACCTGATTGCACATATACCCCACATTGATTTGCAGTATTTCCAATTTCTTGGGACGTAAAGGGAACTGACCAATTTGGCTGATCTTATCCTTGAAATAGGGAAGCTCACCATCGGCAAAAATGCCTCCGTTCAAAATTTCCAATTGCTTATTGGACACTGCTAATTCATCTCCTTGCGCCTTCAACGACTTTGTTGCCATAATTTTTTATTTTTCAGTATTCAATTTTTTTAATAGTTGTAGATACGAAATGCTACATAGAAAGCTTGTTGTATTTGTTCATCATTTGGACTCCATGCACCAAGGTAGCACCACTTTCTATAGCCGCTCCAACATGTACGGCTTCCATCATCTCTTCTTTGGTAATTCCTTTTTGTAGGCCATCTTTCGTATAGGCATCTATGCAATAGGGGCATTTTACGACATGGGAAACGGCCAGGGCAATCAGGGATTTTTCCCTGGCGCTCAAGGCCCCTTCTTCAAATACCTTTCCATAGTAATCAAAGAACTTGGTTCCTAGTTCTTCGCTCCATTCGGTTATTTTACCAAATTTTCTTAAATCTTTTGGGTCGTAATAAGAGTCTGCCATTTTATTCTGTGTTTTGGATTGAATGTTTTGTTTATTTAAACCGATATTGAATGCAATGGGTATTCCTTGCCCCATTTTTTCTATTTCTGGAAGGATTTCCATATTATCCCATATTCCGGATGCTAGGGTGTCTGCATATTCCTCTGGCAAATGGTTTTGGTACATAAGCAGTTGAGCGGTCTGGAAATCATATTCAAAGGATTTATGGGAATAGGATAGATTTTCTTCTGTATCCTCCATAAGAACATACCAAACCCTAGATGTACCATCATTCGCGGGCATTCCGATAACCCCGGGATTCACCCATAATTTTTCCTTTATATTTTGATGAAAAGGAAGCCCACAATGTCCGGCAATCACCACATCGCTATAGGTAGCTTTAAAACAAGTTTCCTTACTTTCTTGTGCATTGGATTTAAATATGAATTCCGATACATTGCCATAATTACCGTGCACTACCGTTATTTTTTTTCCGGCGTAATCAAAACTGATATTTTCCGGAAGGGTGCCAATCCATTTCAGTGATTCTTCGGACAACTTCATTTTTGTATATGGAAACCACATTTTGGAGAAACTGTCACAACGTCCACCTGCCTTAAAATCACATCCACATTCCTCACTGTCATTGGCCAACTGTAGTTCCACATTACCGGCAATACTCAAAGCCCCCCAATTTTTGAAGGCTTGTAACGTTTCTTCTGGTTGGGCGCAATATCCGGTGATGTCTCCCGTACAGATACAATTTTCTGGAGGGATACCTTCTTCTTTGGCTATTGAAATTAGCTTTTCCAGGGCCTGTAGATTGCTGTATACACCACCAAAAAGGAGTAGTTTCCCCTTTTTTGTTCCAATATGTTTTATTTTTTCAGCCATGTAGGTATAAAGTATAACAGTGTACAACATAAGATGCCCCAAACATTGATCCAAAGTAAATCGGCGTATTTACCGGTCGTGAATATGAATTGTTCAGGAAACCAATTAAAAACCAGGAAAAGACCAAATATCAGTCCACAAAGAACGCTCAAGTGAAAACTTATTTTTGGGGCCTTTCCTTTCCAAAAAATGAATATCGGCGTAAGCCCAATGACCATGGTTCCGCTAATGGTCGTGGCCGATAGTATTTCGCCATCCAAAAAAATAGGAATAGTACCAAGTACGGCAATGAAGGCCATAGACCACCTCCCGATACTTAGCGTGTTGCCAAATTTCAAATCCACCGCAATCAATTTAGAAAATGAGGAAAACGTGGAATCCAAGGTGGAGGCCGCTGAGGTAATCATTATAAAATTGATGATTAAAAGTGTTACGATGCCAAAGGCCTTGCCTACTTCCACCGCTGCCTGACCTACGATACCTAGGGATTGAGCATAAATACCAATGGTGCTAAATAGCACTATGCATATAGCACCCGTTACACTGGCCCATAAAAAGCTTTTTAGGGTAACCTTGGGGCTACTGATGAAACCTCTATCCGTTAAGACCGGATCATGAAAAGGGTAACTGAAAGACTGTATAAGCGCCGCAAATAAAAGATTTAACCCCATTTCAAAGGACCAAATTCCAGAATTCAAGGTTTCCTTGACCGTGAAATCCGTTTTTGGACCGTAAATGGTATATAGAATTACAATGAGTAGTATGGAGAATAGCGCCATTTGTACTACATCCGTGAAAATGGAACTACTCATTCCCCCTTTAATAACATAGGCCAAGGTAAGAAACGTAAATACCAAAATACTCCAATAATAGGTGCTGGTCCCCATTTCACCAAAATAGGATCCAATGACCATGGTGTTGCTCCAAACTTCATTAAATAAGCGGATAGCTATCAATAACGAAAAAACCAATACGGCCATTTTGCCAAATTTTGAGGTTAGGAAGTGGTGTATGCTTTTATAATTTCCAAACACACGCATTCTATAAATAACAATTCCCGCTATGGCAAAGGATAGGTAATAGGCTGCATAGGCAACACCTCCCACAATGCCAAATTCCAACCCTAAGTTAGCCGCATTGGTTATGCTTTTTGCGAATATCCAAGAAATAACCAAACTGCCCATCAACACCAGTGTGCTGGGAGTCTTTTTCTTTTGGACTGCATTATAAAACTGATTGGTATTTTTAGCAAAAGGGGACAGGAAGAATAGTATCAAACTAGATACTATGATCAATCCCCATTGCCAAAATAACATGTTATTCATTTTTATTTTATTCTTCGTCCCACCAAACTTTTACATTAATGCTATTGCCATCTGTTTTGTTGGCGGCCGTAGTGTAATTAATATTATTTAGCGCCTCTTCCTCACCTGGATAAGGCATTCTTACCGGTATTAAATCATCATTGAGACTTGCTGAAATTGTTTTTAGCGGTGGGTAACCCGTTCTTCTATATTCTATCCAACCTTCATAGCCATTAATCATATTGGCAATCCACTTTTGGGTTATGATATTCTCCAAAGGATTCCCATTGTCCAATGCTCCTGGATTCGTTAAATAATCATTGGGAAGTTCTACCTGCCAATAGTCATAAGCCTGGATGATACCCCTTTCATATAGCTGTTTTACATCTCCGGCAATAAAACCCTTTTGTACAGCCTCGGCCAAAAGAAATTGGGTTTCCATGCTCGTCATGAAATTGGCGTCTAATACTCCCGTATTCTCCCTAAAAATAGTCCCGGCCAAGGAATAGTCAGATACATTAATAGTGGTGGAAGAGGCATCGATACCATTTAAGAGTCCGTTATATTCACCACCCATATCACTATTAGCGATGGGCCTAAAAAGTTTTGAAATACGTGGGTCATCAAGTTTGGTTAAAATTTCATCCATCGTTTCAGACATTACAAAATTGTTGAAATCTCCAATTCGCAGTCGGGCCAACCTAAAATTATTGGGCTCACCATCCGTAAAATCAAACACGGCATTTTGACTATTCTCCTGAATATAATTTCCTTCGTTAAAAAGGGCTTGTAGTTCCGTAGCCACTTCCATTTTTGAAGAAATTCGCATGAGGTATTTGATTTTAAGTGAATTGGCAAAACGCACCCAGCTTTCCAAGTCACCCTCAAAAAGGATATCCCCTTCGAGCGGAATGGTTCCTTCATAGGATTCAATGGCCGATATTCCTTTATTGAGATTGTCGAATATTCCATTTTCGGCCATATAAATGGATTCTTGACTATCGTAAACCGGGGTCACCGTGCCTTGATCACCTTTAAAGGCTTCAAAGTAGGGAACGTCTCCAAACAAATCGGTCAATGCGGCGGCCATATAGGCTTTCAGTATTCGTGCTGGCCCTTCGTATACTGAAAATGAAGGGTTTTCCTGTGAGAGATTCAATATGATTTCATTGTCCCGAAGGTTCTCATAGAATATGGGCCATGGATTTCCTCCCAACTGTGGAGATTTTAAGTTATGCCTATCAAAGAGGTTGAAATCCAAGGCTGTGGTATATTGTCCCAATAAATTTCCAGCGGTAAAACCTTCATAGGACATTTGCTCACCGTAATCATAGATAACCTGTCTCAGCAAAAGACTGGGTTGTACGCTTACCGGAGCATTGGGATTGGTATTGATATCCTCAAAATCCTGGGTACAACTTATCAACGCCAACAAGAGAAATATGCTAAATATTATTTTCATCGTTTTCATTCTTAAAAATTAAACCCTGCCTTTATGCCAATACTGCGTGTAGTTGCGTAAGACATATCCTCTACGCCACTTATAAAACCTTGTCCCTGTACTGCCAATTGCTCTGGGTCAAAATGGGGATTTTCAGTGAAGGCAAAAAGATTTCTGCCGATCAAGGAAAGATTCAATTGGGCTTCTTGATTGAAGACAGACAGGTCCTTAAACGTATATCCTATGGAGAACTGGCGTAATTTTAAAAATGACGCATCATACGTGTTGTTTTCCTCATGGTTACGGTCATAAAATTGCCGGTAATAACTCTCGGCCGATACCGCGACCGTATTTGGAGTATACACGGGGTCGTCATTCGTTCCCGTGTTGACTACGCCAACTGGGACAATACCTGCTTCCGGGCGAAATAAGGTTTCTGCCAATTGACCACCTACATTGCCTAACGCTCTTGTTCTAGAAACGATTATCCCTCCTTGGCGCCAGTCCAAAAGAAAGCCAAGGTTCCAGTTTTTATACTTAAACTGGTTATTAATGCCCAACATAAAATCCGGATTATAATTCCCTAGTTTTTGTAAATCGTTATTGGGAATATACCGTCCTTCATCCGTAAGTATAAAATCTCCATTTTCATTTTTTAAATAGCCAGTACCATAAAGATCTCCAACGCGACCACCTTCTTCCACTTGAAGATATACCGTTTGGTTTTGACTATCGTAGATTCTTGAATATGCTAGGGTTAAGCGGCCGTCTTCCTGAGGCAAATCTTCAACGATAGCCCGATTCGTGCTAAAATTTAAGGTACTATTCCATGAAAAATTATCCGATACCACGGGAGAAATTCCGGTAATAATTTCCAACCCTTTGGAACGAACACTTCCTGCATTTACCACTTGTTGCGTATAACCCGAAGATATCCCAATGGGAAGGGATATGATCTGGTCTTTGGTCAAGGCGTTATAGTAAGAAACATCAAAACTTAACTGATCACCGAAAAACCGTATATCGGCCCCAATTTCAAAAGAGGAAGTCTGCTCCGGTTGTAAATTGGGGTTGGCAATGGTGTTTTGGTTGCTAAAAGTGGGCTGTCCAATAAATGGGGTTTGGGCCACAAACGCGCTCGTGGTTTGGTAGGGATTGGTATCATTACCCACTTGGGCCCAACTGGCACGAAGTTTTGCAAAGGAAATAACCTGTGGTAGGTCTACTACTTGGGATAGAATAAAACTTGAGGAGACCGATGGGTAAAAGAACGAGGTATTGTCTACGGAAAAAGGGGTAGCCAAAGCACTGGACCAATCGTTCCTGCCAGTAATATCTAAAAATAGAAAATCCTCATAGCCCAGTTTCACCAAACCGTAAAAACTGTTTATTCGCTTGTTCGATTCAAATTGGAAAACTTCTACCGGAGAGGCCGCGTTCGAAAGCCTGAAAATTCCTGGTTGGGCCAAACTTGTTGTCTGTGACTGGGAGGTAAATGCTTTTTGGTCCAATCGGTTTCCGCCAAGGCTAACATCGAGTTTTAAGACATTAAAACGATTGGTATAATTTAAAAGGAAATCAGTATTTATTTCCCTAAAGAAAACATCATGCTCCGCATATCCTCCGTTCTGGAATCTATTGGAACTAAAGGCTCGCCTTAACTGGCGAAGCTCACTGGAATAATCCATTCCCGATCTAATTGAAGCGGTCAAATGTTCCGTAATATCATAACTCGCTGAAATGTTTCCAAAGATCCGATCCCTATTAAAAGAGTTCCTATTTTCATACATGATGAAAAATGGGTTGTCAAAGAAGGTGTAATTGAAAGAGTATTGCTGAACGCCCTCCAACCCAGGCTGCCAATAGTCCCGTAAACTATCTATGTTCAAAGACCTTGGACCCCATCCTACCAGGGAATAATTTACATTTTCGGAACCATACCCATTTGATGGCCGATTATCGCTTTTGGAGCTGATATAGCTGATAGCAGAATTGATACTCAATTTTTCGGTAGGTCTAAAGCCCAATCGTGTGCTTATCGTCTGTCGGTCCAGATTCACACCCGGAATAATTGATTCGCTTCTTAGATCCGTAAAAGAGAGTCGGTAATTTCCTTTTTCAAAATTGGAGGCAACGGCAATGTTGTTTATAAGCGTAGTTCCCGTCCTATAAAAATCCTTTAGGTTATCCGGATGGGACACAAACGGGGTGGGCGTAATGGGCAGGCCACTATAAAGGGCCGTGTCGCCACCTCGCACCACGGTTCCATCGGTCAAAGTAACCGGGCTGTCAAATTGGGGAATAAGATTACCTACGTTCAACCTGGGTCCCCAACTGTACGTAATGTTGTCGCTGATGCCACCTCCAAGACCATCAACAAATTCAAAGACTCCAGATTGGCCTTGCCCATATTCATTTTGGAAATCGGGCAATTGGAATGCGGTATCCACAAAAAAGCTGGTATTGTAATTAATGCCAAGTCCTGTACTGTTTCTACCATTTTTGGTTTCAATGACGATAACACCGTTGGACGCCCTTGTCCCATAAAGGGCGGCTGCACTGGGGCCTTTTAGAACAGAGACTTCCGCAATATCATCAGGATTGACTTCCATGGCACCATTTCCAAAATCTATTTCCTGAAAGCCGGCAGCCGCTTCATTGGTAAAGTTAAAGACCGAATTATTGTTAATGGGTACTCCATCCACAATGAAGAGTGGGTTGTTATTGGAGAAAGACGCCTCTCCCCGTATGGTAATTTTTGAGGTGGAACCCACTCCTGTAGGTCCTTGATTAATGGTAACTCCTGCCAGTTTTCCGGCCAAATTATCCAAAAAATTGACCGATTTCACTTCGGTGACGCCCTGTGCATCCAAACTTTGGACCACATAGCCCAACTCCTTGGTTTCCCTTTTTAGGCCCAGTGCTGTCAGGACAACTTCGTCCAATTGCTCGGAAGATTCCAATAAGGTGACCTCTATATAGGACAAATCATTAATGGGAACTTTTTGCGTTTGATACCCTAAAACAGAAAACTCCAAAACACCCTTGGTATCGGTCGTATTTATTGAAAATTTCCCTTCTTCATTGGTAATGGTTCCCTTGTTTGTCCCTGATAGGAGGACGTTTACGTAGGGAATGGGATTGCCGGTAGCATCCGTCACTATGCCGGAAACCGTATTTTGGCAAAAAACCGTTGCAGTCATGAACAGGGTCATGACCAACATAAAATATTTCATGTTTTGGCAATTGTGTTAGTTCTTAAGTCGAATTTTGGATCGTAAAAAATCCAAAGGATTTAACGGATTGGAACAAACACTGGAGACCCTTTGTTCAAGGGTAGATGGAGGAAAAGGAAATTATAGGATGAACCTATGTAAGAGACCGTATTTCTTATTGAATTTAAGCAATTGGAAAAAACTGCCAGTAGCAAAACAGGGAGCGTTGAAATATAGTTGGAAAGCCTTTGAATGGAATAAATCGTATCAATATCCTCAAAGACGGGTAGTTTAAAAATGGAACACTCGTTGACTTCCAATTTTTCAATTAAAGTCCTTAATAGACTTCTATTTTGCCATGGTAAATGGATGAAATCATCAGCATCAAAATTTGCTTGATGAATCCCCATCAAATAAAAACCACCATCTAAAGAAGGGCCAAGGACCGTTCTTCCCTCGATCAGTGCTTCGGCGGCAGCCTTAATGTGCCCGGATTGTAAGTGTGGCGTATCATTTCCTACGGTAATGACTTTTTCAAAACCTTTGTCAAAAACGCTTTTAATGGCATTTGTAAAACGTTCCCCAAAAGTAGTTCCTTTTTGATGCTCCTCGGTTATGTGAAAATAGGGAAGGGTAGATTTTTCAACTTCCTTGAGTGTTCTTTTTGTTAAGGAATTGAATAGTGCCTCCCCATTTTTTATGGGTTTATGGCGCATTTCCTCCAAGGAAGAATTGGCAAATACTAAGACCGCGGTACTATGCATCAAAATTTAGATTATCATCCATATCTCTACTTAAACATACGATAAAAAAAGGCAAAGGTTTTAAGATTGAAATATTTTATTGGTTCATACTTACAAAAAGCCAAAAAAAGGTCAAAATGGCAGAAACGGAACAATTCGTCAGGATATGAAATTTTCAGACCATTTTTAAGCCAATTAAAAGGATACGTACCATCAATGGGTCGCTGAAAAACACAATACCTTAAATATTTTAAACATTTTTTTAAATAAGGCATCGTAAAGTCTAAAAACCGACTTAAAACGGAACGAAATTTTAGAAAAAATTTAGCAATTACACGGCTTCAAGTGGCACAGGTATTGAAATAAATAGGTACGTAATAAAAACTATAATTATTAATCCAGAAATATTATGAATGCAAACAAATCAAGCAAAGGAAGTTTCAAGGTTTACTTCTTTTCTGCCTTAATAGCCCTAGCTGTTAGCCTAGGGGTTATAGGTGTAAACAAATTAAATCAAAAGGAGGAAATAAAAGGGGTTACCACGGTTGAAACGGTACAGGGGAAGCACGTTCTCTATACTGCGGATGACGAGGGGAACATTAAACCTTTGGATTTTACGGATACCTCCAAAAAAGTATTGGACGCTGTTGTCCACATTAAATCTACAATGACCTCGCCATCTTATGGCAATCAAGGAGGTAGGGAGCTGCCAGATCCATTTAAGGAGTTTTTTGGCGATATGTTCAAGGGGCAAACGCCGGAAGGCATGCAATCCCAACCTAGGATAGGTACTGGGTCTGGGGTCATAATCAATGATCAGGGATATATCGTGACCAATAACCACGTAATTGACAATGCCGATGAAGTGGAGGTGACTTTATACGACAACGAATCCTATAAGGCAACGGTGATCGGTACCGATCCTACTACGGATTTGGCCTTGTTGCAAATTGATGCCGATAATTTAAGTACCATGTCCTTGGTAAATTCCGATGATGTAGAGGTGGGCGAATGGGTATTGGCCGTTGGTAATCCAATGGGCCTAAACTCCACGGTTACCGCCGGTATCGTTAGTGCCAAGGCAAGGAATATCAATATCAATCAGGATAAATTTGCCGTGGAAAGTTTCATTCAGACCGATGCTGCCATCAACCCAGGAAACAGTGGTGGGGCTTTGGTGAACTTGGATGGTAATTTGGTTGGAATAAACACCGCCATTGCCAGTAGGACGGGCACCTACACCGGATATGGTTTTGCAGTACCCAGTAATATTGTAACCAAAGTCGTTGAGGATTTGTTGAAATATGGCAAAGTACAAAGGGGTATGTTGGGCGTTACCATAAGAACTATGGACAGTAATTTGGCCAAAGAAAAGGATGTGGACTTCACAAAAGGTGTGTGGATCGAGCAAGTTGGCGAAAATAGTGCTGCCGATAAGGCCGGTATTAAATCCGGGGACATTATCCTTGAAGTCAATGGATCAGAAACTGCCACTTCCCCTAGATTACAGGAAATCATTGCCGGAAAAAGACCTGGTGATGAGGTGACCCTTTTGGTCAACAGGGACGGTAAGGAGAAGGAATTCACAGTAGTTTTGGAAAATGCCAACGGTACCACCAAAATCGTAAAAAAGGAGAAAAAGGAAATTTTGAATCTGCTTGGGGCCGATTTTGAAAATTTGGATAAAGACTTGGCCGAAAAACTCAAGTTGGACGGCGGCGTTCAAGTGAACAAGCTCTACCCCGGAAAGATTAGAAAGGAAACCCAAATGCGTGAAGGTTTCATCATCACACATATTGACGGCAAACGCGTTACCGATGTGGAAGATGTGGCCCATATCCTTGAAAATAAAAAAGGCGGCGTTATGTTAGAGGGTGTTTATGAAGATGGAAGCAAGTATTATTATGCCTTTGGATTGGATTCGTAAAGTAATAGGATTTGGTTAATTTTAATGCCGTATGAGGGTTTTTACTTTGTACGGCATTTTTATGGAAACAATATGGCTTCCCTTTCAACAAAAAAAATAGGATTGGTCCTCTCCGGAGGCGGCGTTCGGGGCATGGCCCATATTGGTGTTATTAAGGCCATGCAGGAGTTTGGTCTGGAGGCCCAACTGGTAGCGGGAAGTAGTGTAGGGGCCCTTGTTGGCGCATTGTATGCGAACGGCACCCCAATTATGGACATGTTGCGTTTCTTTAAGGAAACCCCGCTTTTTAAGTATAATTTTATATCCATAGGAAAGCCGGGTCTTTTGGATACCGATAGGTATGAGGCCATTTTCAAGGCCTATTTTCCTCACAATACCTTCGAAGGACTCAAGAAAGGGCTTTATGTAGTGGCTACTAATTTGGAAAAGGGGGAGGAGCTTTTTATACATCAGGGGGAACTTATTAAGCCTTTGTTGGCATCTGCGGCCTTGCCTCCAGTTTTCAGTCCGGTATCTTATAATGGAAGTTTATATGCAGATGGAGGCATCATGAACAATTTTCCCTTGGAACCGGTTCGGGACAAGGTAGATTTTGTTATTGGCAGTAATGTATCCATTGTTTCGGAACTGAACAAAAAGAACCTCACCAATTCCCTACAACTTACAGGAAGGGTCACGGGATTGATGATCTATGCCATCAACAGGGAGAAAATAAAAAAATGCAATCTGGTGATCGAGCCCAAATCCTTGGAGCATATAGGTATTCTGGACCGAAAAGGGATTGAAAAAGCCTATGCCATTGGATATGAAAGTGCTTGTAAACAACTGGAAACCCTTGGTTCTTAAACCACTTACAACATAGCACTTAAGAGCAAGGTGCCCAGGACAAGTAGCAACAGGGAAATGACCCCTCCTAGAATGAGAAAGTGCTTAAACTTATAAATTCCCATGCTATAGATCAAGGCATTGGTTTGATACCCCAAGGGCGTAAAAAAACTGAAGTTTGCCGCAAACATGACACAAAGGATAAAGGGTTTCACGTCCAAACCCAAACCTTTGGCCAATGCTATTGCAATTGGCGCCATAATGATAGCTGTGGCATTGTTGGATACCACACTGCTGAACAACATGGTAGTAAGAAATAGCACGCCGATGATAAATATAGGTTGCTGGCCGGCCATAATTTTTAAAAGTTCTTGGGTCAACCATTTATCCGCACCAGAGTTTGTCATGGCAATGCCTAAAGGAATCATGCCTGCCAAAAGAAAAATGATCTGCCAGTTGATTTTTTCATAAATGGTATCGAGTTCAATACACTTAAAAAGTAACATGGCAATGGTCCCAAATATAACGCTGGTCATAATTTCAAAAACCCCGGTTGCCGCAAGGATAATGGTAACTACCAAAATCAAAAGACATAAATTTCTTTTAAAGGAGGTAGAGGGCAGTGCCCCGTCAAACTGGTTTAGAACAGCCAAATTGTTACTGTTTTCAAAATTGTTGAGGTAGGAAGTATCTGTCTGTATCAATAGACGATCGCCTACCCTGAGTCGGGTTATGGCACTATTGTTCAAATGCAAACGACTTCTCAGGTTGGTCAAGGGTTTTCTCTTGTTTACCGCAATTGGAATGGCCCTAGGTACGATTATTTTTTTTAGTGCCGATAGTGTTTTTCCAATAAAACGGGAACCTGGTAACAATAAAAGCTCAAGGAGGATGGTTTCATGTTCTTTTTCATCGGGAGAATCCTTTTCTTTTCTGTCCAATCTCTTGATGGATGTTTCTTCGGAAGTAAAATCGGCAGTATTTTCATCGATATCAAGGTCAAAATACCCTTCTCCTCTCATTTTTTGAAGATTTTCCAAGCTGCAATGCAACAGAATAATGTCGTTTGCCTTTATTTTCAATCCAGGGCTGAGCATATTCTTTTCCAGATTATTTCGTGTTACCCTTAAAACGGTAATTTCAGATTCCTTGAACATGAAGGTATCCTGTAGTTCCTTGTCTAACAAAGGGGAGTCTTTGTTTACCTTTAGGGTGAGCAGGTATCTATTTAGATTGTAGGTATCCGATAGTTTGTCCCCGTCGCCTTTGGGTAAAAATTTGTAGAACAGAACAATGATGAACATGGAAACGCCAAGGAAGCTCAGGCCTAACATGGAAAACTCAAAAAACCCAAGTTTTTCGCCTGTGTAACGAAGGGCTATATTGTTCACGATCAAATTCGTGGAAGTCCCCATAAGCGTACAGCTTCCACCAAGAATTCCTGCAAAGGAAATGGGTAGCAGCAGCTTTCCCGGGAGCATGCCATATTTTTCCTTGAGCTTTGCGACGATTTTAATAAAAACGATTACGACGGCAGTCGAGCTGATGAACGCCGAGATACCTCCGGATAAAATCATGATGGCAATCAAGGCAAGAATGGCCGGCCAACTTTTTAGGATTTTCAATCCTTCTGCCAACCACGAAATTACTCCATTATCCTCTAGTCCAATGGCCAATATCATAAGGCAAAGGATAGTTATCACGGCTTTGTTGGAAAACCCGCTTACAGCCTCTTCCGGGCTAACAAGGCCAGAGAGCAAAAGAATTCCTATGATTAAAAATGAGATTTTATCCATAGGAAAAACTTCAAAGGCAAACAGGATTACAACTGCGCCGATGATAAGAAATACGATAATAATTTCCCAGGTCATACTTAAAGGTAGAAATTGACCAAATGTAACACAAGGACTACATCAAATTAGCCCAATATAATAATTTGGGAATGCATTTGCTTTTAAAGGGACAATGTGCCAGGAAAATAGTAAAGTACTCGCGAACTAAACGTCGTCATAATCCACTTTAAGGGTAGGTGTTGTTGGGTGGGCCTGGCAAGTAAGCACAAAGCCTTCCGCTATTTCATTGTCGGTTAGAATTTGATTAACGGCCATTTCCGCCTTTCCTTCCGTAATTCTAGCAATACAGCTGCTACAGACACCTCCTTGACAGGAATAGGGAGCATCGATATTTTCTTTGAGCACCGCATCCAAAACCGTAGTTTTTTTGTCCATCGTCAATTGGAACTCCTCATCGTCCAAAACTATGGTCAATGAGGTTTGTCCTTCTGGAAGACTGGGAAGTTCATCCTTGATTTCAGTGGCTGTAAAGAGCTCAAAATGAATCTTATCCGCTGGAATAGCATTTTCCAACAAGGTATCCTTTACGTTTTCGATCATCTGTTGGGGCCCACAAAGGTAATAACCATCAAAGTTGGTACCGGCATGTTTGTTCTTTAGGGCATAGTTCACAGTGGAGGTATCGATTCGTCCAAAAAGCGCCTTGTCCTCCCTTGTTTGACTATTGATGAAATAGACAAAAAACCTATTGGTATAATCCAGTTCCAATTTTACCAAATCCGTATAAAACATGGTTTCCTCATAGGATTTGTTACCGTAGACCAATACAAAAGTGTTTTTTGGATTTCCATCCAGTACGGACTTGGCAATGCTCATGATAGGGGTAATACCGCTACCCGCTGCAAAGGCCGCTACATGTTGTGGGTTGCCCGTGGGTTTAAATGAAAACCGACCTTCAGGTGGCATGACTTCCAAGGTGTCGCCAACTTGCAGTTTGGTATTGGCATAATGGGAAAATCCGCCGTTATCCACTTTTTTGATACCAATGGTAATATGGTCTTTCTTAGGGGAAGAACTGATGGAGTAGGCCCTACGCAATTCCTTTCCCTTAATTTCTTTTTTTATGGTGATGTATTGCCCGGCCGTGAATAAAAAAGTCTGGACCAAGTCCTTGGGAATCTCAAAAGTGACCGCCACGGAATTGGGGGTTAATTTTTTAATGTTTTTAACGGTCAATGCATAAAAATCTGCCATAATTATCCAATCTAGAAATAAAATACAAAATTAAGGAAAGAAGGAAGTATATGAAATGGGAAAGGGAAAAAATCCATTATGTTTTATGAGAAACATGTTCAAAGCAATATTTAAGTTTGAAGGAATCATCCTATCCCGACCCTCCTCTTTCCGCTATCCCGAAACACGCCTCCCTGACCAGGGAGGGGAGCTTTTTTTGAGTAAAGCAGATAATCACAACTAACTTTAGAAAAGGAAATTTTAAAACTTAAAATTGAACGTGTGGTTTCCTTTCCAGAAGAATACATCGAGAAAGCTCGGAAAGGGACCTGTTCCGTGAAGCGGAACGGCCGAGTTTCGAGATGGGTTTTACGGAGTAAAAATTCCTGCTGGAAAGTGCACTTTCTTTTGCTTCGTTTTCTTTATGCAAGTAAAGAAAATGAAGGGAGAAATTACCAACCTAATCCCAACCCTCCCCGTTCCGCTATCGCGAAACACCCCTCCGTACTCAGGGAGGGGAGCCTTCTTTGGATTCCAAAAAGTAAGAATGAACTATGAAATGATATTTGGAGAAAAACCGGCCTATTTTGGGATACGTAGTAAATCCGGAAGGACTTGGTTTTGGCAAAAAGGAAATCGCCCAAATAGTATTCCGATGTAATCGGAAACGGCCTGGGCGATGAGGATCAAGGACTTCTTGGATTTCAAGAGCACCAAAATCAGCCTAGCCTTTTTGGATACTTTTTCGGCAATGGAAAAAGTATTGGACAACAAATTATTATTTACCCAGTAACCAAACGGAAAAACCCCGCTCCCGCCAGTTTGCAACTCGTGGCGTACCGAGTAGGAACCCCCGCTAGTCTGTAACTGGTGGTCAGCACGAGTAAGAAATTAAGAGTTTAAAAGACATTACAGAAACACCTTGGATTTTTTTACCAGAAGTTGAAATTTTGAGGTTGAAGGCGAAAATGGAAAATCAATACATAAATATCCTATGCATAAGAAATTTATGTATATTAGTCAATGAAAATTGAATCGTACAGGAAAAAATGGGGAATTCGAAATTATACAAAGGCAGTTTAAACACTATAATCTTAAAATTGTTGGATGAGGAGGGCAAGATGTATGGCTATGAAATTACTCAAAAGGTCAAGGAGCTTTCCAAAGGGGAACTGAACATTACAGAAGGTGCCTTATATCCAGCTTTACACAAATTGGAAGCGGAAGGCTTGTTGGATGTGGAGGTTGCCAAAGTGGATAACAGACTGCGTAAATATTATAAACCTACAGAACAAGGGGAAAAGGAAACAATTAATAGGTTGGCCGAATTGGAAGATTTTATACGAAGTATGCAGCAACTGGTTAATCCGAAATGGAGTATTCAATAATTATTTGAAAAATGGCTATTTCTAAGGAAGAAGTATTATATATTGACAATTACCTAAAGTTTTTGGGGATAAAGTACATAGATATTAGACTTGAGATTTTGGACCATTTGGCCTCGGAATTCGAAAGCACTGAGGAACAAATTAATTTGGGAGATTTTTTGCGCACTAAACGCTCTTTTGTCAAGAGATATGAAAATCAATGGCAAAAAGCGAAACATTGGGCACATCAAAGAGCGTTGATTAAAAGAATTCTTGGCTACTTTTATGAGCCAAAGCAATGGTTTATCCCTGTTTGTATTGTACTATTTATATGGCTTCACTTTAAGCTTTTTCCTGATTTATATATTGCGATATCCTTTTTTGCCACATTGATTATCCCTCAATGCCTTCACTTTTATATTTATTACAAGCCAGAAGGAATTCACAAGAATATTCAATCTGCTAAATATATTCTGTCTATTATGGCTTTACCTTCTATTTTTATGTATCTCATGGGGATAATGGCGCCAATATTAAAAGAAAACCCAGAAATGTTTTATATCTACTGGTTTTTCGCCCTTGTCTTTAACATTGCAGGTTTACAGGAGGTTATAGCACTGAAACGGAAAATAGTAAAGACCTATAGTAAACTGATTAGTAATTAAATGACACTCACCCAAGATCAAATACAGGAATTGTTCAAATTTACTAGGGCTCATTATGTAGAACACTATGATCTGCAATTGGAATTGGTAGATCATTTGGCCAACGGTATTGAAAACCAATGGCAACATAATCCGGAGCTATCCTTTGAACAAGCAAAGAATAATGAGTTTAAAAAATTTGGCGTTTTCGGTTTTCAGGATGTTATAAAACAACGTAGAAAGGCCATGTCCAAAAGGTACCGAAATTTAATCTGGCGGTATTTTAAGGAGTGGTGGTCTCTTCCTAAGATAATAGCGACCTTGACTTTTGTAATGGGCATATTTACTTTGCTCAAAATGCTTCCACAAGGGGAACTAAAAAAAGGCATAGTTTCGGGGGTATTTATAGGCTTTTCCCTTGTAATGCTATTTAGAACGTTTCAATTGAAAAAACGCATGGAAGGTACTTGGCGTAAATGGATGCTACAGGAGATAATATATAATCAAGGGCTACTTGTAAATTTATTCATTATCCCCATGAATCTATGTAACCTAAAATGGACCAATGGCTTTATGGATAATCTGTATTTTCAATTGGCATTGTCTTTATTAATTGTAAGTATGGGGCTTTTGCTCAAAATTTGTGGATATGTCATTCCATCAAAAGCAGATGAAATATTGGCAGAAACCTATCCCGAGTATAAAATCACCTAGTTTTTGTAACATTTTCCATTTTTGGTTTACTTATGAACCGAACAACAACATCCAACCCTTATGTTTAAACGATTTGCTTCCCTACAGTGGAAATCCTTTTTTAGGTCGGCCAATTTAGGTAAAAGCCTCGCTGTAAAAATTCTTATGGGCTTTTTCGCAGTCTACATGCTCGTAGTGCTTGCAGCTTCAGGCGCTGGGATGTATTTTCTACTTAGAAAGGCCGTGCCGGACCAAAGCCCTATGTGGACCTTGAGCCAGTATTTGATTTATTGGGTACTGATTGAATTGTTTCTGCGGTATTTCATGCAGAAACTCCCTGTGATGGACATAAAACCCTTTTTGACCACACCTGTTAAGAAAAGTTCCATAGCGCACTATATTTTAGGTCGTTCTGCGGCCTCCATATACAATTTGTTGTCGCTGTTCTTTTTTATACCGTTCTGTATTGTTCTTCTATTTCAAGGATATTCGGGAATCAATGTTTTGTTTTGGTTGGTGGCTATTATGGCCATAGTGTTGAGCATCAATTACCTAAACCTTCTTATAAATAAAAGTGATAAAGCACTATCTGTTATAGGAGGTATCATTGTAATATCTTACGCCTTGGATTATTTTGGTGTATTTTCCATAAAGGACGTTTTTGGCCCTATATTTCATGGGTTGTACGCATATCCAATAACGGTATTGGTTCCTTTGGTACTGGCCGTTTTCATTTATTACATCAACTATAAGTTCCTCCATGATAAGATATACTTGGACGCCAACTTAAAACCTAAAAAGGTACAGGCCAACACCAGTGATTTGGCCTGGACAAAGCGTTTTGGGGATTTGGGGACCTTTTTGCAATTGGATTTAAAAATGATTTGGCGGAACAAACGAACAAAATCCCAAGTTTGGATATCCCTGTTGTTCGTGTTTTATGGCCTCATATTCTATACGCAGGAAATTTATGCTAACATGATGCCCATGAAAGCCTTTTTGGGCGTTTTTATGACCGGTATTTTCCTGAGTAACTTCGGACAGTTTATTCCCGCTTGGGACAGTAGTTATTACAGCATGATGATGTCCCAAAATATACCCTTACGGAAGTATTTGGAGTCCAAGGCCCTGTTGATATCCGTGAGTGTCATATTTATGTTTTTATTGACCATCCCGTATGTATACTTTGGTTGGGAGGCCTTGGCCATTAATTTTGGTTGTGCCCTCTACAATCTGGGAGTAAACATACCGGTCATTTTATATTTTGGATCGTTCAACAAAAAAAGGATAGAATTGGATCAGAGTCCGTTCGGAAATATGCAGGGCACCAGCGCCAATCAGTTTTTGATCATGGTTCCCGTACTTATCGTACCCATACTTATTTTCACTTTGTTTTATTACCTGATTTCTTTGGAAGTCGCCGTAATCGTGTTGTGCGTATTAGGTTTGGCGGGTTTGGCCCTGCGCAACACGCTTTTAGATAAGGTAACGGATCAGTACCGAAAAAAGAAATATGGCATGATCGCCGGATTTAAGGAAAAAAACGGCTAGTATTTTTGGCGATAGACCTGAAACCTGAAACTAGAAATAGCATGATAACAGTACAAAATTTAACGAAGAAATATGGGACTCAGACCGTTTTGAACCTAGAAAATCTCGAAATCCCAACAGGACAAAGCTTTGGATTGGTAGGAAACAACGGAGCGGGGAAAACCACTTTCTTTAGCCTCTTACTGGATTTGATCCAACCTAGTTCGGGCCATATAGAAAACAATGGTGTCCAAGTAAACACCAGCGAAGAATGGAAACCCATTACTTCCTCCTTCATTGACGAAACATTTTTAATTGGGTATCTAACGCCAGAAGAGTATTTCTACTTCATTGGGGATTTACGAGGGCAGAACAAGGCCGATGTGGATGCGCTCTTGGCCCAATTTGCCGACTTTTTCCATGGGGAGATTTTAGGCCAAAAGAAATATCTACGGGATTTGTCCAAAGGAAACCAGAAGAAGGCCGGCATTGTAGCTTCTTTTATTGGAAATCCGCAAGTGGTTATCCTGGATGAACCTTTTGCCAATTTAGACCCTACCACGCAAATTCGTCTAAAAGGTATTATCAAGGATTTGGCGGCAAAGGATAATGTGACTGTCTTGGTTTCCAGCCATGATTTGATCCATGTGACCGAAGTTTGCGAACGCATCGTGGTATTGAACAAGGGTGAAGTGGTCAAGGACATCAAAACCTCTACGGAAACCTTAAAAGAATTGGAAGCGTTTTTTGCGGGATAACCATAAAAATGAATTTTTTCTTCCAAAAATACCAAACCGACTTCCCAGTCGGTTTTTTTGTTTGGGGAATATAGATAGGCGTCGTTACAAATCGACTACGGCCCAAAGAGCATCGGTGAACGGAATATTCTCCTTTTAAAATCGGTAGAAAATCAAAGGAAACAAACCAGTTAGTCTGTAAATCATCGGCCTTTGTATTTAAAGTCGCTGCGTAATCTCAAAAGCAAAGTGGCCTTTTGTCGATGAACCGTATAATATTATGGATGTTTTTCAGTTATGCATACATACGTAGACCGTCTATTTTGAACTACAAAAACAAACTTTTTTTATCCGGACTTTTAGGGACATTGCTCTTCAATGCTTGTTCCACGAAAAAGGATGCCTTCATCAATAGGAATTGGCATGCCCTGAATACCAAGTACAATACACTTTACAATGGCAATATTTCCTTTGAGGAAGGTAGGGCTACATTGAATGATTCCTACAAGGATGATTATTGGGAAATATTGCCCATAGAACGCTTGGAGGTCTCCGGGGATGTAAAATTGGATTCTGAGGATAACAACCCCAATTTTATCATTGCCGAGGAAAAGGCCACCAAGGCCATCCAAAAACATAGCATGGACATCAAGGATGAGGAACGGAACCCTCAGACCGATGAGGCTTTTTTGTTATTGGGCAAGGCCCGATATTTTGATGAACGCTACATTCCGGCTTTGGAGTCCTTCAATTATATCCTGAACAAATACACGGAAAGCGACAAGCTCAACGAAGCGAGCATCTGGAGGGAAAAGGTGAACATTCGTTTGGAGAATGAGGAATTGGCGGTGAAGAACCTAAAGCGTTTGATGAAATATGAAACCCTTAAGGACCAAGAGTATGCAGATGCCCGGGCGATGCTGGCACAGGCCTACATCAATCTTAATGTGCCGGATACGGCCATTCAACAATTAAAGATAGCCTCCTATTATACCAAGAAAAATCCGGAGAAAGGCAGGTATTATTATATCATAGGGCAGTTATACGATCAATTGGGATATAAGGATAGTGCCAATTATGCCTTTGATAAGGTCATTGACCTTAACAGAAAATCACCTAGAGTGTATATGATCAATGCCGAAATCCAGAAAATAAGGAATACGGCCATTACATCGGAAAACAAGGAGGAAATGTTGGAATACCTGACCGATTTGGAGGAAAATAGGGAAAACAGGCCGTTTTTGGATAAAATCTACAGGCAAATTGCCGAGTTTCATCTCGAGCAAGGTTCTGATAGTCTTGCCTTGGCCTATTTCAATAAATCCCTTCGCGCTACCCAAAACGAACCAAAGTTAAATGCGCTCAATTATGAAAATTTGGCCGAATATAATTTTGATGAAAACAAGTACAAGAATGCTGGGGCATATTTCGATAGTGTATTGACCAATTTGGCCGAAAACACCAAAAAATATCGTAGCATAAAAAAGAAGCTGGACAACTTGGAGGATGTAATAAAATACGAGGACATTGTTCAATATACCGATAGTGTCATCGGTATTTATCAAATGCCCATTGATGATCAGATTGCCTATTTTGAAAAGCATATAGAAGAATTAAAAGCGTCCCAGGAGGCGGCCCAGAAAAAGGAACGGGACAAGTTAACGGACGGGTTTGCCAATTTTGCGAAAAGTAAGGGAGGTAAGGAAAACAAGGGCAAGTTCTACTTCTACAATATTACCAGTTTAGGTTACGGCCAGAACGACTTTAAGAACCGATGGGGTAACCGGGAGTTGGCAGATGACTGGCGCTGGTCCAACAAAGCAGTGTCCAAGATTTCGGAGGCTACGGGAGAACTCGTTGCGGATGGCGGAAGCCCTGATGCCGTTGTTTCGGAGGAAGAAAAATTTTCATTGGATTTCTATATGGACAGAATCCCCAAGGAGGAATCCATAATCGACAGTCTTAAAACGGAGCGGAACTTTGCCAATTATCAGCTTGGGTTGATTTATAAGGAAAAGTTCAACGAAAATCTGTTGGCTGCGGAAAAGCTGGAACAAGTGCTTGCTTCTAACCCTGAGGAACGTTTGATCCTTCCGTCCAAATACAATCTTTATAAAATATACGAAGAGGTGGGCAGTCCGCTAATGGCATCCATGAAAGCGGACATTATAGCCAACCATGGGGATTCCCGCTATGCGGAAATACTATTGAACCCACAGGCCGTGTTGGCAGATGATTCGGATAGTCCGGAGCGACGTTATGAAGCTTTGTTCAAAAAGTTTCAAGAACAGGAATTCCTGCAGGTAATAACAGGTTCGGAAGAAAATATAAACAGATTCACGGGTGACCCCATTGTACCCAAATTCGAAATGCTGAAAGCCAATGCCATTGGAAGGTTGCAAGGGTTCGAGGAATTCAAGGAAGCTTTGAATTATGTGGCACTTACCTATCCCAATAGCCCAGAGGGCAAAAAGGCGGAACAGATGGTCGCAGAACAATTACCTAAATTGGAACCCACGGAATTTTCTCCTGAAACGGGTTCCACGGGAACCTCCAACTGGAAGGTCGTTTTTCCGTTTAAAAGGAGCAATAATGAAAGGGCCTTAAAATTGAAGGAGCTATTGGAAAAATCCATTGTGGATTTAAAATACAGGAACATTGTATCCAAGGATATCTATAATCTGGAAGACCAATTTGTGGTGGTCCACGGCTTTAAATCGAAGGATTTTGCATTGGGCTATTCGGAACTTTTAAAAAACAATAAGGATTACCGGGTTGCTGATGAGAATTTCGTAATTTTATCGGACAACTATAAAATAATACAGGTACATAAGAACTTAGAGGCATACAGAAATACACTTTTAACCCCAAAACCTTGAACAATGTTTTCAGACAAACAAAAACCTAGAACTATGAGCGAAATAGGAGGACAACCCAACAGAATTGAAAAGAACACTAAGATCAAAGGAGATATCATCTCTGAAGCGGATTTTCGTATCGATGGAAAATTGGACGGCAATGTAAAAACATCCGGCAAAGTGGTCATTGGTAAGGATGGTTATATTCACGGAAAGGTCGAATGTGTAAATGCGGATATAGAAGGGAGCTTTAACGGGGAACTTTTGGTATCCGACCTACTTTCCTTAAAATCATCTGCCGTAATAGAAGGTACCGTTTCCGTATCCAAACTGGCCGTGGAGCCCGGGGCTACCTTCAACGCATCATGTACCATGGGTGGGGGAAAAGCTGCCAGCAATTCAAATACCAATTCAGGTGGGTTTAAACCTTCCATGAGCGGAAAGAATGAGCCAGCAAAAGCCTCGTAACGATTTTAACCTTTTACGCACGGCGGCAAGTCTCTCTGGAATTGCCATTCAAATGGGAGCGACCATTTACTTGGGGAATCTATTGGGGACATGGCTGGATGAAAAGTTTCAAAAAACCTTTTTAGAGGACACCATTACATTGCTTGCCGTATTTTTGTCCATATACTTGGTCATTAAAAAGGTAATGGCCCTAAATAAATAGGTGCAATTGCTCAAAAAAATAGTATTATATATAATCGTGTTCACGGTGGTGGGCGCGATTTCCTTTTTTGCCCAAACAAGTTTGATGGGAGCTGTGGATAGTGACTTTATTCCGTTGCTAAAAAAATCTTATCTCTTTCACTTTTTATTCTCTTTAGTATTGGTAATTTCCTTTCTAATGCTTTCAAACATTCAAAAATTTTTCGAGCAATTAGGATTTTTGTATATCGGCTTGTTAGTTTTTAAAATAGTGTTTTTTACAACTATGTTCTTTCCACAACTTATGGCAGACCAGCCACTTCCCCATTTTTACAGGGCTATGATACTCATTCCAATTTTTATATTCTTGACTTTGGAAGTCATTTTTGTTTCAAAAATCATTCACAAAAAATAAGGTCGAATTTTAAGCCTTTAAAATTCTTTGTATTAAAGCAAGAATGACTACTTTTGCGCAAATTTTCAGGAGCATAATTTTTGATAAAGAAATAATGAAGGAAGTTTCCAAAGTGATTAAAAATCTAGTATTGATTATCGCTGCAATAAGTTCACTCCAAAGTTTTGCTTTCTCCGAGGGCCAGGATGAAGGTGCAGTTAACACGAAAGAGGAAGTATCTGAATATATCAATCACCATATTAAGGATTCCCACGACTTCCATTTGTTTTCATTCACGAATGGGGAAGGCGAAAGAAAACACGTAGGTTTTCCGTTGCCCGTAATCGTATGGTCTAGTAACGGTTTGGTAACCTTTATGTCCTCTGAATTTCATCACGATGACAATGGGGAAGTAATCGTAGAAAAAAGCGGTTCCAAATTTGTGAAATTGCACAGCAAGATTTATGAATTGGAAGAAGGTGCTACATCCGTAAATCTTGATGAGAGCCACCATGCAACCAATGCGCATAAAGTGCTGGATTTTTCCATTACTAAAAGTGTTGTTGGAATTCTATTGGTTGGGTTGTTCATGTTATGGGCCTTTTCTTCCTTGGCAAGACAATACAAAAATAAAAGTGTGCCTACCGGTTTTGGAAGGGTTTTGGAGCCTTTGGTCATCTACGTAAGGGACGAAATTGCAAAACCGAATATCGGTGAGAAGAAGTACAGACAATTTACAGGATACCTTTTGACTGTATTTTTCTTCATATGGATACTGAACCTTTTAGGTCTTACACCTTTTGGATTCAATGTTACGGGGCAGTTGGCCGTTACTGCGGCTTTGGCAATTCTTACATTGATTATTTATACGTTTAGCGGTAATAAGGACTATTGGATGCATATGTTATGGATGCCTGGAGTTCCTGTGTTGATCAGACCGGTTTTGGCCATTATTGAATTGGCGGGCGCCTTTTTGATAAAACCTTTTTCATTATTGGTCCGACTTTTTGCCAACATTTCGGCTGGACACATAGTTGTAATGAGTCTGATTGCCATCATGTTTACTTTAAAAGAGAGTTTGGGTGTGGCGGGAGCCACCGGACTTTCATTGATACTGTCGTTTTTCATAACCCTTATCGAGGTATTGGTCGCGTTTTTGCAGGCCTATATTTTCACCATGCTTTCAGCATTGTTTATTGGTATGGCGGTAGCTGAGCATGACCACGAGCATCATCATGATGCCGAAGGACATGAAATACCGGACGAGGAAGATGTGAGGGCGGATTTTATTTAAGAGTGTTTTTAATTTAATATATAAATCAGTTTACTATGTACAATTTAATTGGAGCAGGTTTGATCGTAATTGGAGCAGGTATTGGACTTGGTCAGATTGGTGGTAAGGCAATGGAAGGTATTGCCCGTCAACCAGAAGCGACCGGTAAAATCCAAACTGCGATGATCATCATCGCTGCACTTTTGGAAGGTTTGGCATTCGGTGCCTTGTTCTTAGGAAAATAAGAACGTTAAGCCAAAAAGCATTTTCCTGCAACGGTTGGTTGCAGGAAGTGTTTTTTAATCATTGATTAGTATTAAAATTCAAAATAAATGGAAACATTAATAAACGATTTTTCGCCAGGTCTATTTGTCGTACAGACCATTTTATTATTAGGGCTGATATTCCTATTGGTGAAATTTGCTTGGAAACCAATATTAAATTCCTTGAACGAAAGGGAGACGGGTATCCAAGAAGCGTTGGCGGCAGCAGAACGGGCAAAGGCCGATATGCAAAACCTGCAAGCGGATAATGATAGAATGTTACAGGAGGCCCGTGCAGAGCGTGAGGCTATGTTGAAAGAGGCCCGTGAAATCAAAGAGAAAATGATTTCAGATTCCAAGGAGCAGGCCAAGATTGAAGGGGATAAAATGATCAAGCAGGCACAGGCTACGATAGAAAGTGAAAAGAAGGCCGCCGTAGCGGAAATAAAGAGTCAGGTTGCGGAGCTATCAGTTTCCATTGCCGAAAAAGTAATCAAGGAGGAATTGTCCGGAAAGGATAAACAATTGAAGCTAGTTGAAAAAATGCTAGACGATATCAAATTGAACTAAACGATGAGTAATTCCAGAGCGGCAATACGATACGCCAAGGCTATATTGGGTTTGGCCATAGACAATAAAGTGACCGATGCTGTTGAAAAGGACATGCGCAGCGTAGTTGCCACCATATCTGAAAGCAAGGAGCTTAGGGATATGCTTTCCAATCCTGTGATTTCTGGACCGGCAAAGAAGGATGTACTTAAGGCCGTTTTTAAAGACGGACATGCCATTTCTGAAGGGTTGATGACAATGTTGGTAGACAATAAGCGTATTTCAATTTTAAATGAAGTGGCCCTAAAATACATTATTCTCAATGAGGATTTGAAAGGAAAAGGTGTGGCGTATGTAACCACGGCCGTTCCCATGACGGATTCCTTGGAAAAACAAATATTAAAGCAAGTAGCCTCCATTACAGGTAACGAAGTGACCCTAGAAAATAAAATCGATGAGAGTATCATCGGTGGTTTTATTTTAAGGGTAGGGGATTTGCAATACGATGCAAGTGTATCCAATAAATTGAACAATTTAAGAAGAGAATTTACAAACAGTCTATAATTAAATTTCATAAATGAAATTTACCCTGAGCTAAGTCAAAGGGATTATCTTAAACAGGAACAAAAATGGCAGGAGTAAAAGCCGCAGAAGTATCGGCAATTTTAAAGAAACAATTATCAGGATTTGATGCAACCGCTACTTTGGACGAAGTAGGAACAGTATTGCAAGTAGGTGATGGTATAGCCAGGGTCTACGGTTTGGCAAATGCCCAATACGGTGAGTTGGTAGAATTTGAAGGCGGATTGGAAGGCATCGTCTTGAACTTGGAAGAGGACAATGTAGGTGTTGTATTATTGGGGCCATCAAAAGCAGTTGGTGAGGGTACTACCGTAAAAAGAACACAAAGAATTGCCTCTATCAATGTAGGGGAAGGCATTGTGGGCCGCGTTGTGGATACTTTGGGCAACCCGATCGATGGTAAAGGTCCAATCACTGGTGAAACCTATGAAATGCCTTTGGAACGAAAGGCACCGGGCGTTATATATAGAGAGCCTGTAACCGAGCCGATGCAATCTGGTATTAAAGCTATCGACGCCATGATTCCTGTGGGTAGAGGTCAGCGAGAATTGGTTATTGGAGACCGTCAAACCGGGAAGACTACAGTTTGTATCGATACCATTTTGAACCAAAAAGAATTTTACGATGCGGGAGAACCAGTTTATTGTATCTATGTTGCCGTAGGTCAAAAAGCTTCTACAGTTGCCGGAATCGCACAGGTATTGGAAGATAAGGGAGCAATGGCCTATACGACCATTGTTGCTGCCAATGCATCGGACCCTGCTCCTATGCAGGTATATGCCCCATTTGCCGGTGCTTCCATCGGTGAATACTTTAGGGATACCGGTCGTCCTGCTTTGATCATCTATGATGATTTATCCAAGCAAGCCGTCGCGTATCGTGAGGTTTCCTTGTTGCTGAGAAGACCACCGGGACGTGAGGCGTATCCTGGGGACGTTTTCTACCTACACTCCAGGTTGTTGGAGCGTGCCGCGAAGATTATCAATGATGATAGTATCGCAAAGAACATGAACGATTTACCAGAGGTATTAAAACCGATGGTAAAAGGAGGTGGTTCCTTGACCGCTTTACCTATTATCGAAACACAGGCAGGTGACGTATCCGCCTATATCCCAACAAACGTTATTTCCATTACCGATGGTCAGATATTCTTGGAACAAGATTTGTTCAACCAAGGGGTTAGACCGGCTATCAACGTGGGTATATCCGTATCCCGTGTGGGTGGTAACGCACAGATCAAATCCATGAAGAAAGTGGCCGGTACCTTAAAATTGGACCAGGCCCAGTTCCGTGAATTGGAGGCGTTTGCCAAGTTTGGTTCAGATTTGGATGCTGCTACGTTGAACGTAATCGAAAAAGGTCGTAGAAACGTTGAGATATTGAAGCAGGCTCAAAACGACCCATTCACTGTTGAAGATCAAATTGCGATTATTTACGCAGGTTCCAAGAACTTGTTGCGCGATGTTCCCGTTGAAAAAGTAAAGGAGTTTGAGCGTGATTATTTGGAGTTCCTAAATGCTAAACATAGAGACGTTCTGGATACCTTAAAAGCGGGTAAATTGACTGATGAGGTAACGGATACGCTTGCAACGGTTTGTAAGGAGCTATCAGCGAAATATAAAAAGTAAGTACATAGTACTGAGTATGGAGTATGAAGATTTTCTTTGAGGAAGATTGTCTAAATACTAATAACTAAATACTAACTACTAAAAACATGGCCAATTTAAAGGAAATACGTAACAGGATTACATCGGTCTCTTCAACGATGCAGATTACCAGTGCCATGAAAATGGTGTCTGCCGCAAAGTTGAAAAAGGCCCAGGATGCCATCACTGCCATGAGACCCTATGCGGATAAGCTTACTGAACTGTTGCAAAATCTTAGCGCAAGCTTGGAAGGTGATTCCGGTAGTGTATATGCAACCAATAGAGCCGTGAATAAGGTTTTGGTGGTTGCCATTACTTCAAATCGTGGTCTTTGTGGTGCCTTCAATACAAACATTCTAAAGCAGAGCACCCATCTTTTGGAAAACATTTATGGAGGTAAGCAGGTCGATTTCATGGCCATTGGGAAAAAGGCAAATGATTACCTTAAGAAACGTTCCAATGTCATTTCAAATCAAAGCGGAGTTTTTGACGATCTCACCTTTGACAATGTTGCTGAAATTGCAGAAGCTTTGATGGATAAGTTTGCCCAAGGGGAATATGATCGCATTGATATCGTATATAACAAATTCAAAAATGCGGCAACACAATTGGTAATGACCGAACAATTTTTGCCCATTATTCCTATGGAAGGTAGTGAAGGAAGCAATGCCGATTATATGTTCGAGCCTTCCAAAGCTGAAATTGTAGAGCAGTTGATACCCAAATCCCTAAAAACACAGTTATACAAGGCGATAAGGGATTCTTTTGCCAGTGAGCATGGAGCTAGAATGACGGCCATGCATAAGGCAACGGACAACGCGAAGGAATTAAGGGACCAATTGAAATTGACCTATAACAAGGCGAGACAGGCTGCCATTACTAACGAAATCTTGGAAATTGTTGGTGGTGCGGAGGCACTGAACAATTAGGCGAAAGCCAAATTTTCAAAAGACGAAGTTTTGAACAACTAATTAGATATATCACGTCTACTTAAAACCCCTTCGGAAACGTGGGGGTTTTTATTTTTCGGATACTTTATTCAACTTATTATCCGACTTTTGTCGCCAGTATGAAATCTAATAAATCAGCTTTACTCTTCATTTTTATTACCATCCTAGTCGATGTTATTGGAATAGGAATTATTCTTCCCATAATACCGGAGCTTATTATGGAGTTGACAGGAGAGGGCACGGCCACGGCCGTAATTTACGGCATGTGGTTGACCACCGCTTTCGCCGGAATGCAATTTTTGTTTTCTCCGGTCCTAGGGGAAATCTCGGATAAGTTTGGTAGACGGCCAATTTTACTTTTAGCCTTATTGGGTTTAAGTATCGACTACTTGATACACGCCTGGGCACCAACCATTACCTGGCTATTTTTAGGAAGGTTTTTGGCAGGAATTACAGGGGCAAGTTTTACAGTAGCCTCGGCGTATATTGCCGATGTGAGTACCAAGGAGAACAAGGCAAAGAATTTCGGATTAATCGGTGCAGCTTTTGGTCTTGGTTTTATCATTGGTCCCGGCGTAGGTGGTTTCTTCGGTGAAATTGATATTCGTCTGCCATTTTATATCGCTGCAGGACTAACGTTTTCCAATTTTCTTTTTGGGTTATTTTTTGTACCTGAATCTTTGACTCCTGAAAATAGGAGGGCAATTAACCCTATGAAAATGATTCCCGGGGTGTCCTTATTTGCTTTACGAAAGTATAAGGGAGTGCTTTTACTGATTTTCGCTTTCTTTTTGGCCAATTTGGCCGGACAAGCCCTACCATCCACCTGGTCCTATTACGGTATTGAACGATATAATTGGAGCCCCAAGGAAATAGGGATTTCATTAATGGTCGTGGGACTATTGGTGGCCGTTGTACAAGGGGTACTGGTGGGGATTTTGGTGAAAACCTTTGGAAAACGCATAGTGGTCACTGTTGGCTTTTTACTTTGGACGATAGGGATGTTTTTATTTTCCTTGGCTTCGGAACCTTGGATGTTATATGCCTTTTTGATTCCCTATGCGCTAGGTGGAATAGCTGGTCCAACGGTTCAGGGTATAATTTCCAATCAAGTTTCCGAAAAGGAACAGGGAAATCTTCAAGGGTCCATTACCGGCCTAGTGAGCATCACGGCCATTTTAGGACAATTGGTGTTTTCTCCCGTATTTTACTTTTTTATACGCCCGGGTGGGGAAATATATTATCCCGGTGCGCCGTATACTTTGGCCGCCATTTTTTTGTTGATTGCCTTTCTGATGGCATTTTTAGCCATGAAGCGTTTGGAATTGGAGGATGAAAAGGTTCCAGCTGATGTCTAGGATAGGGTAGCTCAGTTAAATGGTACTGAAACCAACTTTGTATAACGGAGGTAAATAGGTACATTTAACACTTCAATCTAAGTTGCTTGAATCCGCTTAAAAAACTTTTTAAACAAACGGCGATTTATGGCTTGGCAACCGTGCTTCCACGGATGTTGTCCTTTCTTTTGGTACCCATTTACACCTCGGTAATGGAACCTGAAGTTTATGGTGAAGTAACCCTAATTTTTACGTGGTTCGCCATTTTCAATATTTTTCTGGCCTACGGGATGGAAACGGCTTTTTTTAGGTTTTATAAGGATTCGGAGAACAAAAAAAAGGTAGTAAGTACTTCCTTACTTTCCCTGGGGGCGTCCTCTATCGTTTTTTTATTGATCGGTCTACTGTTTAAATCTGCCTTGGCAACGGCACTGAACATTGAGCCTAGGTACATGAATTTTGTTTTGTGTATCCTCGTTTTGGATGCCTTGGTAATTGTTCCTTTTGCTTGGTTGCGGGCCAATGAAAAACCTATGCGGTATGCCATTATAAAAACTATAAACGTGGCTTTGAACTTGGGTTTAAATCTATTTTTTCTGATACTTCTGCCATCGTTGGCAGCGGAACGTGGAGAAGGAGTGTTCAACAAGTTGTTTGTTCCGGATTTTGAGATTTCGTACATTTTGATATCCAATGTGATCGCCAGTGCAACCACCCTTTTGTTGATGCTAAAAATCTATTTGAGAAGACCCTATATCTTCGATATGGATTTATGGAAACGAATGATAACATATGCCATGCCCGTGATGGTGGCCGGCATTGCATTTACTATCAATGAAGTTTTCGATAAGTATTTATTATCGCAATTATTACCGCCCGATATCGCCAAAAGTGAAATGGGGAAATATGCGGCATGTTATAAATTGGCATTGTTCATGACCCTATTCGCCACCGCTTTTAGAATGGGCATAGAACCTTTTTTCTTTAGCCATTCCGATACTAAAAACCCACAAAAGGCTTATGCCCAGATTACCAACTACTTTGTCGTGCTTGGGAGTATCATTCTTTTGGCCGTAGTGGTTTTTGCCGATGTATTAAAGCAATTGTTCGTCTTGGATAGTTCCTATTGGGACGCCATGTCAGTCGTACCCATAATAATCTTGGCCAGTTTTTTTCTGGGTATCTACCATAACCTTTCCGTCTGGTACAAGGTAACGGATAGGACCAAATTTGGGGCCTATATTTCCATGATAGGGGCCATACTTACCATCATTATAAATGTGGCCCTGATACAATATTTCAGTTATATTGCTTCGGCCGTTGCTACCTTGGTGGCCTATGGCACCATGATGGTATTGTCCTTCTATTTTGGACGTATGTACTACCCCATACCCTATAATTTCAGAAAAATTATATTTTACTTAGGAATTTCTATACTGTTTTCAATTGTTTCCTTCTATATCTTTGATAGAAATTTATTTGTGGGCGTACCCCTATTGCTTATTTTTCTAGGATTGGTGTACAAATTGGAAATCGATAACCTGAAAAAAGTATTTGTCAAATAAAGAGAGGTTCAAAAAAATGAAGATTAGAATTATTAATAAATCGGCACACAAGCTACCACACTATGAAACCGAAGCATCGGCGGGAATGGATTTAAGGGCAAATATAGAGGAGCCTATTACCATAAAGCCTTTGGAACGCGCCATTATAAAAACGGGCCTTTTTTTGGAACTACCAATGGGCTATGAAGCGCAAGTAAGACCTAGAAGTGGTCTGGCGGCCAAAAAGGGAATTACGGTACTGAATGCTCCTGGCACGATAGATGCGGATTATAGGGGAGAGGTTGGGGTAATCTTGGTGAACCTATCCAACGAAAATTTTACCATTGAAAATGGGGAACGAATTGCCCAAATGGTGATAGCCAAGCACGAACGTGCAGAATGGGAACCGGTTGAAGAACTTTCTGAAACCCTCAGGGGCGAAGGTGGTTTTGGAAGTACCGGTGTAAAATAAGAGGCCTATATGAAACAGACGATCCCAATGATACTATTTTACATAGGGGCATTCATTGTCCCAGGGATTGTTTTGTGTCAGGAAGAGGGCCCTATCACGGAGGAGGAAAGTGCGGAAGTTTCTTTCGAGGAATACTCGGACGAGTTTCAGGAAAGCTTTTTTGAAGGCCTTAAACAACAGGGTATCCAAAACTATGATAAGGCAATAAACGCCTTTTTAAAGTGCAAGAACCTTGAACCGGATAAAGAGGTGGTTTCCTTTGAACTTGCCAAATCCTATCTTTTGGACAAACAATACGTGAATGCGCAGCAATATGCACAGGAAGCCGTTGCCCAAGACCCAACCAATTATTGGTACGCCAATACCTTGGCAGAAATTTTAAAGGCCCAGAACGCCACTTTGGTCAAAATAAAGGACCAGATTCCATGGAAAAATAAGGAACTCAAGTCAAATTTGGCAACCATATATTTTGAACTTGGGAATTATGAAACGGCAAAATCCATTTTGGAGGAAGTGGATGAAACGCCTAAAACGGTTTACCTCCAAACTAAAATAAGGGATTCCATCTCTAAAAATAGGAATGTGGATATAAACACTTCCGTATCTGTAAGCAAAAGTGAGGATGCCAATAATTTGAGCGGTTATCAGAATAGGATACAGGATTTGATAAACACACCAGGCGATGCCAAAGCGCTTCTAAATCTTACGGAGGAGGCCCTTGAAAAATATCCGTTACAGCCGTTTTTGTATTATGCACACGGAGTTGCTTTAAGACGGGCCAACAGGAACGAGGAAGCGATTGATTCCTTGCAGACGGCATTGGATTATTTAATTGACGATGTACTTTTGGAAAATACTATATACAAAGAGCTGTCTGAGGTGTACGCTATCATGGGGAATACTGGGAAGGCAAACCAATATTTGAACAAGGTTAAACCCGGATTTTAATGAAAGAAATGAGATTGAATAGCTGTTATAAAATCCTTTGGTACTTCAGTTTAGCTCTTTTTGTGGTATCCTGTAAAAGTGCTAAAGTCATTACGGATGGATCTATTGACGATAGGCTTTCGGCAAAGTCCGTTGTCAAGGCCCATTACCAAAATAAAATGGATTTTAGGACCCTAACAGGACGGGTTAAAATCGATTATTCCGATGGTGAGGACGAACAAAGTGTATCGGTAAGTCTGCGTATGGAAAAGGACAAGGGTATTTGGCTGAGTGCCCCCTTGGGTATCGTGAAGGCCTACATAACTCCGGATAGGGTTTCTTTTTACAACAAAATGGACAATGAATATTTTGACGGGGATTTTTCCTATTTGAGCAAGCTCTTGGGAACCGAGGTGGATTATTCCATTCTTCAAAATATGTTGTTGGGTCAAGCTATTTTTGACCTCAGAAATGAAAAGTTTGATCTTTCCGTAGCAAAGGATTCCTATCGGCTAACCCCAAAAACTGCGGGTATACTTTATAAAACCTTGTTTCAAATTGAGCCCAGGAATTTTAAAATGGACTTGCAACAACTTTCTCAACCCTTAAAAAAACGCTTGTTGGAAATTAAATATGAAAATTACCAACGTGTTGGAAAGGAAGCTATCCCTAATCAAATATCCATTGTGGCTATAGAAGAAGATAACGAGAACCGAATATCACTGGAGTATAGAAACATAGAACTGAACCGCCAGGTCAGTTTCCCATATAATATACCAAAAGGTTATAAAGAGGTGGTACTTGAATAACGTGACGGCAGTATGTAAACATATAAATATCTTTTTGCTTCTATGGTTCATGGGAGCTTCCTTTGTTTGGGCGCAGACCAGTGAACAAAAAGCCCTTGAGGAAAAGCGGGAGCAACTGCAAAATGAGATCAGGGAAATCAACCGATTATTGCTTTCCGAAAAGAAAGAAAGGGGCACCGTGCTGGACCAAATGGAAGCCTTGGACAAAAAAATTAGGGTCCGTCAACAGCTTATTAGGGTTACCAATCAGCAAGCAAATTTGTTGAACAGGCAGATAAACACCAATATCCGAAATATCAGTAAGCTTAAGGGGGAACTTCAGGAGATCAAGGATGAATATGCCAAAATGATCCAAAAATCCTATCAGAACAAATCAAAGCAGAACCGATTGATGTTCCTCTTATCCTCAGAGAGCTTTTATCAGGCTTTTAAAAGGCTTCAATACATGAAGCAGTACACAGACTACAGAAAGGAGCAGGGAGCGCAGATTTTGGCCAAAACAGAGGAACTTACCCGACTCAACATGGACCTGAACGAGGAACGAAAGGTGAAGGAGGTTTTGTTGGCCCAGAACACCAAGGCCAAAGATCAATTGTTTGCGGAGATACAGGAGCAAAAAGTATTATTGGGAACCATAAGACAGAATGAAAGCAAGTATGCCAAGGCCATTGAAGACAAGAAAAGGGAAGCACGTAAAATAGACCAACAGATAGAAAGCCTGATACGTTCAGCCATAGCGGCCTCCAATAGGGAAGCCGGTAAAACAACGACCAGTTCCAGTAAGTTTGTGTTGACCCCAGAGGCGACTCTAGTGGCCAATAATTTTTCGGCCAATAAGGGGAAGCTCATTTGGCCGGTGGAAAAAGGAATCAAAAGTCAGGGTTTTGGTATCTACAACGATGCAGTCTACCCTGGAATAAAGCATCAAAGTAACGGGGTGATCATTGCAACGGACCCAGGTTCCAAGGCCCGTGCCATTTTTGAGGGCGAGGTGATCGCCATTTTGGCGGTGCCAGGAGGAAATAAGGGGGTACAAATAAAGCACGGAAACTTTATCAGCACGTATTATAATTTGGCCGAGTTGTATGTCAAAAAAGGGGACAAAGTAAAGATCAAGGATGAATTGGGCACAATTTTTACCAATCGGTCGAACGGACAGACACGTTTAAAGTTTTACCTATATCAAGATACGGACAGGTTGAATCCAGAGGAGTGGGTTTACCGGTTGTAAGTGTTTTGTAGTTCGTTAAAAGTTAAAAGGGAGCAATGAAAAGTGAAAAACATGTTTTTTCTTTAACCAACAACTAAACATATGAAGATTACAGATATTACCGGAGGTTTTGAATTGCGAAATGGGGTATTTATGCCATACTTGGGCCTGGGAACCTACCAAGCTGATAACGATCAAGAAGTCATAGATTCCGTAAAGGATGCCTTGGAATTGGGATATAGACATATTGATACCGCATCGGTTTATAAGAATGAGGAAGGAGTAGGAAGGGGCATTCTGGAGAGTCCCGTAGCCAGGGAAGATATTTTTTTGGTGACCAAGGTCTGGAACAGCGAACAAGGCTATTCAAGTACCTTACAGTCCTTTGAGGATAGTATCAATCGTTTGCAGGTGGATTACCTGGATTTATTCTTGGTACACTGGCCGGTTAAGGAAAAGTATAAGGACACTTGGAGGGCCTTGGAATATTTGTATGAAAAGAAAAAAGTTAGGGCCATTGGCGTGAGCAACTTTTTACGACATCATTTAGACGACCTTTTAAGTGATTGTAGCATTGTTCCCATGGTCAACCAAATGGAGTTTCACCCGTATTTGGTGCAACAGGAATTATTGGATTTCTGTACTGAAAATACCATTCAGTATGAAGCTTGGTCGCCGTTTATGCAGGGAAAACTGTTTCAACTGGATTTTTGTAAGGAGTTGACCGAAAAGTATAATAAATCCGCCGCTCAGATTATTCTACGGTGGAACCTGTAAAAAGGGGTTGTCACCATTCCGAAATCGGTACATAAAAACCGCATCGCCTCCAATGCGGATATTTTTGACTTTGAACTTTCTAAGGAGGATATGGCCTATTTAGATGGTTTGGACAGGAATGAGCGCAGCGGTCCACATCCGGACCATTTTGATTTTTAGACATTTATCTGGATAGATAATTGATGGTTATATACAATTGTTGTAAACAATCTAATGTCCCAAACCATAAACATAGAGGCACGGAAACCCGTTTGGATAGCATTATCAGAATTTTATCTCGATACGGAATTGCAAGGGATGGATTTCAGACATATTGCCCGTATCATAATGGAAAGCCCATACTCTATTGAAGAAGTAAAGGAAATAAACAAATATGAAATTTTTCCCGTGCTACAAAAAAACCTCACAAGCGTTGCTGGGGAATGGGCAGGATTCCAAGAAGAATGTCTCGTGGAGAACATTTTAAGGTCCCTAAAAAGACGAACCAAATTGTGAAAATTTGTAATTAAGTGCTCTTGGTTGGCTTTTAAATGGATGCAAGAAGATAGTTGGAAACATTTGGGAAGGATATATTCTGAACTTAATAAGGGTCGATAGACCGATAACGCCAATCAATTTTAATCGCTACAATAAACCACTGGAAGTACAAAAAGGTTACCCCCTATATTCCAAGTCTACATAATAAATATACTATTTTCTAAAACTCATACTTTCCTTTAAGTTCGTATTTCTTATCCGGGAATTTACAATTAGAATAATCTATTATAACCGTTTTGGCACTGGGGACGAACTGTAAGCTTCCCCTAGATAGAACTGTTTATTTTTCTAAAACTTCATCAAAGTTATTGTTTTTAATTCCTTGAGCGGTACCGCTCAAGGAATTAAGCTCCAAATATTGCTTTGGGGACAGATATCCCAAGGCCTTATGTGGCCTATGATTGTTGTAATCCTCCATCCAAATCCTTGTCTGTTCC
>NZ_MDGL01000194.1 GCF_002742265.1 Maribacter sp. 4G9
GGCCATGGGTACCGTAACGTTAAAGCCACGACTAGGTGAAGGAAGGTATGCGACTATTGATTCTTCTATCATATCTTTGTCAAGAATAAAGTACATAAAGGGTTGTTTTGGTTTGACTTATGTTTCACAACACAAATCTCTGCAACCCTGTCTTTCGATCCAAAAAAAGTTTAAACCACTTCATATTTTATATCTCATTGTACACATTTGGTATTCTAAAAGCGTATAATTGTTAAATTATTGTTAAAAAGGTGTCCCTTTCGGTGTCAGTACAAATTCCTTACCCCTTACACCCCCTAAAAACAGTGGTTTTTTAAATTTAAAGAAGACCCTCTTCCTCCGCAAAAGAAACCCGCAACTTTCGTTGCGGGTTTTGTGTTTTAAGAAGTATCAAAAGTATGCTTTTGAAACCGGACTAAAATACAAAACCCAACAAACGCAGTTTGTGAAGGGTTTTATGATTGCCCGGGACTACCATTTGGGATACACGGAGTGAATCCTATGTCGTTGAAATTCTGCTATCGTAAACGATTACCGACGAACGTTGATTATTGAAGCAAACTTATTTTAAACGCATCTCGACTTCGCTCGATGTGACACATATATTTGATTCTTACTTTTAGACAGCTTTTTTTTAATTTTCCTAACTTACCTCCCATGGTACACCCGTTGGTTAGCATCATCATCCCCTTTAAGAATACGTCCGCCTATCTGGAGGAATGCCTGAATTCCGTTCTGGCCCAAAGCTATTCCCATTGGGAAATAATTGCGGTGGACGATCACTCTACGGATGCAAGCCTTAATTTGGTGCAAGATTTCGCCCAAAGGGATACGAGAATCGACGTATATCCAAATACCGGCAAGGGCGTCATACAGGCCTTACAAACGGCCTATGCCCATTGCCGCGGCTCCTTTGTTACCCGAATGGATTCCGACGATATCATGACCCCGGACCGACTGCAGGTCATGACAAATTTGTTGCTGGAACATGGTGAGGGACATGTTGCCGTAGGACAGGTGAAGTATTTTTCTGACCGAGGCATCAGCGATGGCTATGACCGGTACGAAAAATGGCTGAACGTTTTAACCGAAAAAGGAAGGAATTTTACCGAAATCTACAAGGAATGTGTCATCCCCTCCCCTTGCTGGATGGTCTACCGTACCGATTTTGAGGCCTGTGACGGTTTTAACCCATATCGATATCCAGAGGATTACGACCTTACCTTTCGCTTCTATGAAGCCGGACTCAAAATAATTCCCTGCGATAAAACCTTGCTGTATTGGAGGGACTATGACCACAGAACCTCCCGTACCAGCGAACATTACGCCCAAAACTATTTTTTGGGCATAAAACTTCATTACTTCTTAAAGCTAGATCATGATCCAAACCGACCACTTGTTGTCTGGGGTGCCGGATTCAAGGGGAAAAAAATTGCCCAATCGCTCATGGAAAAGAATGTTGAATTCTCATGGATCTGCGATAATCCCAAAAAAATTGGAAAGGAAATCTATGGCCATACCCTGCTTCCCTTCCAGGAGCTTGACCACATTGAACACCCCCAAAGCATTGTTACCGTTGCCAATGAGGAGGCACAAAAGGAAATCAGGGCATTTTTTAAGCACAGGACGATGCGCAATATGTTAGATTACTTCTTTTTTTGCTGATACAGAGAGATTCCGGGCATTGCTCAATGCATCCGGATTTTGCATTTACAAACCGTACGCCCACCGAAAAATTCCAAGGGAAAATCAATTACACCCCACCCTGATGATTTGAACCTTTACGGGGAACATAAAATGGGGAATATCAAGTCAAAATAAGTATCTTTGACCAATCACTTAAAGGAATGCAGTTTAAATATCCAGAACTTGTTTGGGCCCTTTTGTTACTGGCCATTCCCATAATCATTCACCTTTTTCAGCTTCGCCGTTTTAAGAAAACCCCCTTTACCAATGTAAAATTGCTCAAAAAGGTCGTATCCGAATCCAGAAAGAGCAGTGTTCTGAAAAAGTGGCTTATCCTTCTGACAAGAATGGGCATTTTTACAGGTTTGATCCTAGCTTTTGCCCAGCCCTTTAGTGCCAATGAGAATGCCCTTAAACATCAGGAAACGGTCATTTATCTGGACAATTCCTTTAGCATGCAGGCAAAATTGGATAACGGTACCCTATTGCAAAATATGGTGCAGGAACTTATTAGGACCGTACCCAAAAACAGCCCGTTTAGCCTATTCACCAATGATAAGGTTTTTGAGGACGTTGAAATTGCGGATATACAGAACGAGTTGATCGACCTCTCCCCTAGTATGAACCAATTGTCGCTGGACCAGGTACTTTTAAGAAGCACTTCCATGTACGATACCGATCCGGCCTCCCTAAAAAGAACGGTACTTATTTCGGATTTTCAGGAACGGATGGGACCCTTGCCAAAATTGGATGAAAACCCCAACGTCTATCTAATTCAACAGGTCCCTGAGGATTTGGTGAACGTTTCCATAGATTCCGTTTACATTTCGGATTCGGACACTGAGGTCATTGAACTCACCACCTTACTATCTTCCAACACAAGCCTTGAAACGCACGCTGTTTCCCTTTATAACGGCGATGATCTAATCGCGAAAACATCGGCTGCATTTAACGATTCAAGAAATGCATCTGTGACCTTTTCCGTTCCTGCGAACGAACCTATCGCCGGAAGGATCGTGATTTCGGATACGGGACTCCCCTACGATAACGAATTCTTTTTTAATTTGGAACGTCCAAAAAAAATCAAGGTGCTGGCCATTTCCAATGGGGATATCGACTTTTTAACAAGGATATACAATGCAACCGAATTCGATTTGACTTCCACCCCATTGGGCCAGGTAAACTATGGGGCCATAGAAGATTATGACCTGATAGTTTTAAACGAATTGGAAGAAATACCCACGGGTCTGGAAAATACGCTACGCACGTTCGTTGCCCAAGGCGGAACTTTTGTGGTAATCCCGGCGACTGTTATTGACCTTGCATCCTATAATAGGTTCGCTACCTCTTTTGCCAACACCAACTATGGGGCGTATGTAGTACAGAAAGCGGCCATTTCCACTATTGCTTTTGAGCACCCAATCTTTAGGAATGTCTTCAATAAACGGGTAACCAATTTTCAATATCCAGAGGTCAACAGTTATTTCGGCCTACGTTCAGAGGGGCAAAACGTCCTGACTTTTCAAGACGGGAACCCATTTCTAATAGGCGGTGAGAATTCCTATTTCTTCTCGGCCGCATTGGATGGGGAAAATTCAAATTTCAAGAATTCCCCCCTCATTGTGCCTACCTTTTATAACATGGCCCGCAACAGTCTAAAATTGCCCAAGCTATATCACACCTTGGACAGGTACGAAGAACTGGAAATTCCTGTTTCCTTGCCCAAGGACCATATCCTAAAAATTGCGACCAATGCCTATGAATTCATCCCGCAGCAAATTTCCCTACCCAAAAAAGTTCAATTGACCTTTGATGAAAACCCAACGGAGGATGGTATTTTTCAAATTATGAACGGGGATGAAGTGTTGGGAAAAATCAGTTTTAACTATGATCGCAAGGAGAGTGGGCTTAGGTATCAGGATATTGGCAATATGGAAAGTGACAGGGTTTTTGATTCAATTTTCAAATTTTTCGACGAGGTCCAAAAAACCAACAGCGTCAACGAATTTTGGAAATGGTTTGCTATTTTAGCACTGGTTTTTGTACTAACGGAATCCGCACTTCAAAGGTTCTTAAAATAACTCTTAGATGAACATACTTCTAAAATCAGTAAAGATCATACATGGAAAATCCAAGGAATTCCACCTTAAGAAAAGAGATATTTTAATCAAGAACGGCATCATAGTAATAATTGGGACCGATATTGATGCACCGTCCAAAACAAAAATAATCGACCATAAAAATCTACATGTCTCCCTAGGATGGATAGATACCGGGGCAAGTTTTGGCGAACCGGGGTATGAGGAAAGGGAAACTATTACAAATGGTCTAGATACGGCAGCGAGGAGCGGGTTTACGGATGTAATTTTGAATCCCAACAGTTTTCCCCTCCCCGATAGTAGTTCAGATATTGTTTTCCTGAAAAATGCCGGAAAAGGCCATCTCACCACAATACACCCCTTGGGCAACCTTACGGTAAACGGCAACGGGGAAACCCTGGCGGAACTGTTTGACATGAAAAATGCCGGGGCCGTGGGGTTCTATGACTTCAAACATGCCGTCTCCAACCCCAACCTACTGAAAATCGCCCTGCAATACGCACAAAATTTTAACGGCATGGTGCTATCCTTTCCTATGGACACCCATATAGCCGGTAAGGGAAACGTGAACGAAGGGGCCGTTAGCACCAAACTTGGGTTAAAGGGAATTCCGGCAATGGCCGAAGAGCTTCAGGTTTCCAGGGACCTGTTCATTCTGGAATATACAGGAGGGAAACTGCATATCCCCACCATCAGTACCGCAGACTCCGTAAAACTAATAGCAGCAGCGAAGAAAAAGGGACTCCAGGTTACCTGCAGCGTGGCCGTTCACAACCTATTCCAAACGGACGAAGTGCTGGAGGATTTTGAGAGCAACTACAAGGTCTTGCCTCCTTTACGGACTTCCAAGGATTGCAAAGAACTCATAAAAGCCGTCAAAAATGGCACCATCGATTTTGTGACCGCTGACCATACCCCCCTGAACATTGAGTTGAAAAAGGTGGAATTTGATAATGCCGATTATGGCACCATAGGCCTGGAAAGTAGTTTTGGGGCCTTGAACCAGCTATTTACCTTGGAGGAAACGATTGATATACTCACCCGGGGCAGGGAACTATTCGGGATTGCAATTCCCGAATTTAAAGAAGGTGCCAAAGCAACCTTGACCCTATTCGACCCAGACCCGGAATATACCTTTACCGAAGCCCACATTGCCAGTAGTTCAAAAAACAGTCTATTCTTGGGCCATACACTAAAGGGAACGGTACTAGGAACAATTGCCAACGACCAAATCCACATAAATATCTAGAAGTATGGCAGAAAATGTAGTTGAAGGTAAAAATACGGCCATTATTTCCTATTTGACCCTCATTGGGGCCCTCATAGCCATTACCATGAATATGGAGCCCAAACATGACTTTGCAAGATTTCATATTAGGCAGGCCTTTGGCATCCACCTTTTGTTCCACGCTTTTGCCCTTTTTTCTAGTGTTTGGTACAATCAGTATGGGTTATACGGACTTTACATCTGCTATTTGGCACTTTGGTTTTATGGGTTTCTGGGCGCCCTCAACAATAAAAAGCAAGATGTACCTTTGTTAGGAACCTATTTTCAAAAATGGTTTACCTTTATTCAGTAGCACATGACCACAGCTCCCTTATCTTTAGAACACATCATTAAACCTTCCTCCATAAAACAGGGCAAGGCTCCCGTATTGTTTATGTTACATGGGTACGGAAGCAATGAAGAAGACCTGTTTTCCTTTGCCGAGGAATTGCCCGGCGAGTATTGCATTATTTCCATTAGGGCACCGTATACATTACAACCCTTTGGATACGCCTGGTATGCCATTCATTTTGATAATGAGCAAGGTAAATGGAGCGACGATGCACAAGCCATAGCATCCAGGGATAAAATTGTCGCCTTTATCGAAGAGGCCTGTAATGCCTATCAGCTGGATCAAGAGGATGTTACCTTACTTGGTTTTAGCCAAGGGACCATTCTCAGTTATGCAGTTGCACTCTCCTACCCTGAAAAAATAAAAAGGGTCGTAGCCCTAAGCGGCTATATAAACGAGCGGATTCTTAAAGAAGGTTATGCCGAAAAGGATTTTCAATCGTTAAAAATCTATGCCTCCCACGGGCAGGTAGACCAAGTGATTCCTATAGCTTGGGCCCAAAAGGCTCCTGAACTTCTGAAAGAGCTTGGTATCGCCCATGTATTTGAAGAATTTCCGGTGGGACACGGAGTGGCACCTCAAAATTTTTATTCCCTTAAAAAGTGGTTGGAAGAAAACCGCTAGTTGCTCCTGGTATACAAAAGATGGTCCATTAGGGTGAAATCAACGCCCAAATCATCCTTTAGTTCATACCTGATAAGGATTTCGCCCCAGTATTTTCCATCTGAAAAATCGGCCAAAATCCATTTGTGGTTCAGCACCTTGATCTTATTGATCTTAAAATCGTTCTGCATGCCCTCATAGGGTACCAACGGGTTATCCCCCTTGGACTCATTGGTTTCCAATAATTTATCGGAAATATATCGGGTAGGGTTTTCCAGTTCCAAATGGTCATAGTACGCCAAGGCATCATCGTTATTTTCCAACGAGAAGTACTGCAGCTCCAGAGCTCGCAGTTCCTTTTCCTGCAAGGAATCTTTCAAAGCGTCCACCTTGGTCTCCAAAGTTTGAATCCTATTCGTGTTCACTTTGGACATTTTACTACCACTGACCGCTAGATAAAGGCAAATTAATGCGGCAAAAAGAAATAGGTATAAATAAATATTCTTCTTCATATTTTATATCTCAATAGTAAGATTGTCATAGGCCAAATGTACATTTTCTGGAAGACTCTTTTCAACTTCGGCATGAAAACCCAACAAATGGCTTATATGCGTAAAATATGCCTTCTGTGGCCTCACTTTCTCCACAAAGGCCAGTGCCTCCTCCAAATTAAAATGGGAATGATGGGGTTCTATACGCAAGGCGTTCACGACCAATACCTTGGTGCCGAGAATCTTTTCGAATTCTTCCTTTTCCACTGATTTTACATCGGTCAAATACGTAAAACCACCAATGCGATAGCCAAAAACCTTTAGCCTGTTGTGCATTACCTGAATGGGAGTTACCAACCGGTCGCCCACCTCAAATTCCTCGTCCTTTTGAATATAATTGATTTCCACCGATGGTGCCCCCGGATATCTATCCTTGTCCTGAAATATATAATCGAATCGCTTTTTTAAGGATTTCACGACGCGCTTATGGGCGAAAATGGGAATATCCCCTTGTCTAAAAAAATAAGGCCGAATATCATCGATACCCGCCGTATGGTCCGAATGTTCATGGGTGAAAAGAATCCCGTCCAATCTATTTACTTGATTGACCAACATCTGCTGTCTAAAATCCGGACCACAATCAATCACATAGTTATAGTCACCCCACGAAAGCAAAACCGAAACCCTGAGCCTCTTGTCCCTGGTATCCTTACTCAAACAAACAGGGTGTGCACTACCTATGACAGGAACACCTTGCGAAGTACCCGTTCCAAGAAAAGTAACCTTTAAGCCTTCTTTCATATTCTCCAAATTTAGTCCTTATTTAAGAAAAGAGAGGCCCAAATTGGATTAAGCTTGTGCCAAAATGTATCGCCCATGGGTAATTTAATAATAAGCGGTATTTTTTTGATTGGTTTGGCCATTAGGTTGCCCATTCTTTATAACTTTGTTGAAACAAATTAAAAGAATGGCCTCAGTTTTAAAGAGAGAAAGTGTTTTCGAGAATATACCCTCGATCAAAGCCAAAACTTTAAGAATAAACCTTAATCTGGATATCTACGGAACCTTTGCCGAGATTGGGGCCGGACAGGAAACAGCCCGCCATTTCTTTAGGTCGGGAGGTGCATCGGGTACCATAGCAAAGGCCATGAGTGCCTATGACAAGGACTTTAGTGATGCCATTTATGGCATAGAGGAAGACGGCCGGTATGTGACACAGGCCCGATTGAAGACCATGCTCCAATACGAAATGCAGTTGATGGAGGAAAGGATCAGCCGGGAGAAACACCCCAACAGGGTTTTCTTTTCCTATGCCAACACGGTTGCCACCATTGACTTTTCCAAACGCTATAAAGGCCATGGTTGGGTAGGTATCCGATATCAATTGGATCCAACGCAGAAGGAATACGACGAAATAGTATTGCACGTTCGTTTTAAGCAAAACGAGGCCAGACTTCAACAAGAGACACTTGGTATTTTGGGCGTAAACTTGATTTATGGTGCCTTTTATAAGTACCACAAGCCCAAAAAAATGCTGAAATATCTATACGATCATATAGATAAGGATACCTTGGAAATAGACATGATCAATTTTTCAGGTCCCAATTTCAAGGAAGTGGACAACCGTTTGATGAGCCTTCAATTGATCCGAAACGACATGACCGATGCCGTAATGTTCGGTCCGGACGGAAACAATCTATTACCGGCGGCCGTACTTTACAAAAAAAATATTTTGGCGTTGCGGGGGAGTTTTAGACCCGTTACCAAGGTGAATATGGACATGTTCCAAAAATCCTATGATATTTTTGTACGCGATCCACAGGTAGATCCAGAGAATAGTATCGTAATCTTTGAAATTACCCTTTCAAACTTAAAGGCATCAGGGGAAATTGACGAGGAGGATTTTATGGACCGTGCGGAATTACTATGTTCCCTGGGGCACTGCGTAATGATTTCCAAATTTCAGGAATATTACAAACTGGTGGAATATTTCAACAATTACACCAAAAACAGGATAGGTCTTACCATGGGGGTCAATAACCTAGTAGATATTTTTGATGAAAAATACTATCGCCATTTAAGCGGTGGCATTTTGGAGGCCTTTGGAAAACTGTTCTTCAAGGATTTACAGGTCTATCTCTATCCCATGAAGAACCCGGATACCGGCCAAGTGATGACCAGTAACAACGTGAAGGTACATCCAAGGATGAAGGAGCTCTACAAGTTCTTCAAATACAATGGCAAGGTCATGGACATAATAGACTATGAACCGGATATCATGGATATTTTCTCCAGGGATGTACTGAGAAAAATTATGAACGGGGAAGATGGATGGGAAGAAATGCTTCCAGAAGGTATTGCCGAAATCATCAAGGAAAAAAACCTGTTCAATAAAAAGGAACTTTCCAAACCGGAAGAAATTGAGAAGGAGATAGAAAAAAAGTAGCCCCATAGAAAGGCGGATATTTTAAATAGTTTCGGGGACATGGAAGGACTTGTAATAGTTCCATTTTAATACCTCACAAGTAGCAAATCCCAAAATGATAACTTTGTAAAACGCCTACTTCTTACATCATCCAAGTTTTCAATAAATACCCAAAAAAAGAACCCCGTTTTTAGGAAAAAAGCCTTAAAAACGAGGTACTTATTTTAGAACCGGAATGTTGGCCCCGATTTATTTTGGGTTGGACCTATTTTTGAAAGCCCCAATTCTAATACAATAATTGGGCGGCGTGGTCCTTGGTCTTTACTTTGTCTATGACCTTGGAAACTTTACCTTCCTCATTTATAACAAAGGTCATTCTATGGATTCCATCGTATTCCCTTCCCATGAACTTTTTTGGTCCCCAAACACCAAAAACATTAAGGACGGTATGGTCCTCATCTGCCAGTAAAGGAAATGGAAAGTCATATTTGCTTTTGAAATTCGATTGTTGCTTTTGTGAATCGGCACTCACACCAAGAAGCTCATAGCCAGCATCTTGCAAGGATTTATAGTTATCCCTTAAGTTACAAGCCTCTGCGGTACAACCAGGAGTATTTGCCTTTGGATAGAAAAAAACGATCAATTTCTTTCCACTATAATCGGATAAATTAATAGTATTGCCATCCTGATCTTTGGCTGAAAATTCTGGGACCTTATCCCCTTCCTTTAGTGTTTTCATAGTCAATTTTCTTATTATTTTGTTCACTATTATTTTTATAAAATTAAACAAAAATGACGAAGACAGAAAAGGTATCGTTCACAATTTCCACATTACGGGAACTTTATCCCACCATCCCTATTCCCCTAGAACATAAGGATCCGTACACCCTATTGATTGCTGTGCTGATGTCCGCCCAAAGTACGGATGTGAGGGTCAATCAAATAACCCCCCTACTCTTTGAAAAAGCTGACAATCCCTTTGACATGGTAAAAATGAGCATTGCCGAAATTAGGGAGATCATAAAGCCAGTAGGGTTATCACCCATGAAATCCAAAGGAATTCACGGACTTTCAGAAATTTTAATCAAAAAATATAATGGTGAGGTTCCCCAGGAAATCGAGCTACTGAAAGAACTACCCGCCGTTGGCCACAAGACCGCCAGTGTGGTGGTTTCACAGGCATTTGGGATTCCCGCATTCCCTGTGGATACGCATATCCATAGATTAATGTACCGGTGGGGGTTTTCAAACGGAAAAAACGTGGTTCAAACTGAAAAAGATGCCAAAAGACTATTTCCCAAAGAGTTATGGAACGATTTGCATCTACAGATAATATGGTATGGCAGGGATTATTCGCCTGCCAGAGGTTGGGATTTGGACAAGGACATTATCACCAGGACCATTGGAAGAAAATCGGTCATCGATGAATACCTAAGAAAAAAAAAGACCCGCTAGGCGGGTCAGTATTTTAGTTTAAATAGGTTTCGAACTCCATGTCCTTGTACTTTACATCGTACAGTGCCTTTGAAAAACTTAAGAGAAAGTTGATTGTTTTTGGGCAAACTTTTTTAAACTCAGTTCTTTCCTGATAATTAGAGTAAATTTTTTCCATATTTCCATTGTTGTTACATTAAATTAACGCAACTAAAATGGAAATATTGTTTATCTATTTATTCTGACGTATCAATTCGTTAAAACGATATTGTGTTTTTCAATTATTTTTCTTAGGTTGATAAGCGCATATCGCATTCTTCCAAGGGCGGTATTGATACTTACACCGGTATTTTCAGAAATTTCCTTGAAGCTCATATCCTTATAGATGCGCATGATCAAGACTTCCTTTTGGTCATCGGGCAATTCTTCGATCAATTCCCTTAAATCCGTATCAATCTGATCTTTGATCAATTGTTTTTCGGCATTCAATTTGTCATCACCAATTACAGAAAAAATATTAAAGTCATCGCTCCCCTCGAACATTGGCATCCTTTTGTTCTTCCTAAAGTGGTCAATGATCAGGTTGTGCGCAATTCGCATTACCCATGGCAAAAACTTGCCTTCTTCACTATAGTTACCTTTCTTCAGGGTTTTAATAACCTTAATAAAGGTATCCTGAAAAATATCCTCGGTGACATCCCTATCCAAAACTTTGGAATAGATAAAGCTCGTAATACGTTGATTATGTCTATGGATAAGAATCTCCAATGCTTTCTCATCTCCGCTGATGTAATCTCTTACTAGTTCTGAATCTTCAATCTGTAATTCCATATTAGTTACTTTCATTAGGTGACAGGGTGGGGATCCTGATTTTGGTTATTGATTAATTGTAATTAGTTGTTCAATTCTGATATAAAACTAGATAAATCGCACCCTGTAGGAAAAAGTATGTTGTAAAACCGCCCTTTTATGATGTGAAAGTCTAAAAACCTATTTTCTGTACAATAAATGCACATTTTTTTAGTTCGCCGGTACCTTTAAAAACGGTCTTGAGAAAATGAAGATGGTTCGAACACCAGCGCTCTGGAAGGTTATCGATAAAAAAACCCCGGAGAAAATTTCCCCGGGGTTCTTATTGTATGATAGAAAACACGCTTAGTTCAAGATATTTTCAAATTTGATGCCTTTGGCTTCGGTTATATTGAGAGATTTGGAGTAATCCAATAAAAACTTGATTGTTTCTGGTTTTGCGGATACTACTTTAGAGTTGTTTACTTTAGTTTGGTAAATTTTTTCCATATTACTTCCGTTTTGGTTTCGGTTAAAGAACGCCAACGGAACCAATATAGTAGATCCACTCGACCTGTTACCAATTAATTCGTTAAAACTATACTATTCGCCTCAACAAGCTTTCTTAGGTTTATCAAGGCGTAACGCATTCTTCCTAAAGCCGTATTGATACTTACGCCCGTGTTTTCAGAAATTTCCTTAAAGCTCATATCCTTGTAAAGGCGCATTTCCAAAACCTCTTGCTGGTCTTCTGGAAGTTCCTTTATCATCCTTGCCAAATCCGTATCAATTTGTTCCTTGATCAATTGTTTTTCCGCGTTTAGCTTTTCGTCCCCCATTAAGGAAAAAATACTGAAGGAATCCGTACCGTCGCACATGGGCATTCGATTGCTTTTTCTAAAGTGATCTATAATAAGGTTGTGTGCAATGCGCATCACCCAAGGCAAAAATTTACCTTCTTCATTATAGGCACCTCGTTTGAGTGTACGTATAACCTTCATAAAGGTATCCTGAAAAATGTCTTCTGTCAATTCACGGTCTCCTACCTTGGAGTAGATGAAGCCCGTTAAACGTGCATTGTGACGGTTGATAAGAACCTCAATGGCCCTTTCGTTACCGTTCATGTAGTATTTTACTAGCTGGGAATCTTCAAGTTCCTGTATCATAAGCCTTACTTTTGTGGGTTAAATTGGGGGTCCAAGTACCAAAATGGTCATAGGACATTTAAAACTTTTTTAACTTCAAAAGTAATTTTAGGCTATAGGCTCTTGTTTTTATTGAAGCTCAAAGATATAAAAAAATAAATACTCCAAAAAAAATGTGAAAAAGTACTCGACGAAATGAGATTTGGGGCAAATGGATTTTAACCTAACGGTCAAGTCGTATCTTTGCAACTTTAATAACTCATATGATTACGATATCCCAAGTTGACCCCAAAAAAAACATCATTATCAAGGGCGCAAAGTTGCACAACCTAAAAAATATTGATGTTGTCATTCCTAGAAACAAGTTGGTGGTCATTACGGGACTTTCCGGATCTGGAAAGTCAAGTTTGGCTTTCGATACGCTTTTTGCCGAAGGACAAAGAAGGTATGTAGAAAGTCTTTCTTCCTATGCCAGACAATTCCTTGGAAAATTGGACAAACCAAAAGTCGATTATATAAAAGGTATTGCCCCTGCCATTGCCATTGAGCAAAAAGTAAATTCGACCAATCCAAGATCTACGGTTGGCACTACTACTGAGATCTATGATTATATAAAGCTACTTTACGCCCGCATTGGGAGAACATTCTCTCCCATAACAGGTAATGAGGTAAAAAAAAATACCGTATCCGATGTCATTGAACACGTAAGGCAATTTGATACGGATACCAAATTATTGCTACTCGCCCCCGTTACCATTCGCGATGACCGCGATGCTTTAAAATCGCTTCAGTTATTTTCAAAACAAGGCTATGCTAGGATAAAATACCAGGGGAAAGTTATCAGAATAGACCAGGCCCCAGAAGATATAGGCAAAGAATTTGAACTTGTGGTGGATAGGATTATCACCAAGGACGATGAAGATTTTTACAATCGATTAGCGAATGCCGTGGACAATGCCTTTTTTGAAGGCAAAGGGCAATGTATCATCGAAGAGCTCCCTACATCCAACCAACGAATTTTCAGCAACAGATTTGATTTGGACGGAATGACATTTTTAGAACCTAACGTGCATCTCTTCAGTTTTAACAATCCGTACGGGGCCTGTCCCAAATGTGAAGGATACGGGGATGTAATTGGTATCGACGAGGATCTGGTAATCCCCAACACGACACTATCCATTTTTGAAAATGCCGTTTTTCCATGGAGGGGCGAAAGTATGGGGTGTTACCGCGACCAATTGGTCAATAGTGCCTATAAATTTGATTTTCCCATTCATAAACCCTGGTTTGAACTGTCTGAAGAACAAAAAAAATTGGTCTGGGACGGAAACAAACACTTCATCGGCCTGCATAAATTTTTTGAAACGCTAGAGGAAAAAAGCTATAAAATTCAAAATAGGGTAATGCTTTCCCGTTACAGAGGAAAGACAAAATGTAACATTTGTAATGGAAAAAGACTAAGACCGGAGACGGAATATGTAAAAATTGGCGGGAAATCCATTTCTGATTTAGTGGGTATTCCCATTGAGCGCCTGATTCCTTTTTTCAACGATTTGGAACTGACCAAGCACGATGCAAAAATAGCGGACAGACTTTTAAAGGAAATCAATTCCCGTTTGGGTTTCTTGGACAAAGTGGGGCTCAGTTACCTAACCCTGAACAGAAAGTCCAATACCTTATCCGGAGGAGAAAGCCAGCGAATTAACCTGGCCACCTCTTTGGGGAGTAGCCTGGTAGGTTCCATGTACATTCTGGATGAACCAAGTATAGGACTTCACCCAAAGGATACCGAAAACTTGATCGAAGTATTGCTTTCCCTAAGGGATTTGGGCAATACGGTCATTGTGGTGGAACATGACGAGGATATTATGAAAGCTGCGGACGAGGTTATCGATATTGGTCCGGAAGCCGGTACCCATGGAGGAAATATTGTTGCCCAGGGTACTCTGGAGGAAATCTTGAAATCCTCTTCACTTACAGCAAGCTATCTTAACGGAACCATGAATATTGAGATTCCCAAAGAGCGGCGTACTTCAAAGAATCATATAGAAATAATAGGTTGTAGGGCAAACAACCTCAAAAATATCAATGTTACTTTTCCATTGGATATGCTAACCGTGGTAACGGGCGTATCGGGAAGTGGTAAAAGTACCTTGGTCAAAAAATTGTTATATCCCATAATTCTTAAGGAAACCGGGGGTTATGGGGAAAAAGCAGGGCAGTTTAGTTCGGTCAACGGAAAATACAAGCATATAAAACATGTAGAATTTGTGGATCAAAATCCCATAGGTCGCTCATCCCGTTCCAACCCCGTTACCTATATAAAGGCCTATGACGATATACGGAATCTTTTCGCAAGTCAAAAGTTGAGTAAAATAAGGAATTATCAGGCCAAACACTTTTCATTCAATGTAGACGGAGGTAGGTGTGAGAAATGCAAGGGCGAAGGAGAAATTACGGTAGAAATGCAGTTTATGGCCGATGTGCATCTGGAATGCGATACCTGTGGTGGAAAGCGATTTAAAAAGGATGTATTGGAAGTTGCTTTCAACCATAAGAACATCGATGATATCTTGAACATGACCATTGATGATGCCATATCCTTCTTTGAATCTGGTGAGCAGCTAAAAATTGTAAGTAAATTAAAGCCCTTACAGGATGTTGGATTGGGGTACGTAACGCTAGGGCAGTCTTCCTCTACCTTATCCGGCGGCGAGGCACAGCGCATAAAACTGGCATCCTTCCTGGTAAAAGGAGCTACTAAGGACAAGGCCCTTTTTATATTTGACGAGCCCACAACTGGACTTCATTTTCATGACATCCAAAAATTATTAAAATCCTTTAATGCCTTGATAAAAAAAGGACACTCCATAGTAGTTATTGAGCACAACATTGAGCTCATCAAGTGTGCCGATTATATCATCGATCTGGGACCGGGCGGTGGCGAAAACGGGGGACAATTATTAGCCGAGGGCACCCCTGAGGAAGTGGCAAAAAACAAAAAATCGTACACTGCAAACTACCTAAAAGAAAAATTGGTCTAATTTAAAATTTTATTTTCTTTAGAAATATATTTTATTAAATAATTGTTTTTCAATTACTTAAATATATTATTTCATTTCTGGCACGCTCTTTGTTTTATGTAAGTCGAGTGTAAATAGTTGCACTTGGAATTTAAAACCTTATATCATGAAAAATTTAGTACTCCTTTTTACGGCGATGATTTTAGGCACTACAGGTGTCTTGGCCAACGGTACAGTAGAAGATAAGGTTGCAACGCGCAATGCTTATAGGTACAACAACTCCTTTATTTTTGTTGAGAATGGCATTACGTTTTCAGTATACCCAGATGGGGAGTTCGACTTTTACATTGAGGATTATGTAACTGGAAGAAGAAACGGAATTACCTTCAACTCAGGATATGACTACAGTCCATATGCACAGTATGATGATTACGGCGCGGTGATTCAAGTAGAGAACGTTCCTATTTATTACGACTTCTATGGAAGGGTTACCCAAATAGGTGATGTGGACATCAGATACAGAAACAATAGGGTTCGTAGCGTAGGTGGCATGTATGTGTTCTATAACAATAGAGGTTTCTATGATTACCATACAGGTTTCATAAACATTTATAACAGACATTATGTATATCGCCCATTTCACGGGTTTTTCGTAAGACCCGCCATAGGATTCGCATTGGTTTTCAATAGACCTTACAGAAGGTTTTACACGCCAATAAGGTACACCTATTACACACCTTATAGATTCAATACCCGTAGGGCGTATGTAAACATTGGAAGAGAACATAGATACAATCAAGTGCGACGTGAAAGGGCGAGTATCTATAGAAATGATAATCGGGTAGCCGTAAGGGAGAATTCCTATAGAGGTAACAAAAGTACGGCTTACAGAAACAATGACGGTGTTCGTTCCAACAATAACACGGCGAGAAGAAGTGATGATTTTAAGTCTGGAAGAAGTGTGGCCTCAAGCAACAATGGACGAAAAACGGATAATTCCGTAAGAAGATCGTCAACTGTGAACAGAAGCAGTTCAACAACGGTAAGGCGCGGTAGTGATAATAATACAGTTAGAAGTAACGAAAAAAGAAATGTGGTATCTACAAGGGAGGTAACCAAAACTCCAAGAAGTACTACGGTAAAAAGAAGTACTACTACGTATTCATCACCTACTAACAGAAGTACGGCAAGCCGTAGTAACGATAGTAGGACCGTCACCCAAAGAAGCGTAAAAAGGACCGTTACACCTTCCAACAATAGAAGTACTACGGTCAGTAAATCGACAAGATCGGTCAGTAAAGCTCCATCTAGAGGTACTACCCGAAGCAGTAATACAAGATCCGCTTCTAGAAGGAATTATGAATAATTAAGATAGTTTTTAGGTTGGTTAGTTGTTTAGCCCTGTAGCAGATACGTTTGCTACAGGGCTTTTTTTTGAGGGTCTTATTGTAGGAATTTTAAAAACTCCCTTTTGTTGAATGGAATTGAGCCATCCTTATTTACATAGTGTCCATTAGGATACTTATTGCAATTCGATTACATTTTTATTCGTGTGGATCAATCCATCTGCAGGAAACCTAGTAGATTTCCAAACATCCAATTTACAGGCAAATTGAAAAAAATACATCCAAAATTAATCAAACAATTATTACTATTAATATTGATACTATTTTTTGGCGGATTGATATTCGACTCCATGTTACCCTATATTTCCGGGGTTTTGGGGGCGCTTACGCTATATGTCATCCTTAAAAAATGGATGAAAAAACTACATAAAACAGGGTTGGGAAAAAGGTGGTCCGCGATTACACTAATACTATTGGCTACCATTAGTATATGCATTCCCTTGTCCGGTGCCGTATACATGTTGGGATTCAAGATAGGAAACTTGGCCGATAAGTCAGAACAGGTAATCAGCGCATTCAAGGAACAGGTCTTTGTATTGGAAAAGCATTTGGATTATGACGTTTCCAACGCCATAGACCCCCAACAGGCATCAGGTTGGGTGACCGAAAACCTTTCTGGATTTGCAAGTAGTACCTTGAACGTAGTTATTTCTCTAGGGGTCCTCCTAATAATCCTTTATTACATGTTAATAAGCCCAAAGGAAATGAGGGATTCCTTGATGGAATATATTCCGCTAAGTAACAAAACCCTGGTTACCTTGGGCAATGAAATCGACAAGGTAGTACGCTCCAATGCCATTGCGATACCCCTAGTAGCCCTGGCACAGGGAATCATCGCGCTTATTGGGTTTTATATATTTGATATAGATAACCCTTGGTTTTGGTTCGTGATAGTTACCATTGGTTCCATGATTCCCTTTATTGGAACGTTTATAGGTATATTTCCCGTTTTTGTTTTAAGTCTTGCCAGCGGAAACGATTTTCAGGCATGGGGTATACTCATCTATGGGTTGGTCGTAGTTGGCTCTACGGACAATCTTATTAGACTATTGCTACTTCAAAAACTGGATAGTATTCATCCGTTGATAACATTGATCGGGGTGCTATTGGGTATACCCCTATTTGGATTTGTAGGATTAATATTCGGACCCTTGATCGTAAACCTTTTCTTGATTTTGTTGAAAGTCTATAAAGGACAATACGGCGTACAAAAAGCTGAAAAAGCTCGGCAAATATGAATTATTTTCTGCCTAGGTATTTATCAAGTATTGAATGAATATCCTCTGAAATCCGGAACTTATAAAGTACCATAAAATAAACCACAGTAATTAAAATACTCTTGACCCCAATTTTTACGATGGGGTGAAATGAAAACGGTATTGAAGAAAAGACAATCGCCAAACCTAGTACCAACAAAAAGACTTTTAAGGTCTCCATTGTAAACGGTTGTAGACCAAACTTGGATTTCACGTAATACAACTTTAAGGAATTGTAGATGAAAAATGCCGAAAAGCTGGCTATTGCAGCTCCCTGTAGCCCAAATTTTGGAATCAACCATAGATTGAAACCAACGGCCAATAGGGCCAACATAACGCCAAAGAACAAAACCGATGTGTAGTATTTTGAATTGAACAAAATCGAATTGTTGTTGCCCAATAAGGAGTCATATACCTTTACTAGGCCAATCCAAAACACAATGATATAACCTTCACTATAATCCGATGGTAAAAGTCGATACAAGTCGTGCAAATTAAGCAGTATCAAAACCAATAACAGGGCCGAAACGATAAACAGGGTCAAAGAGCTTTTCCGATACAATCCGCCCAAAGACTTCAAATCATTTTTATTGATATACTCCGCCGTCATGGGATAGGTTATCTGATGCATCGCCCTACTGGGCACGGCAATCACCGTGGCCATAAATCCTGCAACGGCATAAAAGGCAACGTTTTCTATGGGCAAATAATTATTGAGCATCACCTTGTCCACCTCCATAAGTACAATGGCGGTAGAGCCACCCAAGATAATCAAGGCACTATATTGAAGGATTTCCCTCCAATTAGGGGGTAGTACGGTCGTCAATTTTGGAAAACGAAGACGATAGGCATACAGTTTCATGATACCCACCCTAAGGATATAAAAACCCACCAGGGCATTGATGAATTGGGGAACATCCAGAACCTTCAACCACAACAGAATCAATAATATGCTCTGCCCCACCCTACAGAAAATCTCTTTCATGAAATTTCCAAAGACCGATTTCATCCTGATTCTGGCCCAGGCATAGAATACCTCAAAATATGCCATGGAAATCCCGATCAGGAATATTTGCCATAAATAATCCCGTACTATGGGGTTTTCCCTGGAAAGCAACCCCCCAATGGTCTCATTGGCCAAAAAACTGATGAAACCTATGGGTATGATGAACAGCAGCGGTAAAAAGAGCATCATCCCCAAAAAGCGGTCCTGTTCCCGTTCCGTTTTAAAACTGCTATAAAACTTGACCAAACTGTTGGGGACACCAAAGGCTAGAATGGGCATGAGAACACCGGAAACGGATAGAATCAATTGTACCAGCCCATAATGGTCCGGTTGCATAAAATTTGTATAGAGAAATAGCGTATTTAGCGCGCCAATGGCAAAACCAACGTAGGTTACGATGGTATTGTTCAAGGACTGTTTTAGTACGATACCCATCTTATATGTAATCCGCGAATTGCCTTGTTAGTTCCTGCCTACTGTAACGTTCAATGTTGATCGCCGAAACCTTTAAGGAATTATTTTTATAGCGTTGAAACCAGTTCAAAAGTACACTTTTAAGCTCGTATTCATTGGCATAATCAAAAAACTGTCCTGATGCCGTTTCGGAAATCATTTCGGCTACTTCCCAATGGGCCGGACCAATCCCCAGAATAGGTCTTTTGGCCCTCAAATATTCAAAAAACTTACCCGGAATGATTCCAATGGTCTCCTTTGAATCGATTTCCACCAACAATAAAACCTGTGATCTATGTTGAAAGGAAACCGCTTCTTCATGTGGTACGTACCCAAGGATACGTGCATATTCGCGTATCCCGAATTCGGTCAGGGAATCCAAGATATCCTGACCCACGACCCCCACAAAATTAAGCTGTAAGGAGTCTTTAAAGTCGGCATGTTCCTGAACCAATTCGCCCAATACCTTCCATAAATTAAGTGGGTTTCGTTTGGTAAGCATGGAGCCAATATGGGCGATGGTGAACTTTTCATCCAAGGTAACAGGCTTTCTTTCCCCCATTTCAAAACCATTGGTGATTACTTTGATGGGTTTTGAGGTTAGGCTCTGGAATTCTTGTTTTGTGGTCTTGCTCGTGACCACGATTTTATCGGCGGTATTCAATACCTTTTGCTCGAGTTGCTTATGCTTTTTTTTTGCCGATGCCGTTAACTTCAACTTTTTGTGATAGCCAATGGAAGTCCACGGATCCCTAAAATCAGCTATCCACTGAAGGCCCGATCGTTCTTTCAATTTTAGACCGATTAAATGCACGCTATGCGGGGGGCCCGTGGTAATTATGGTTTCTATAGCTTCCTTCTTCAAAAGGGGAGCTAAAAATTCCACCGATGGATTCACCCAAAATTTACGGGCATCGGGGATAAAAAAATTGCCCCGTACCCAAAGCATGATACGTTCCAATACAGACTGATTTTTTTCTGTAATGACGCCAGAACTAATACGTTCGGTCTTCTTCCCCGATACCCATTTTGATAGGCCATAGGGTTCAAAAATTATATGTTCCAGTATCTTTACATCCTTGGATACGTCCTTGAACAAGGAAGCATCCTTTAAAGGATAATGGGGATTTTTTGGAATATACACGATAGGCTCCACACCAAAACCCCTAAAATATTTTACAAATTTCAGCCATCGTTGTACTCCAGGACCCCCTGCCGGAGGCCAGTAATACGTAATGACCAAAACCTTCTTCATCTACTTAATGTTTTTCGTTCAAATGAAAATCTGGGGAATAAATGGTTCTAGCATGGATCGAACGCCGTGCATTCGCGTACTCCTGATAACTATCGGGATAATTATGTTGGTGGGTATGCGAGAACTTAATTTGATGTATGTACATTTTCTTCGGTCCCTGCTTCTTTTTTTGTTCGCCAAAAAGAGTACCCAATGCCTCCCAAAAGTACCAAGCCCAACATAATTGTACTTGCTAAGCTAATCGTGCTTCCCTGCTTAACGACTTCGGGTTCAAACTTGAACTCGACGGTATGGCCTCCTTGGGGCACTCGCATGGCCCTTAACACGTAGTTTACCTTAAAATGATCCGTACGTTCGCCATCCAAATAGGCATTCCAACCATGAGGATAATACATCTCACTGAACACCGCGATACCGGCATTTGGGTTGCTCGATGTATAGGTCAGATGATTGGGTTCATAATCCGTTAATTGAATCGTGGCGGTAGAATCCACTTGATAATCAAATCTATTGATATTGCTAAGTTTTTCCGCATTGAAGACGGCCACATGCTTGGTGTCCAAACTGTCCAAGGCAAGAATTTCCTCATTGGCGGACTTCACAGGCCTCAATTCCTTTACGAACCAAGCGTTTCCGTTGGCATCAGGGTTTTGAATGGGAAAAATAGTTCCGTCCTGATCTTGCCGAATCACATATTTTATGTTCAACATATTGAATACGGAAAGGTTACCCTTGTATATATGGAACTCATAAAGGTCACGCATCCCGGCGGGTTTGGCGGCATGATACCCGGTGATACTTTGATGGAAATAAGCTGTTTTAGCCGAGTCAAAACCATCGGTCTGGTCAAAAACCCTATACACCCCATCGTCTTCCATGATGAGTTTGTCCGCTTCCGAAGCTTGAAAAGGTTCCAGCATTCTTCGCTTCGAAACAAAATTATCGGCATTCACATATCTAAGGTTCACTCCTACCAAATCGAAAACCACAAGGAGCCCAACTCCCAAAATAACCAGGTTTTCCTTGAGTTTACCCTTAAGGTAAAACCAGATCAATCCCACCGTTATCAATACATACAACATGGATCTAATAAGATCGTTCGTATACACGGCCTTACGGTCCAGACGCAACATTTCCGGGAGTTCCTCCAATCCGGTCATTCGCAAACGCTCATCTGAGGGCCCTGTAAAATCAAACATTCCCTTTATCATAAACAATAAAATTCCTAGACCCAACACCACCGCTCCGGCGTATTTTAGGGAATTCAACTTATCCAATGGAGGGACTTTAGGTGAGAATATCTTTTTTAATGCCAAGATGGCCAAGATCGGCGCACACAATTCCAACACGACCTGTATGGAAGAAACCGCCCTGAATTTATCGTACAACGGAAAATAATCGATCATAAAATCCGTGAGACCACTAAAATTCTTTCCCCATGAAAGTAAAAGTGACAACAGTACGCCAAACAGCAACCACCATTTATGTTTGCCCTTTACCAAGAACAATCCCAGTACGAACAAGAAAAATATGATGGCACCAATATAAGCAGGACCGGATGTGCCGGGTTGTTGACCCCAATAAAGCGGAATTCCGCTCACAAAATCCAGGGCACTGGACCGTGGCAAGCCTTTGTCTATTAAGTAGTTGAAGGATTTAGAGTCTTCACCCAGATTTTCTTGGCTAGCCCCGCCAAAAAGTCTGGGAACGAATAAATTTAGGGATTCCGCGATCCCATAACTCCATTGGGTTATATACTCTTTACTTAAGCCGTTAGTACTTTCCTTTGGGGAACCATCTGGGTTGATGGTCAATTCACTTTTGCCGCGGGTACTCCAATCCGCATATTCCTTCGTGGCCAAAAGACTGGTAGCATTCGCCGCAATGCCAAGGGCTACCGCAGCGACCAAAATTCCAACAGAGATAAAATAGTGTTTTATTTCCTTTCGCTTTATGGCATCGACCAAATAAGCTATGCCCAAAACCAACACCAACAGCATAAAGTAATAGGTCATTTGGTAGTGGTTGGCCACTATTTCCAGGGCCATTCCCAATGCCGCCACCAAAAACCCGGATAGATATTTTTTTCTGAACACCAATATAATACCGGCCAAAAGGATGGGCAAGTATGCCAATGCATGGGCCTTTGCGTTATGACCCGCTCCAATGATAATGATTAAATATGTGGAAAAACCAAAGGCCAATGCACCTAAGATCGCGAGTTTATAATCGACCTTTAAACAACAGAGCAGGATATAGAAACCTATAAAGTAAAGAAATAAATAATCCGCGGGCCTAGGCAAAAATCGAATAAGCCTATCCAATTTCTTGACGTAGTTGTGTGGATAATTTGCCCCTAATTGATAGGTGGGCATGCCACCAAAAGCACTATTGGTCCAATAAGGCTCCGTATCATTTCTTTTTCTAAAGTCATTTTGCTCTTTGGCCATGCCCGTATATTGGGCAATATCATTTTGAAAAATAACCTTTCCTTGAAGTACAGGGTGGAAGTAAGCTAGGGCTATTACTGTAAAAAATACGGTTACAAAAAAATGGGTGAAAAAGAATTTTAGACCTTTCTTCATGTTCCGGTGGTTGGTTAAACAAAGATAGCTAGTCTATTTCTTCAAAATCGATATATTCCCCAACTTTTTCGGAATTGTTATTTTTCTTGGTCGATTTCTTATTGATAATAACATCACCTACCTTTTCCTCCTTTTGATTGGAATCCATAGGGAATCCCTCAAACGTCTTTCGAAAATGTGATTCCGTCTTTTTGGCCGCGTAATTCAATATTTGTGGCGCAAACATCCTTACCAAAATTTTTAGCAGGTAGTACACCAAAAGAATTACCAATATTGCCTTTAAAAATGCCATTTATTTGGATTACGATATATCAAAAATACAATTCTCACGTTGTATAACTAGATTCAAAGTATTAAAATAATTATAAAGTCGTTTCCATGGGTAAGCCCTTTATTACCAAAAGAATCCTATTTCAATTTATAATTCTGTTGATCGCACCACTATCGGTCATGTCTCAATATACGGATGTAATCAATTCCAACAGGCCAGGACTCTCCGTTAGTGCCTATGCCGTTGGTAAAAATGTGGTGCAAGTGGAAATGGGTCTTTTTTACGAACAGAGCGACCATACCCTTTTGAATACACAATCCGATCTTTGGGGAACCAACTTTTCGTTACGATACGGGCTTCTTTTTGAACGATTGGAGCTCAATTATGAAGGTACTTTTCAAGATCAGGATATTATCTATGATTTCTTTGACCTAAAGGCCAAAAGGAGGGATTTCTCCAGAAACAGATTGGGATTGAAATATTTACTCTACGACCCTTATAAAAATCCAGAGCGCAATAAACCCAATCTTTATAGTTGGCGCGCCAACCACAAATTTCAATTAAAGAACCTTTTGCCCGCGGTCTCCCTGTATGCCGGTGCCAATTTCGTTTTGGGAGACAATCCATATTATCCGGGTGAACCAACGATTTCACCTAGGGTTATGTTGGCCACTCAAAGTAGGATGACCCCAAGAATGGTAATGATTACAAATACAGCTTATGACAGAATTGGTACGGATGATCCCGAGCTGAGTTACATAATATCCGTTTCCCATGCCTTTAGAAATCCCAAATGGAGTGCTTTTTTAGAGCATCAAGGGATACAAAGCGATAGATATTCCGATTTATTGTTAAGGGGAGGTGTTGCGTACTTGTTGAATGAGCGAATGCAAGTGGACCTTGGACTTGGCGCTAGTTTTAAAAATACACCATCCAGGGTTTTTGTAAGTGCCGGCGGATCCTATAGATTCGATTTTCACAAAGACACCCTTGTTCCCATAGATGATCAAAAAGCAAATGAAAATGGCGGTGCAATTAAGAAAAACTCCATGAATAAAGAGCAGCGTAAAAATAGAAAGACCAAGGGAAGGGGTGCGGAAGATATAGATTTAGGCCCTTCCAAAAAGCAATTGAGAAAACTCAAAAAGGCCCAAAAACAAGGAAATGGGAATTACAGTGAAATAGACTTCTAAGGAAAAATCCTCACGGTTCACTTTTAACTGCTCCCTATTTTTCGGTATTGATTAATATTCCTAATATTGATGGTTCTAAGAAGCATCAATGATCACACTAAAAGAGGTTGCCAATACGAAGGAGCTCAAGCAATTCGTTACCTTTCCTTTTTCACTTTATAAGGATTCGAAATATTGGGTACCCCCCATAATCAAAGACGAACTTGACTCGTTCAACAAGGATATAAATCCGGTGTTTATAGATGCGGATGCCCGTTTTTTTCTGGCCTACAAGGAACAAACCTTGGTGGGCAGGGTGGCCGCAATTATCAACAGATTGGAAATTGGCCAGCAAAACATCAAGAAAATGCGATTTGGCTGGTTCGATTTTATTGATGACCCCAATGTTTCAAAAGTTTTATTGGATAAAGTAGCGGAAATAGGAAGGGAAAATGACCTAGAATTCATGGAAGGCCCAGTAGGCTTTTCCAATCTGGACAAAGTAGGCGTGCTAGTAGATGGTTTTGACCATATAGGCTCCATGGTTACTTGGTATAACCATCCATATTATGAAAAGCACTATACCGATTTTGGATTTGTTAAGGAGAAAGAATACCTGGAAAATAAGTTTCCTGCAAGTAACGCAGACCCTTCCCTTTTTACCAAACTAAACGATATTGTCAAAAGAAGGTATGGCTTAAGGGAAAAGAACTTTACCAATACCAAGGAGGTAATGCCCTATGTGGACGAGATGTTCGACCTTTTTAATGCAACCTATGCCAAACTTTCGTCTTTTGTCCCCATTACCGAAATACAAAAGGCCTATTTCAAAAAAAAATATATCAGCTTTATAAATCCTGAGTATATAAAATTTATCCTGGACAAAAACGACAAACTAATTTCCTTTGCGATCGTAATGCCTTCCTATTCAAAAGCGTTACAAAAGGCAAAAGGCAAATTGTTCCCACTAGGTATTTTTTATCTATTGTCTGCAAAAAGGAATAACAAAGATGCCATCTTTTATTTAATAGGAATCCATCCTGAATTTCAAAACAAAGGCGTTACGGCCATTATATTCAATGAATACTATAAGATATTTAAGAAAAAAGGTGTGCAAATGTGCTATAGGACCCCAGAATTGGAGAATAATCTCGCCATAAAACAAATGTGGAAACATTTCAGCCCAACGGTCTACAAGAGAAGAAGGACTTATAGGAAAAATCTATAAAAAAAGGCTCAAACGATACGTTTGAGCCTTTTTTTATATAGTAAAAGAAAATCCTAAATTATTCTCCCATGGCAGCAGCAACGGCGGCCGATAATCTTTTATAGGTCCCATTTTCCAATCGATCCCTAATAGCCGAAAAAGCGTCCAAAGTCTCGTTAATATCCTCTATGGTATGGGTAGCAGTTGGAATCAATCGCAACAAAATCAAGCCCTTAGGAATAACCGGATATACCACGATAGAACAAAAAATTCCGTAATTCTCCCTCAAATCCTTTACAAGTGCCATGGCTTCAGGAATACTACCGTTTAAGTACACAGGGGTCACACAACTGGTGGTCGTTCCAATATCAAAACCTCTCTCCTTAAGTCCATTTTGAAGTGCATTGACATTTTCCCAAAGCTTTGCTTTAAGTTCAGGCATGGTTCGCAGCATATCCAAACGTTTCAAAGCTCCTTTCACATACACCATGGGGAGTGATTTTGCAAACATCTGGGAACGCAAGTTGTATTTTAAGTAATCTATGATTTCCTGATCGGCCGCTACGAAAGCCCCTATACTGGCCATTGACTTGGCAAACGTGGCCAAATACACATCGATATCATCCTGAATACCCTGTTCTTCACCGGCTCCAGCTCCAGTTTTACCCAGAGTCCCAAAACCATGGGCATCATCTACCAACAACCTAAAATTGAATTTCTTCTTTAATGCAACTATTTCTCTTAAAATACCTTGCTCTCCACGCATACCAAAAACACCTTCGGAAATCACCAAAATACCGCCCCCAGTCTGCTCTGCCAATTTGGTGGCACGCTCAAGGTTCTTTTCCAGACTCTCGGCGTTGTTATGGGTAAACGTAAATCTTTTGCCCATATGCAACCTAACCCCATCAATAATACATGCATGGCAGTCCACATCATATACAATGATATCGTCTTTGGTCACCAATGCATCAACAACGGACATAAATCCTTGGTACCCAAAATTAAGCAGGTAAGAAGCCTCTTTATTGACAAATGCGGCCAACTCCTTTTCCAATTGTTCATGGTAATCTGTATGCCCGCTCATCATTCTTGCTCCCATGGGATATGCAGCTCCGTGTTCGGCCGCAGCTTCACCATCCACCTTTTTTATTTCGGGCAAATTGGCAAGACCTAAATAATCGTTTATACTCCAAGTGATAACATCCTTCCCTTGGAACTTCATCCTATTGGAAATGGGACCTTCCAACTTTGGAAATACAAAATATCCTTCTGCCTGTGAAGCCCATTTTCCCAAAGGGCCTTTATTCTCTATGATTCTTTCAAATAAGTCTCTCATTGCCAAATTTTGATTCTGCCTGCAAAAGTAAAAATTTTTGGACAGCATTCATAAATTATTTATAGACACAAAAAAGCGGGCTTAAAGCCCGCTTCTATATTTTCCTTAAAGGTATTTCTATTTTATAAATTGAATCTCCTGTTTTGCCTCAACGGGATTCGTTTCCAAAAATCCTTGATCGTCCATCCATTGATCACTATATATTTTGCTCATATATCTTGAACCATGGTCTGGGAATATGACTACTACTTTACTATCCTTGTCAAACTTACCCAATTCATCCAACTGTTTCACTGCCTGCATGGCGGCTCCACTGGTGTAGCCTACAAAAATGCCTTCTGTCCTTGAAATTTCCCTTGCAGTATGAGCACTTTCGGCATCGGTTACTTTGATAAACTCATCGATAATTTGAAAGTCGGTCGCAGATGGTATCAAATTTTTACCCAATCCTTCAATTCGGTATGGGTAGATTTCATTGGTATCCAAGTTACCTGTTTCATGATATTTTTTCAATACAGAGCCATAGGCATCCACACCGATAATCTTAATATTCGGATTTTGCTCCTTTAAGAAACGTGCGGTTCCGGATATGGTTCCACCCGTTCCGCTACAAGCCACCAAATGGGTAATCTGCCCAGCGGTCTGCTCCCAAATTTCTGGACCTGTGGACCTGTAATGCGCATCCATATTCAGTTCATTGAAGTACTGATTTATATAGATAGAATTTTTAGTTTCATTATGCAATCGCTTGGCAACCTGATAATAGGATCTTGGGTCATCCGCACTTACATGGGCCGGACATACATAAACCTCAGCACCCATGGAACGAAGCATATCTATTTTATCTGCGGAGGATTTTGAACTGACCGCCAATATGCACTTGTAACCTTTTATGATACTTACCATAGCAATACTAAAACCTGTATTACCTGAGGTAGTTTCAATGATGGTACTGCCTTCCTTTAAGAGACCCTTTTTCTCGGCTTCTTCTATAATGTGTATCGCGATACGGTCTTTGGAGGAATGTCCCGGATTAAATGCCTCTACTTTGGCATAAAAGTCACCTGTAAAGTTTTCGGTAATCTTGTTAAGTTTTACCAGCGGTGTTTTCCCAATTAATTCTAAGATATTGTTGTTAGCCTTTATCTTATTTTCCATAGGGGGGATAAGTTTTGTTTATTTTTAGCAAATCATGGATTTGTTAAAATTTGCTACAAATCTACTATTTTTTTTCTACAGTACTATTTTTCCTTCCAAATCCAACAAAAAAGCATACTCCTTCACGGCTTCCCTTAGTGCCTCAAACCTTCCGGAAGCCCCGCCATGACCTGCTTCCATGTTTATATCAAAGTAAAGTAGTTTGTCATTTTTTTTCAGTTCCCTTAATTTTGCCACCCATTTTGCAGGTTCAAAATATTGAACTTGCGAATCGTGCAATCCCGTCGTAATATATAAATTGGGGTAATCCTGTGCCTTTACATTATCATAGGGAGAATAGGACTTCATGTAATTGTAATATTCCAATTCATTTGGATTGCCCCATTCGTCGTATTCCCCTGTGGTAAGAGGAATGGAATCATCCAGCATTGTGGTCACCACATCCACAAAAGGAACAGAGGCTATGACCCCATTATACAATTCCGGGGCCATATTGATAACGACTCCCATCAAAAGCCCACCTGCGGAACCTCCCATGGCATACAAATGTTCCGCACTGGTCAAATGCTGGTCAATAAGGTATTTGGAACAATCGATAAAGTCCGTGAACGTGTTCATCTTGCTTAAAAGCTTACCATCCTCATACCATTGTCTGCCCAAATATTCACCTCCCCGAATATGGGCAATAGCATAGGCAAACCCTCTATCCAAGAGGCTCAACCGTACCGTTGAAAAATAGGGGTCGATGGTGTACCCATAAGAACCATAGGCATATTGTAACAACGGAGTGTTCTTGGAAAGATTCGTATCCTTGTGATGAACCAAGGAAATGGGAATTTTTGATCCGTCCCTCGCCGGCGCACAAAGGCGCATTTCAACATACTTATCCTTGTCAAAATTGCCCCCCAATACCTCTTGCACCTTCATGACGGTTTCTTCCTTGGTCGCCATATTAAAATCGATCACAGAACTTGGAGTGGTCAATGAATTGTAAGAATATCTGAGAATATGCGTGTCAAAATCCCGATTGTTCCCCACGTGGGCCGTGTAGGTTTCGCTCGAAAAAGGTAGGTAATACGCATCCGAACCATCCCATCTTACAATCTTGATTTGGTTAAGTCCGTTTTCCCGTTCGGAAAGCACGTAGTATTCCTTAAAAATATCCACATCCTCCAACAACACATCCTCCCGGTGGGGAATGAATTCTTCCCAATAGGCGGCATGTGTAAGGTTCTCCCCTACCTTCATCAACTTAAAATTGGTAGCTCCATCCTTATTGGTGAGAATATAAAACGAGTCATCAAAATGGAAAATAGAATACTCCACCCCTCTTTCCCTTGGAGAAAACATTTTAAAGCCCTCTCCTGGGCTTTCAAGAGATAGCATCTGAAACTCGGAGGTCATGGTACTATGGGACCCAATTACAATGTACTTTTTAGACTTGGTCTTGTAGACGAAGGTGCTAAATGTATCGTCCTCCTCATGAAACACCAGGATATCATCCGTCACTGGGGTTCCCAAAATATGTTTATAAATTTTATCGGAACGTAAGGTTACAGGGTCTTTCTTGGTGTAATAAAAGGTTTTATTGTCGTTGGACCAAACACCGCCTCCTGTGGTGTTCTCTATTTTCTCCGGATATATTTCACCCGTCCCCAAGTTTTTAACCTGAAGTGTGTATTGTCTCCTGGAAACCGTATCCACGCCAAATATGGCCAACGAATTATCCGGACTAACGGCAATTCCGCCCAAACTAAAATAATCGGTTCCCTTGGCCATCTCATTTCCATCGAACATAATTTCCTCTTCGGAATCCAAGGTTTCCCTAAAACGAGAATAAATTGGGTACTCGCTTCCTATTTCATACCTAGTTTTGTACCAATAGCCATCCAATTTATAGGGAACCGAAGCGTCATCTTCCTTTATCCTTGATTTCATTTCCTTGAAAAGTTCCTCTTGAAAAGCCTTGGTGTGCTCGGTGCCTTTATCGTAAAAGTCATTTTCACTTTGTAGATAGGCCAGGACCTCTTGATTTTCCCTTTGATTGAGCCAATAGTAATTATCGATTCTAACATCGTTATGGGCAATCAATTCCTTTGGTTCTTTTCTAGCTTTAGGGGCTTTCCATGTTGTCATGCGTTCCACTTTTCCAATTTCAGATGGTCGCAAAAATAAACTTATTCTTTGGAGCAACGAATGATAGTTTTACTGAAATTGTTACAAGCAGGAATGTGAACATTTCATTAACTTTGAAATGTAAACAAAAAACAGTCGGCTATGTTTGGAGATATGATGGGCATGATGGGAAAACTCAAAGAGACCCAGAAAAAAGTGGAAGAAACCAAAAAAAGAATGGACACGGTCCTGATCGATGAAAAATCTGCGGACGGTTCCCTTTCGGTTACCTTAACCGCCAATAGGGAAATCAAAAAAATCGATATTTCCAATGAACTACTATCGGACAAGGAACAGTTGGAAGATTATCTTATCCTAACATTGAACAAGGCCATACAAAGGGCGACCAGCGTACAGGAAACGGAATTGGCAGCCGTTGCCAAGGAAGGAATGCCCAATATTCCCGGTATGGATTCCCTGTTCAAATAATAAAAATGCAGCGCAAGCCCTTGGGGTATCCCAAAGAAATTAAATTTTGATTTTAAAGGAAGCATCGGGGTATTTCCTAACCCGACTATCAAATCAACTATTCCAATAGCATACGTTCAAATTACCTATCTTTAAAGGAAAGAATTGGTATGATCGAGGTAAAAAACAAGGAGGATAAATATTATCAGTTCGTGGTAAAATCGGCCACCGGAAAGATATTGTTGGAAAGTGTGGAATTCGCAGATTCCCAATCCTTGGAGAACGCCCTTAACGAACTCAAGGACACCAATCTTCCCATCAAGCGATTTGAGCGAAAAACAAACTTTGAAGGGAAATTTCTTTTTCACCTTAAAAACGGGCAAGGCACGGTAGTAGGTAACAGTGGTCTTTATAATTCCGAGGCCGGTATGGAAAATGGAATAAAAAACCTGAAGAATATCTTGATCCAGTGAAGGTCACCTAGCGTCCTTAATTATAATCGTTTTAATGTCCCCAAAAAATAAGCGTGCATTTCATCCGTATAGTCCATGTGGGTTACCATACGCAGTTTTCCTTGACCCATGCTAATGATATGGATATCCTTCTCTACCAATCTTGAATTAAAGTCGGCACTGGACATATAGTCCTCGTCTATTTCAAAAATGACGATGTTGGTTTCAATGGGCTCCACTTTTTTTATAAAAGACAAGGTGTTGAGTTCCCTACCAATTTCAGTGGCTTTTGAATGGTCTTCCGCCAATCTTTCAATATGATGGTCCAGGGCATAAATCCCCGCAGCCGCCAAGAACCCAGATTGTCGCATGCCCCCACCCAAAATTTTTCGTATCCTTAATGCATTATGAATGTGCTCCTTACGGCCCAAGAGTATGGAACCTACCGGGCAGCCCAAACCCTTGCTCAAGCAAACACTGATGGTTTCAAAGAGTTTACCGTATTGTTCAGGAGTTTCATTTTTTGTCACCAAGGCATTCCACAATCTAGCGCCGTCCAAATGATAGTGCAGCCCATGCTTTTCACAGACCCCTTTGATCCGTTGCAGCTCCTCAATATCCCAACAGGCCCCTCCCCCTTTGTTCGTGGTATTTTCAATACATACCAAGGAGGTCAAAGGGCTGTGATAAAAATCGGGCGGATTGATAGCCTCCTCCACCTGTTTGGCCGTTACCATACCGCGATGGCCATCCAAAAGCCTGCAGGAAACTCCACTGTTAAAGCTTACGCCACCACCCTCATAGTTGAAAACATGGGCATACTTATCGCATATCAATTGTTCTCCAGGCTGGGTATGCAGTTTAATGGCGGTTTGATTGGTCATCGTCCCGCTTGGAAAAAAAAGTGCTGCCTCCATCCCGAACATCTGTGCAACTTTTTCCTCCAAAGCATTCACTGAGGGGTCATTTTTAAATACGTCGTCACCAACATTGGCGGACATCATCGCATCCAACATTCCTGGGGTGGGTTTTGTGACCGTATCACTTATCAAATTAATTTTCATGAAATGCTAATGCTGATGATTAATGAAAACAATCCATTCCTATGGGCGAACCATCAGGAAGCTTGGGTGCGGGAACCACCTTGAAATTACTGGGATGCTCATAATAATTTGTAATCCTACGGTTTATTTCACCTTTGATCGCCGCATTCTCCATATTTACCGAATTTAAACTTTTAAGTTGCATATTGGCTATCGCATTTACTTGAGGATGGACGGCATCACTGGCCGCCAAGTTCATCAGATGAAAAAGTACCCTAAAATTTATGTTTTGCTGCACTTCATGTAGATAGGAATCTTTTTGATTCTTTCCGAAGGTATTGGAAACCACTTCGGCCATTACCTCTTCCAACCCAATATTGTTGGGGTCTAAAGCTTTTTGTTGTATTAACCTAGAGGCCCTTTCCGGATGCAGTAATAATCCAAGGGTCATATCTGCCGCGGTTTCCGGAGCGGATAGCGCATCAAATGAGACACCAGTCTTTCCGTTAAAGGATTCCCTTGTACTTCCAAAACCTATCGCCCGTGGAGGAAAAAGAGTCAATTTGTCCTTTGGTATTGCAATTTCATCAGCGTCCAAAGTCCTTAAAACTGCCTTTAAAGTTTGCTCCTGAATTTTCTTGTCTATGGGTGCCACGGTTAATTGGCCATCCCCCTTGACCGTATAGTTATAATCCAAACCTCCTATAATCTTTGTAGCTGCCTCGGTTTGATACCGATGGAAAAAGTACAACGGAGCAAAAACGTCCTCCAAAACGGAATTTGCCTCATTGGTACGGATATTATCGATAGAGAAGTTGGATATGGCCGTCTCCCTGATCTTTAACATATCCAGTAATTCATCCCCAATGGATTTTCCATTGTCCCAAAGGTGGGCATATAAGTGGGCGCCGCCCTGTGGTCGTGCATCTTGATCGGATATGTAACGTAAGCCATCTGAAGTGGCCTTTTCCAAAATTTGGTTCAATGCCTTCCTTTCATCGGTACCATCAGGAAAATCGCTGTAGGCATAGGCTACGATCACTTTATCCCATTCCCCTATACCCGTATCATAGGCATTTGAAAAATCGACCTGGCCATTTTTAACGGAAAATTGCGGGTGTGGATAATCCATAACCGAAGCCCTGCCATTGGTGCTGGCTGCAAAGTTGTGTGAAAAGCCCAATGTATGTCCTATTTCATGGGCCGATAATTGACGGATTCTGGCCAAGGCCAAATCCAACATGGGCCGGTAATTGTCATCCCTTTCTTCAAAGGGCTTGTTCATAAGGGCCTGGGCGATCAAGAAATCCTGACGGATACGTAAACTTCCCAAACTCACATGCCCCTTGATGATTTCCCCGGTTCTTGGGTCGGATACACTGGAACCATAGCTCCACCCCCTTGTGGATCGGTGTACCCATTGTATCACATTGTACCGTACATCCAAGGGATCTGCATCGTCCGGCAACATTTTTACCTGAAAGGCATCCTTATAGCCAATGGCCTCAAAGGCCTGGTTCCACCATTTCCCGCCTTCCAAAAGGGCACTTCGCACGGGTTCCGGTGTACCGTTATCCAAATAATAAATGATGGGCTCGACAGCTTCACTAATTTCGGCATCGGGGTTTTTCTTTTTCAATCGGTGTCTGGGTATAAACCTTTTGACCAGGGATTCCTCCACTGGAGTTGCATAATCGTAGTAAGCAAAGGGATAGGCCCCGGACCGTGGGTCGAAATCCCTTTTTTCAAAACCATCGTCCGGAAGTTCCACAAAGGAATGATGTTGGGCCACGGTGATAAGCTCTGGGTTTGGCACCACACTTCGTACATAACTTCCTTTTGGACTTCCCTTAAAAGTCAATGTTACGTCAAATTCTATATTCTTGGGAAAAGCTTTGGTCCTATCCATGGCCATGGCACTCTTTTCCTTGTCCAAACTATAGTTTCCCTGATCGGTTCTTTGCAGTCTTTGAATTACACCATGGGTATCCTGCATTAAAAATCCGGATATATCTATAACATACGTTCCATTTTTTTCCTCTTCTATAGGAAAACCATATAATATGGATTTGGCGAATGCCTGCTCTACGGATTTCTTTTCGAGGGCATTATCCGTCAGGGCCCTAAACTTTAAATTAGGCTGAACCAACATAAGTTTGTTCCCCGCTTTTCTAAAGAAAACTACCTGCTCATTTCCCAATTGACCCCTATCCAAGCCAATATCATTACTTCCTATACCACTGCTCAGGGAAGAAACATAGAGAAATTCCTTTTCCAAATCAGAAACCTCTAGATAGATTTTGTCCGTCTTGGAATCATAGTAAAAATCAAAAAGACCTTCGAACTTTTCATAATTCTTTTTATTCTCTGAAAACTGACCATAAGCTTGTGAGAAACAGCAAAGGAGCAATAATAACCAAAATGGGCTTGAATTTTTCATTTTCTAAATTAGTTTGGAGTTAAAAATAGATAATTTAAAACTAAAATATGAACTGGTAATGGCATAAACGGAGAAACATAGAGTTATCTAAAAAAGACACTGGATTTTTGTTGAAAAGAAAATTATTACACCCAATTAATATTGAAATGCCAAGGGGACTTTCTGTAAAATTTTATACCTTTTAACAAAACATAATGTATGTCTAACATTGAGAATCAAATTTTTTCTTCATATCAGAGAAACCCCGATTTATTTGATGAAATCTACGATAGCAACGGAAACATAAAGGACGTATACCAAAAACTTTTTGATATTTATGGAGGTCATTCCATCCAAGATTATATCAATCTTAATTCCAAGGCGAAAGCCTCCTTTTTCAATCAAGGCATCACCTTTCAAGTATATGGGGAAGATAATGTACAAGAAAAGATTTTTCCCTTTGATTTATTTCCAAGAATCATCGACCAGGATGAATGGGATGTGATCGAAAGGGGGTCCATTCAACGGGCCAAGGCTTTGAACCTATTTTTATGGGATATTTATCACGATAAAAAAATACTTAAGGACAAGGTAGTACCTTTGGAACTGATTACCTCCTCGGCCAACTATTTAGATCAGATGAACGGATTGAATCCGCCTGGCGGCATTTACAATCACATATCTGGAACGGACATTATAAAACACAAGGACGGTCAATACTATGTTTTGGAGGACAATATTAGATGTCCGTCCGGTGTAAGTTATGTAATTTGTAACAGGACGGCTTTAAAAAGGGCCTTATTTGGTGTTTTTAACCATTATCAGACCTATACCGTTACGGATTATGCGGAAAACCTTTTGGAGCAGTTGGAATCTGTTAAACCCAAGGGTGTGGATATTCCAAACTGCGTGGTAATTACACCGGGCATGTATAATTCCGCTTTTTATGAGCATTCCTATTTGGCCAAGACCATGGGCGTTGAACTGGTAGAAGGTAGGGATTTGTTCGTAGAGAACGATTTTGTATATATGAAAACGATAAAAGGACCGGAAAAGGTAGATGTGATCTATCGAAGAATAGACGATGCCTTCTTGGATCCCTTGGAGTTTAGGCCGGATTCCGCTTTGGGTGTTCCCGGATTATTTGCTGCCTACAAAAAAGGCAATGTCACCCTGGCCAATGCCCCTGGTACCGGCGTAGCCGATGACAAGGCCGTTTACACCTATATGCCTGAAATCATAAAATACTATTTAAAAGAAGAACCCATCCTTAATAATGTACACACCTATCATTGCAGTAGACCGGACGAATTGAACTATGTATTGGAAAACATATCGGAATTGGTCGTAAAACCCGTGGACGAAGCGGGCGGTTATGGTATCTCCATAGGAAATCGCCTAACTCCAAAAGAAATTGAGGAAGTACGCAAACAAGTGAAGGAAAATCCCAGAAAATATGTCGCACAGCCCATCATGTCACTATCGGTGCATCCTACCTATATAGATGATACCGAATCCTTTGAACAGCGCCATGTAGATTTAAGAACTTTTACCATATTGGGCAAGGACAAGGAATTTGTATTAAAAGGCGGTTTAACGCGAGTAGCCCTTAAAAAAGGGAATTTAATTGTCAACTCCTCCCAAGGTGGTGGTTCCAAAGATACCTGGGTTCTAAAAAAATAAATTACACATGCTAGCAAGAGTAGCCAACAATCTTTTTTGGATGGGACGATACATAGAGCGTTCTGAACATATTGCACGTTACATGAACGTGAACTATTTTTCTTCTTTGGATGCACCCAACCATATTTCACAGGACAGACAATTTGTACTTAGATCCATGTTATTCATGGTTGGGGAACCCGTAAAAGACTCCCATATTATCCTCAATGAGGAAAATGTCCTGTTTAAGATAGGAGTAGACACCAATTTTGTTACCTCTATTCTGAACAACGTTAGATATGCAAGGGAAAATGCCAATAGTGCCCGGGATTTAATATCTACGGAACTCTATGAATCCATCAATAAATTCTACCACTTTGTGCTCAATTACCCAAAGGAAGTCTTCGTTAAAAGTGGACTCCATGATTTTACAACCAACGTTACGGAAATGAGCGCCATTCTAAGGGGAAAGATAAGGGGAACCCTATTGCACGACTCTGTTTATGCCATAATTATGATGGGCGTAAATATCGAAAGGGCCACACAGATTACTAGAATGATAAACTCCAAATATAATGATGCCATTTTGGCCCAGGGAAGTTATGAGGACGCATTTACAAAAAGTTTTGAGTGGACTACGCTGCTAAAATGTGCGGAATCCTACGATATGATGCGGAGGTATTACAAAAAAACGCCTACCAGCATTTCCACCTTGGAATTTTTGATACTAAACCCCAATTGTCCAAGATCGGTCATGAATTCCTTGAATCAATTTTATGAACATGTAAAAATCCTAAACCCGGAGAGACGCTATAATAAGGAATCCACGGCCTTCCTTATTGGAAGGGTACGGGCCGAGTATGAGTACAAGTATATTGAAGAAATTGAACAGGATATTAAATCCTTTATCGAAAATATCCTTAGCAGTCTTGACAAAATTAGCAATAAGGTAGACGAGGAGTTTTTTAGCTACTAGTGTTTACAAATAAGCTACTTTTACATTCCAGATGCGCAAAGAATATACGGTTACCTACAAATCTGAAAATATCTATGATAATTGGGTCCATGACGCGTATTGGCAATTTTTAATCATTCCCCTTGAAAATAAAACCCAAAAATTAAAGGAATTCGATTTTTCCAATTCCTTACATTGTATCAACCAATTTTCGATTAATGGATTTGGCTTCAATACCATTAAGATACATCCCCAAAATAAGTTCAAGCATATTTGCTTTGAAGCCACGTTTAAAGTACTTAAATCAAAGAAAAACCTACCGGAACAAACTAGTTTTGCCCAGGTTGAATCTTCATGGAAGGAAATTGGTTCGCTTGAATTCAAAATCGATTTTGAGCAGTATTTAAAAGTAACTTCCTTGACCAAGATACCCAAAGAAAAGCAGGGCCTTTTCCAATTTGGAAGCAACAGGGGAATTTTTGAGAACCTAAAAGATTTAAACCATTGGACACATTCCCATATTGCGTATAGGTCTGGGGTAACGGACACAACCTCCACATTGGAGACCATCTTGAAACAGCGAACAGGGGTGTGTCAGGACTTTGCCCATCTATTTTGCGCCATTTGCCGTCAAAATAATATACCGTGTAGATACGTTGCAGGTTATCTTAACCATGAAAGTGGGTATTTGGGAGATTCACAAATGCATGCATGGGTAGAGGCTTATGTACCCAGTTACGGTTGGCTAGGCCTTGATCCTACCAACGATGTACTTGCCAATATGGACCACATTAAAGTCTGCCATGGCAAGGATTATAATGATTGTTCCCCTCTAAAGGGCATCGTTCATTCCTTGGGCAACCATACAACGACACATTCCGTTGTGGTAAAAAATCATCAAAGGCAAATACAGCAATAATCCCAACAAACTAATTCAAAATTGGTCAAAAAGAATAGTACTTTTACCAAAAAATATCACAGATGATAATTACTACGGACCACTATAAAGGTCTTATTGATCGCCTTGGTGCGTTAAGGAGGTATCTTTGACATTGATGCCAAACTTATTGAAATAGAGAACGAGCAGGAAAAGACCTTGGCACCCAATTTTTGGGACAACCCACAGGAAGCTCAGGCTCATATGAAATACATCCAATCCAAAAAGCAATGGGTTGACGACTTCAATGCTGCCAAGACGCTGGTAACCGACTTGGAAGTCCTTATCGAGTTTCTACAGGAAGGTGAAGTTTCCGAAGAAGAAGTAGAAGCCCAATATGAAAGGGCCTTGAATTCCTTAGAAAAAATGGAATTCAAGAATATGCTTTCCGAAGAAGGGGATGAACTGCCTGCCGTTCTTCAGATTACTGCAGGAGCCGGAGGTACGGAGAGTTGCGACTGGGCCTCCATGTTAATGCGGATGTACATGATGTGGGCCGAAAAAAACGGCTATAAAGTAAAAGAGCTTAACTTTCAAGAGGGCGATGTTGCCGGCATAAAAACCGTCACATTAGAGATTGATGGAGAATATGCCTTTGGTTGGTTGAAAGGTGAGAACGGTGTGCATAGATTGGTACGGATTTCCCCTTTTGACAGTAATGCCAAAAGGCATACATCTTTTGTTTCTGTTTATGTATACCCTTTGGTCGACGACAGTATTGAGATAGATGTTAATCCAGCTGATATTACCATTACCACGGCCAGGTCAAGCGGCGCGGGAGGTCAGAACGTGAACAAAGTGGAAACCAAAGTGCAGTTGGTACACCATCCAACGGGTATACAAATATCGTGTTCAGATTCCAGAAGTCAGCATGACAACAGGGCCACTGCTATGAAGATGTTGAAATCGCAACTTTATGAAATAGAGCTGCGTAAAAAAATGGAAGCACGCCAAGAAATAGAGTCCTCCAAAATGAAGATAGAATGGGGTTCCCAAATAAGGAATTATGTCATGCACCCATATAAGCTCGTAAAGGACGTGCGTACGAGTGAGGAAACGGGGAATGTAGATGCGGTCATGGACGGGGAGATAGATGCTTTTTTAAAGGCTTACCTCATGGTGATGGGACAGAAAGAGGAAGAGTAATATAAATATGATTAAACAATGATTAAAATTTACCACAACCCTAGATGTAGAAAATCGAGGGAGGGTCTGGAAATTTTGGAAAAATCTGGCAAGGAGTTTGAAGTACGGAAATATTTGGAAGATGTTCCCACTAAAGATGAGTTACGGGATATACTGAGGTACTTGGGGATATCAGCTGAAAATTTAGTCCGAAAAAATGAGTCGGTCTGGAAGGAAAAGTATAAAAGCCGCAAATTGACCCATGAGGAAATTTTGGATGCCTTGGTCGAAAACCCTAAACTAATTGAGAGACCGATAGTTATAAAAAATCAATTGGCGGTAATAGGTAGACCACCGGAAAACATTAAGAAACTTATTTACTAAAGTTATCCTAATAGAAGGCCCAACCATTAACAAATAATTAACCAAAGCCGCTTAAACCTTAGTCAAATTAAACAATCTAACGTTATGAAAAGTACAATAAAATTGAATTGTTTTAGTGTAACAATAATCGCCTTATTGCTCTTCGTGGGAGCTGAAGCTTATAGCCAATATGGTTACGGGTATGGGGGTTATGGGGGTGCTTATGGCTACGGAAGACAGCGTAGTGCCATACCTCAAGCCCAAGAAGCACCAGAGGAAGTGAAACCTAAAACAGCCGAAGAATTGGTAGATGGTGAGATGCCTTCAATCAAGGAAGCATTGCAACTCAACGATTTTGAAACTGCGATTTTAAGTTCAATATTAAAGAAGTACGTTCAGGAGAGAATAGAGGCTCAAATCTTAAAACTTCCGCCAGAAAAAATGCGCGAGGTATATGATAAGATTACGCTTAGGCAGGATGAGGAGCTAAAGGCTAGCCTCCCTATGGAAAAATACGAGGCGTTTGTGGAACTTCAAAAAAATGGAGTTGAAAAAACTATAAAAAAGAATAAAAAACAAAAAAAGAAACAAAAAAAGAAGAACTAAAACTAGACCTATGAGAAGACTTTTTCCTTTGCTCCTACTATTATTTACTTTACAACCTATTTTAAGTCAAAGACCAGAAGGAGGCCCAGGGAACGGTCAACCTCCTGTAACCATTACAGGAACAGTTTTGGATCAAGAAAACAACCAACCCCTTGAATATGCGACCTTGGTACTGCAAAGTATCGATAATCCAGAAAAGGTAACTGGCGGAATTACAGATATCAAGGGTAAATTTTCCGTTGAGGTAAGCCCTGGAAGATATAACGCCAGAATCGAGTATATTTCCTATAAAACAAAACAATTCCCCAATCAAAACTTCACCCAATCCACTAATTTGGGTACAATAAAACTTGCACTTGATGTTGCACAGTTGAATGAAGTGGACGTTGTTGGCGAACGTACTACCGTAGAAGTACGATTGGATAAAAAAGTCTATAACGTTGGAAAAGATCTAACCAATAGTGGCGCAACAATTAGTGATGCCTTGGATAATATCCCGTCCGTTACGGTGGATGTTGATGGAGCTATAGCGCTGCGAGGCAATGGTAACGTAAGGATTTTGATAAATGGAAGACCATCCGCTCTGGCAGGTTTTGGTTCTACCGATGCCTTGAGACAATTGCCTGCCGATGCCATTGAAAAAGTAGAGGTAATCACGAGTCCATCAGCTAGATACGATGCGGAAGGAACGGCGGGTATTTTGAACATCGTACTAAAGAAAGAAAAAACAAGGGGGTTTAATGGTACAATTAATACCACGGTGGGTTATCCCGGAGCTTTTTCAATTACCCCTAACCTTAACCTTCGTACGGACAACTTTAACATTTTTACTACAATAGGTTACCGATATAGGGAAGGCCCGGGAAATGGATTTTTCGATAATACCTACTTTAACGGGGCATTTGATAGAATCATTGAGGATAGGGATATCAATAGAAACAATAGCGGATTCAATGCCAATTTTGGAATCGAATATTTCCTAACTGAAAGTTCATCACTTACAGCAAGTGCGTTTGGTCGTTTAAACGACGGGGAAGATATAACGGATAACAATACCACGCGTTTTATTTCTACAAATGTTGATAGCAGGACGCTAAGACGTGAAATTGAGATAGAGGATGAAAAAAGTTATCAATTGGCCCTTAATTACAATAATGATTTCAATGATGAAGGTCACAAACTGACGGCAGATTTCCAATATTCCTACGATGAAGAAATAAAACCTATACAAATTGAGGAAAACGAGACTTTTCCAAGTACTACCATATTGGATGCACAAAATATTGACCAGATAGAATTACAGAACGAAGTATTGTTACAGGTGGATTATGTTTTGCCTATGGGAGATGCTCAATTTGAAGCAGGTTATAGGGGTAATTTTGAAGAAAATGATAATGACTTCGCCTTAGAACAAATAAATTTGGCAACGGGACAGTTTGAACCCAATGCAGGACTTACCAATCGTTTTGTCTTTAACCAAAACGTAAATGCCCTTTATACCCAATATGGCAACAAATACGGTAAATTCTCATTTCTTGCCGGTCTTCGATTGGAAAACACCCAATTAAAAGGCGAAGTAACTGGTGTTGATATTCAAACACTACAGGATATCTTGGGTCCGGAAATCGATTTGGATTTCAACAAGAATTATTTGGGTCTCTTCCCTACGTTAAACCTAATTTATGAACTGGCGGAAAACGAAAATATTTCCTTAGGATATAATAGGCGTATCAATAGACCCCGTGGATTCTTTATAAACCCTTTTCCATCCTTTTCAAGTAGAACCAATGTTTTTCAGGGAAATCCAGATTTAGATCCTGCCTTTGCGAATGCATATGACGTGGGTTATCTTAAAAGATGGGAAAAATTGACCCTTACATCCTCCGTATATTATCAAAAAGAAACAAACTCTTTTGAACGTATACAGGAAGAGACAGGGGAATTGACAACTGACGGAATTGCCATCATACGGTCCCTACCCATCAACCTTTCAACAAATGAACGCGTTGGAGCGGAAGTGGGCATACTTTATAATCCGTTCAAATGGTGGAGAATCAATGGTAGCTTCAACTTTTTTCAATTTAATTCAAGTGGCTTTTTTAACGGTGTAGATTTTGGCGCCAAGAACACAAGTTGGTTTTCAAGGTTCAGTTCCAAGGTTACCCTACCAGGAAAAATTGATTGGCAGACCAATGCTTTTTATAGAGGTCCCACCCAAAATGCACAAACGGAAAACAAAGGTATTTTCTCCATAAATCTAGCATTTAGTAAAGATATCCTTAAAGATAATGGTACCATTGCCTTTAATGTTAGCGATTTATTGAACTCAAGAAAGAGATTATCCTTCACACAAACCCCTACGTTTACATCGGATAGTGAATTCCAATGGCGCGTAAGACAGTTCAATCTTTCATTCGTATATCGTATTAACCAAAAGAAACAGCGAGAAAGAAGACAAGAAAGGGACGACTCTGGCGACGATGAAGAGTTTAGTGGTTAGAAAACGGGAAACCAAAACAATAAAAAAGGGAAGCTAAACGCTTCCCTTTTTTATCAATTATATTTTAAGCCTGTCTCGCAGCTCTTTTCTTTTCTCGCCTTTCCTTTAAAAGTTCTCTAATGTTTCCAAACAACCAATAGGGGACAACGAAAGTCAATAAGAAAATCATTAACCAAAAGCCTATTGTAAGAATGGTCAAAAAAGCTAAAAATCCAAGATATTGGTCGAATTCAAACATACTCTACATTTTACTTTCCAAAGATACTTTGAAAATGATACAATTTGCAAGTCAAAATTAAAAAAATATTTAATTAGCATTGAAGTCCAAATAATTGGGCAAACCCCTAAATTTGTTATCCTAAATATTTAACATCATGAGTTACAGAATAGAAAAAGACACCATGGGCGAGGTAAAGGTGCCCAAGGAGAAGTATTGGGGTGCCCAAACGGAACGCTCCAGAAACAATTTTAAAATTGGTCCTTCGGCATCCATGCCGTTAGATATAGTTTATGGATTTGCCTATTTAAAGAAGTCGGCCGCCTATGCAAATTGTGAGCTTGGGGTTCTATCGGAAGAAAAAAGAGACCTTATTTCCCAAGTCTGTGATGAAATTCTGACAGGAAAACATGACAATCAATTTCCTTTGGTCATTTGGCAAACAGGTTCTGGAACCCAAAGTAACATGAATGTTAATGAAGTGATTGCCAACAGGGCCCATGAAATTGCCGGAAAGGTAATTGGCGAAGGAGAAAAAACGATTCAACCGAATGACGATGTGAACAAATCCCAATCTTCGAACGATACGTTTCCAACGGGCATGCATATTGCCGCATATAAAAAAATTGTAGAAACGACCATCCCAGGCGTTAAGCAACTTAGGGATACCTTGGATAAAAAAGCAAAGGCGTTTAAAGATGTGGTTAAAATAGGTAGAACCCATCTGATGGATGCCACTCCCCTGACCCTTGGCCAAGAATTTTCAGGATATGTTTCCCAATTAAATCACGGGATAAAAGCGTTGCAAAATACCTTGGACCATTTGAGTGAATTGGCATTGGGCGGAACTGCTGTGGGAACCGGACTGAACACACCAGAAGGTTATGATGTGCTAGTAGCCAAATACATTGCAGATTTTACCGGATTGCCCTTTAAAACGGCCGAAAACAAATTTGAGGCCCTTGCCGCCCATGATGCTATAGTAGAAAGCCACGGGGCATTGAAACAATTGGCCGTTTCCTTGAATAAAATTGCCAATGACATTCGTATGATGGCCTCGGGGCCACGTTCCGGTATCGGCGAAATCATTATTCCGGCCAATGAGCCAGGAAGTTCGATCATGCCCGGCAAAGTAAACCCTACACAATGTGAGGCCTTGACCATGGTCTGCGCACAAGTGATGGGCAACGATGTTGCCATTACCGTGGGGGGTACCCAAGGACATTATGAATTGAACGTATTCAAACCCATGATGGCGGCGAATATTCTACAGTCGGCCCAACTATTGGGGGATGCATGTGCCAGTTTTGACGAGCACTGTGCCGTTGGTATTGAACCAAACCATGGGGTTATCAAACAACTCTTGAACAACTCCCTAATGTTGGTAACGGCCCTAAACACAAAGATAGGATACTATAAAGCGGCAGAAATTGCGAACACAGCGCATAAAAACGGAACAACACTAAAAGAGGAAGCCGTTAATCTAGGCTACGTAACCGCTGAAGAATATGACGAATGGGTCAAGCCAGAAAATATGGTTGGCAGCTTAAAATAAAAAATGGGGACATAAATAAAAAGGGCGGTCTCAATTGGACCGCCCTTTTTGTGCTTAATGGATAGTGTTCTTATTTCAAAGTGAACTTGGAAGTTCCCAATAATTTAAGTTTGTCATCATATACATTTACCATGTAATTACCATCTTGGAAATCACTTGCTGGTTTGTTGATGTAATCACAAACATCCAAAGCCTTGTTTTCATAATAGAATTCCGTGGCCTTGCTGTAGGTAATAGAAGCACCCTCATCATTGGATTTAGAAAAACTTTCGCCCATTACATTCCCTTGTGGGTCCAATACTTCCAAATAAAACTCCCTGTCACCGGCTTGAGCGATTACGTTGTCAGCTACCGTAAAACAGATTTTAAATTTATCCGTAGCTCTTGCTCTTTGGGTGGAAACCAATTTTCCACTATTACGCTCCCTTACGGCATCAACATTGAATTTAGACAAATTCAAGGCAGAACCTTTTGCAACGGCATCGGCCAATTGAGTGTTTTGAACAACCAATGAATCGTTGAAAACTGTTTGTTTTTCCAACTCAACATACGTGCTGTCCCTTTGCATGGCTATCATGGTGTTGGAACGTGTCAAGGAATCCACTTGTTTCAACAACTGCTCTCTTTCGGCCTTAAGTACATCGACTTGTCTTCTGTATCTTGACAAGGCGGAAATATCGGCCTTCATCGTTTTTACGGAATCGATATATTTTGCAATATTGTCCCTTGCCGATACCAATTCCTCATTGGTAGCATTGCTCTCTAAAATAGCTTTGTCGTATTCAGATTTTAAGCTATTCAAATCTTCAACAACCAATTCCTTTTCTTTTGTAAGAACGGTTTCCGTCTTTTTCTTATCCTGATAAAGACTAACAGTGTAGATAATAGTACCCAATAGCACCACGCCAAGTAACGCTGCTAGGACCTTCAAACCATTGTTATTTTTTGTTTCGGTCATAATGTAATAATTAATTAATCTTGTTGATTTTCAACTAAAGTGTTTGTTTGTATCACTCTATATACGTAGGGAAGTTGTTTTTAGATTTTTTAATGTTAAATAATTTTAAATCCGTTTTCAAAGCCTAACTTGTATTAATAATTTTAAAAGCCGACAAACTTTCCTTACATGCTAAAGATTGTGCCATTTGAAGAAGAATACAAGAATGTATTTAGGGACTTGAACTTACTATGGTTAGAACGCTTTTTTTATGTGGAAGAAAAAGATCATGAACTTCTAAACGATTGCCAGAAACATGTCCTTACCCGCGGGGGGCTCATTTTTATAGGACTATTGAACCAAATACCTGTGGGCTGTTATTCCCTGTTGAAAAAGTCCGATGGAATCTTTGAGTTGGGAAAAATGGCCGTGGATGAAAATTTCCAAGGCTTAAAAATCGGTCAACAAATGCTTGCCCATGCTATTGATTTTGGCAAAAGAAATCAATGGGAAAAAATCGAATTGTACTCAAGCACCAAATTAAATACGGCTTTGCACATTTACAGAAAATTTGGATTTAAGGAAGTTGTTCTAGAAGACAGTGCGCCTTATGCCCGATCTGATATTAAAATGGAATTAATACTCTAAACTATACTTTAAAAATGAGAAATTTACTTTTGATACTTTTTACAACAATACTTTTCTATTCCTGCAAAAACGGAGAGAAAAAGACCAATGACAAGGAAGCCGTTGAAATGGAAACGGCCGAATTCAATGATTTAGGGACCACTACGATTTCCAATTCCATTGAGGTGATTCCCATTGAGCACGCCACAACCGTTTTAAAATGGAACGATGTCACCATTTATATTGACCCTACGGGAGGTGCCAAAGCCTTTGAAGGTCAAAATGAACCGGATTTAATACTTATAACAGATATACACGGAGACCACCTCAATGTGGAAACCCTTCAAGAGCTTACTACCTCCAATATTTCCTTTGTTGTTCCCCAAGCGGTCGCAGATCAACTTCCTGAGGAATTCAATTCGCAAATAGAAGTTTTGAACAACGGGGAAAATATTGAAATCAAGGGCATAAGGATAGAAGCGATTCCTATGTACAACTTACGAGAGGAAGCTAAGGATTTTCATGTAAAGGGAAGAGGAAATGGATACGTGCTTAACTTGGGAGACCAACGGATTTATTTCTCCGGTGACACCGAAGACATTCCAGAAATGCGGAACTTGGAGAACATAGACAAAGCCTTTGTGTGCATGAATCTGCCATATACCATGACCGTTGAAAGTGCGGCATCGGCCGTTTTGGATTTTAAACCCGCCCAAGTGTATCCCTATCACTACAGAGGCAGACCGGATGTTGGTGATGTTTCAAAATTCAAGGAACTGGTCAACGCCGGTAACCCAAAAATTGAGGTAATCCAATTGGATTGGTACCCAAATGAAGAATACTAGAAATTATGTAACATTACCTTTAAAATGTAGTCTTACAGCATAGAAACATTTAATCACTTAAAAAAATACTACATGAAATTAATGTCTTTACTTCCATTATTATTTCTATTCATATTTGGTTGTCAAAACCAAAATGAAAAAAAGAATACCAATTCTAAGGAAGTAGCGCAGTTCAAGGTACCTGTGGAATATTATACCTTGGACAATGGACTCAAGGTAATCCTTTCGCAGGATAAAACTTCCCCAACGGCCATCGTTGCCGTATACTATAATATAGGTTTTAGAATTGAGCCTAAGGATAGAACTGGTTTTGCACACCTTTTTGAACATATGATGTTCCAGGGATCCAAGAACTTGGGCAAGATGGAGTTCATTAAACTCGTACAGGAAAATGGAGGTGTCCTCAATGGTTCAACCAGGTTTGATTTTACGAATTATTTTGAAATTGTACCCTCCCATAAATTAGAAACCATGCTCTGGGCAGAAGCGGACCGTATGCGAGGTTTGGACATCACCCAGGAAAACCTGACCAACCAACAGGGTGTGGTAAAAAACGAGGTGAAGGTGAACGTTCTCAATCAGCCGTATGGCGGATTCCCATGGTTGGACATGCCACAGTATGCGAATACAAATTGATATAACGCCCACAACTTTTATGGTGACCTAGAAGATTTGGATGCGGCAAATCTGGAAGATGTTTCGAGCTTCTTTAAAACCTATTATGCCCCAAATAATGCCGCACTTTCTATTGTAGGGGATTTTGAAATGGAGGAGACCAAGGCGTGGATCCAAAAATATTTTGGAGATATTCCTGCGTCGGATTTACCAGCAAAACCGGACATTTCGGAGCCAAAACAAACCGAGGAAAAAACCTTTGTAAAAGACGACGCACTCGCCAATAAACCGGCCATTGCCCTCGCATATCATATGCCGCAAAGAAATTCCCCAGAATACTTTGCCATGGGCCTTTTGGATCAAATTTTGGTGCAGGGGGACAATAGCCTTTTGGCCCAAAAACTGGAAAAGGAAAAAGGATTTACTTCCAACGTAAGTGGAGGAATCAACTATTTGGGCAATATGTTCAATTACCAAGGCCCCATGCTATGGATGTACGATTTGACCTATGATAACGACACTTCCAAAGAAGATATTCTTACAGCTATTGACGAGGTGATGAACGGCCTAAAGGATTCGATAGACCAAGCTATGATCGATCAGGCTATTATAAAAATCAGGTCACAATTGTACGATGATATCGGCGGAACCTTTGGCTTGGGCAGGGCAGATTTACTATGTGCGTTTGCCCTGTTCGATAACAATCCAGAAAGAATCAATACCCTGGAGGATTCCTTTAAGGAGATAACCCCAAAAGTTGTCAAAAAAACTATCGACACGTACTTAATAAAAACAAACAGAACCGTTTTAACGGTGAATCCACTTTTGGCAGAAAACGATAAAACCCAATCCTAATGAAGCATTCCATTCTATATATCATTGCCCTAGCTTTTTCCATTGGAACAGTTGCCCAAGAAAAAGAAGTGCCTCCTAAAGGAGGAGCACCAAAGAACTTCACCCTGCCAAAGAAGGAAATCGTTTCCTTTGACAATGGATTAGATTTGGTCCTAATTCCTTATGGATCAATTCCAAAAGCGACGATTCGTTTCAGCATAAAGACAGGGAATATCGACGAAAACGAGAACCAAGTCTGGTTAAGCGATCTTCTGGCCGATTTGTTGGAGGAAGGAAGTACTACGAAAACGAGCAAACAAATTGCAGATGAGATGGCCGGTATGGGTGGAAACCTGAACATTGGCGTTGGTCTTCACACCTCCTCCATTAGCAGTTCAGTACTATATGAATTCGCTCCGGAGGCTATTAAGGTAATGGCCGATGTCCTTAAAAACCCAAAATTCCCTGAAAGTGAATTGTCTAGATTGAAGGATAATATGAAGCGGGACCTTTCAGTACAATTATCACGCCCGCAAGCTCAGGCCAGCAGGGATTTTTATGCAACCATTTATCCGGACCATCCCTATGGAAGGGTCTATCCTACGGATGAGATGATAGATTCCTATACCGTTGCCGATATAAAATCCTTTTATGAAAATCACTTTGGTGCTTTAAGAACCACGGTATACATAGCGGGAAATTTTAATGCCGATGAAGTCAAGGCGGCGGTTAAAAGTGCTTTGGGCGATTGGAAAAAAGGTACTGAAGCAACCTATAATGTAGCTGAGCCCGTAACTTCCAATGAAATAAAGATCATCGATAGGCCCGATGCTCCCCAATCTACCATATACTACGGACTCCCCACAGTGGGTCCTGAAGATGAGGATTTTATAGCACTTGATGTTACCAACTCTATTCTTGGTGGTTCCTTTGCATCGCGGATTACCAGTAATATCTGAGAGGACAAAGGGTATACCTATTCACCCTACAGTAGTTTGGATACAAATTACAAAAGCGAGGTTTGGTATGAATCCGCAGATGTTACCACGGAACACACGGGTGCATCCTTGGCCGAAATCCAAAAGGAAATCAATCGCTTACAGGAAGAACCTCCTACCCAAGAGGAATTGGATGGTATCATTAATTATGAATCGGGAATATACGTGCTACAAAACTCAACCCCAAATGGCATCATAGGTCAATTGGTATTTTTGGACACCCACGATTTGGATGAGTCCTTCTTAACCAATAAGGTGCAGAAAATGCATGCCATTACCCCTGAAAAAGTCCAGGAAATGACACGAAAGTATATCAAGCCGGAAAACATGACCTTAATTGTCGTGGGAGATAAGGCCAAGATACAGGACCAAGTCATGGAAACGGTTCAAAAACCTTTGAAACAGTAAAAAGACAATTAAAAAAGGGGCGAAAAATTTCGCCCCTTTTTTAATCACAATGTTTAGTTGAAGTAGTTATTTCCAAATATTGCACAGCCAATTAGGCGGCCCTTCAAATTCCCCTGAGGAGGGTTTTATCGGATCAACTTCTTATACTTGATTCGTTTCGGCATCAAATCGCCTCCTAAGCGTTTCTTTTTGTTTTCCTCGTAATCCGAGAAAGAACCTTCAAAGAAATATACCTGTGAGTTTCCTTCAAAAGCCAAGATGTGTGTACAGATACGGTCCAAGAACCATCTATCGTGTGAAATCACAACGGCACAACCGGCAAAATTCTCCAAACCTTCCTCCAAGGCCCGGAGTGTATTTACATCTAAATCGTTCGTTGGCTCATCCAACAACAACACGTTTCCTTCCTCTTTGAGGGTCATCGCCAAATGGAGTCGGTTTCGTTCCCCACCGGACAACATGCTAACCTTTTTGTTCTGCTCACTTCCGGAAAAGTTGAACCGACTTAAATAGGCCCTCGAATTCACCTGCCTTCCCCCCATCATGATCAATTCCTGCTCGTCACTGAAATTTTGCCAAATGGACTTTTCCGGATCTATATTGGAATGGCTCTGATCCACATAGGCAATCTTTGCCGTGTCGCCTACTACAAATTCCCCCTTATCGGGATTTTCCTCACCCATGATCATCCTAAAGATGGTTGTTTTACCTGCTCCGTTTGGACCAATAATACCAACAATACCCGCTTGTGGCAGCTTAAAGTTTAAATCTTCATACAACAGTTTGTCTCCATATGCTTTGCTTACCCCTTTTGCCTCGATGACATTGGTTCCCAAACGTGGTCCGTTGGGAATATAGATTTCCAGCTTTTCGTCCAATTGCTTTTGGTCCTGGCTCATCAACTTGTCGTAATTATTAAGACGGGCCTTTTGTTTGGTCTGTCTTCCCTTAACGCCTTGTCTCACCCACTCCAACTCTCGTTCCAAGGTCTTTTGACGCTTGGATGCCGTTTTGCTTTCCTGGGCCAGTCGTTTTGATTTTTGATCCAACCATGAAGAATAATTTCCCTTCCAAGGAATACCTTCCCCCCTGTCCAATTCCAAGATCCAACCTGCAACATTGTCCAAGAAATAGCGATCGTGCGTAACCGCTATAACCGTACCCTTGTACTGTGCCAAATGATGTTCCAACCAGTGTACGGATTCCGCATCTAGGTGGTTTGTTGGCTCATCCAGCAAAAGGATTTCAGGCTCCTGCAATAATAAGCGACATAGGGCCACTCTTCGTCTTTCTCCTCCTGATAATACAGAGATCTTTTTATCACCTTCCGGAGTTCTTAAGGCATCCATGGCGATTTCCAGTTTGGTATCCAATTCCCAAGCGTTGGAAGCATCGATTTTATCCTGAAGCGCGGCCTGCTTGTCCATCAACTTCTGCATCTTGTCCGCATCCTCATAAATTTCTGGCAGCCCGAACATATCGTTGATTTTATTATACTCGTCCAGAATCGCCACAGTTTCGGCAACCCCTTCCTTTACAACTTCCAGAACGGTTTTGTTCTCGTCCAATTCAGGTTCCTGTTCCAAATACCCAACATTATATCCCGGGGAAAAAACAACGTCCCCTTGAAAATTCTTGTCCTTGCCCGCTATAATTTTGAGCAAAGTGGATTTTCCAGAACCATTTAGCCCTAAAATACCAATTTTAGCACCATAAAAGAAACTGAGGTAAATATCCTTTAAAACAGGGGTGTTTGCCGTTTTAAATGTTTTGGTAACACCGGACATTGAAAAAATGACCTTCTTATCGTCAGACATAGAAAATAGTAATTAGTAGTTAGTATAAAGTGGTTGTTGGTTGTTGGTTGTTGGTTGTTGGTTGTTGGTTGTTGGTTGTTGGTTGTTGGTTGTTGGTTGTTGGTTGTTGGTTGTTGGTTGTTGGTTGTTGGTTGTTGGTTGTTGGTTGTTAAAGAAAAAAATCAGTTCTACATTTTAGCAAAAAAACTTGAAATTTTTCACTTTGAACTCTTAACTCTTAACTGGTAAAGCTACACCCTGCCTTTTAGCGCATTGAACACCCAGGCTATAGCGAAAAAACCGATACCTACCGAGGCAAATCCCCATCCGGCTACATCGTCATATCGAAATGCTCCCAAGGCAATAAGAATTAACCCAACCAAAATCATTATAAATGTGGCCCAAGCCAAAACAGTGTTCTTATTCATTCCCATCTTTCCTGAAGTTTTAAGCGAACTTCAAATATCGTAATTTTTAAAATGTCCTTACAATTTTACCTCAGGTTATTATTGCTCAAATGGAAATTTTATACCTGTTTTTGATCGGACTGTATCCAATAGATAAATTAAATCCAAACTATTTTGGTGACTCCATAGGTCGCTTTCCAATTTACCCGATTTCAAACAATGATGTACCTCCTCAATTTCATGGGCATATCCCTTTCCTGTTTTGGACAATTCAATAGTTTTTGTTTCCCCTTCCTTGACCAATGTGTAACTTGTGGCCTCATGCCACCTAGGGTTAATAAAGATACTTCCAGCACTTCCTGAAATCTCACTGCGCATATCCGTATTCGATGTAAGTCCGCTGTACAGCAGTGCTTGTGCTTTTGGATAATCAAAGATCATACTGCACTGTTTCTCCACCCCGGTCCGATGGAAATGTACTTTGGCAATCAAATCCGTAGGCATTCCTAAAATCAAATAAGAAAGAAAAATTGGGTAAATCCCAATATCCAAAAGCGATCCCCCTGCAAGTTCCGAATTTAAAATTCGGCCCTCCTCCGCCCTATCCATTGCGTAAAAGGCAAAATCGGAATACAAGTGTCCCACTTCTCCAATTTCACCAGAATCTATGATTTTTTTTACTTCTCTTATTGTCGGGTTGAATCGTGACCAAAGGGCTTCCATCAAAAAAACCTTGTTCCTACTTGCCGCTGCCAGCATGCGTTCCACCTCGCCTTTATTGACACCTAAAGGCTTTTCGCACAATACGTGCTTCCCGGCCTCCAAGGCCATAATCGTCAATTCCGCATGCCGTGTATGTGGAGTGGCAATATACACGACATCTACGGTATCACTCTTGAACAAATCCCCATAACTTCCAAAAGCATGAGGAGCCCCATAAACATCAGCAAATTCCCTGGCCTTATCTATATTCCTAGAACCAACCGCCATTAGTTTTCCACTTGAAACCAATGCTAAATCCTTTGAAAAAGCGTGTGCTATTTTACCAGCTCCTACTATGCCCCATCTAATCATACTTTTATATATTGTTTACAATTTACCCAAATTTAACTCCTTATCTTTAGCATAGGAAATGAAACCGGACAGAATGGACTTAAAATTCAACCAGAACGAAGACAAAAACAAACTACTTTTATCCGAATTACGCAGAAAACTCGCGCATGTACATCTTGGTGGAGGTAAGGAAAAAATTGCCAAACAGCACCATCAGGGAAAATTGACGGCCAGGGAACGTATAGATTATCTTCTGGATCCAAAATCTGAACACATTGAAATAGGAGCTTTTGTGGGCGAGGGAATGTACGAGGAACACGGTGGTTGCCCGTCAGGTGGGGTGGTCGTTAAAATAGGGTATGTCAAAAAAAGGCTTTGTATCGTCGTAGTCAATGACGCCACTGTAAAAGCAGGCGCATGGTTTCCCATAACGGCTAAAAAGAATTTAAGGGCACAGGAGATCGCCATTGAAAATAAACTTCCAATTATCTACTTGGTGGATAGCGCAGGTGTCTATCTACCCATGCAGGATGAAATTTTCCCGGACAAGGAGCATTTTGGCCGAATTTTTAGGAACAATGCCATCATGAGCAGTATGGGCATTACCCAAATCGCCGCCGTCATGGGAAGCTGTGTGGCCGGTGGGGCCTATTTGCCCATCATGAGCGATGAGGCACTGATCGTTGATAAAACCGGAAGTATTTTTTTGGCGGGAAGCTATCTTGTCAAAGCCGCCATTGGGGAAAGTATCGATAATGAAACCTTGGGAGGCGCTACAACGCATTGTGAAATCAGCGGGGTAACCGATTATAAATCGAAGGATGACAAAGATGCTCTTGATACCATCAAGAATATTATGGATAAAATAGGGGAATTTCCAGTTGCCGGATTCAACCGTTCCAAAGCCATAAAACCAAAAGAGAATCCTGAAGATATTTATGGAATACTACCCGGTTCCAGAACCGAGCAATATGATATGATGGAAATCATCAAAAGGATGGTGGACGATTCTGAATTTGAACCTTACAAGGATGGTTACGGACAGACCATTATTACGGGCTATGCCCGAATTGACGGGTGGGCCGTAGGTATTGTTGCCAACCAACGAAAAGTGGTAAAGACCAAAAAAGGTGAAATGCAATTTGGTGGTGTTATTTATTCCGATTCGGCGGATAAGGCCACCCGATTCATTGCCAATTGTAATCAGAAAAAAATCCCTTTGGTCTTCCTACAGGATGTTACAGGATTTATGGTGGGTAGTAAAAGCGAACATGGAGGGATTATTAAAGATGGGGCCAAAATGGTAAATGCCGTTAGTAATTCCGTCGTTCCCAAATTCACGGTGGTTATTGGAAATAGTTACGGTGCCGGTAATTACGCTATGTGCGGCAAGGCCTATGACCCCAGATTGATTGTTGCTTGGCCCAGTGCAGAACTGGCCGTAATGAGTGGTAACTCGGCGGCCAAGGTACTGTTACAAATTGAGACGGCGTCCTTAAAAAAGAAAGGCGAAACCATCACCGATAAAAAGGAGAAAGCGCTCTTTGATAAAATAAAACAGCGATATGACAATCAGGTTTCACCATACTATGCAGCCTCCCGTCTCTGGACGGATGCCGTCATTGACCCAATGGATACAAGAAAATGGATTTCCATGGGTATTGAGGCAGCTAATCATGCGCCCATTGAAAAACCTTTTAATATGGGGGTGTTGCAGGTTTAATCTTCTTTGTTTAGTCAGCTGGATGAATTTTCATCTCATTTCTATCTGTCGTCAGACTTGATTTTATCAGCTAATTGACCTGTAAGGTCTTAAACATACGCTTTTCACCGTTTTTGTTAAAATGCAATAAAATCTCCTCTTTCTGCTGGCTGGGATAACCAAAATCAGTATAGATTGTGCATTTCAAAAGCAGGGGAACCGTTGATTTATCTGAAAGGTCCTCTAAGGATTGTGCGTTAAAAACCCATTTTCCAAGGACATCGCCAGCGAATTCAAATTCCTCTATCCTATAATTATCTTGGATTTCACTTCCTATTCTTTCGCCAAGATCGTTTGTAGTATGGCGCCATTTGAAAAATCTATTCTGAGGATTCACGAATTGAAGCTCGAACTCCGCTCCGGGGCGGTTCCATTCAAAAACCAGTCTCGCTTTGTATTTTATGTTTCCATGGAACTTAGAATCGACATTCGATATGTTCACTTTACCTGCGTGCCTGTATAGCAGGTTTTTTATTTCACGATTCAAGGTTTTTGAAATTCCTGAAGTGCTCAGGGAAGCATTTTTAGTACCTTTTTCCATGGCAATAAGTGCATCCAGTCCTTTTTGCGGACCACCGGATTCAACTAGCGCGAGTGCATTGTTCAAATGTGCGTTGACCTCATTGGGAACATTGGATAATAGCTGCTGGTTTACCTTAATTTCGGAATCATAATCGTTTACAGTGGCCAAAGCCATGGCTACCGTTCGTAACACTTCGATTGAATCTGGGTTCGACTCCAAAAGGTTCGAAATGATTCGGGAAGCAAGCTTTTTGTCCCTGTTCTGAAAGTATGAAAAAGCATCCAGATAGAAAGTGGGGTCTTCAGAATTATAGTTACGAAGTGTCAAGTAGGTATCATAGGCCTCTTCAATTGCAGTAGTAGAAGACAAGGCTTTTAAAATAGGTGAATCGTTTTCCCCGTTCCATTCCTCGCTTTCCTCATAAATATTGTTTTTGAGCCGGGCCCTATCTACTTTTTTATTACCTCCCGTATTTCCCGAAGTTCCTCCACCTGTCTTGGTGGTGATCAAAATCACCCCGTTTGCTCCCTCACTACCCCATTGATTGGTAGCTGCGAGTCCTTTTAGTACCGTTACATTTTTAATATTTCCTGGGTCAATCATACTAAAGTTTTCAATAGTTGATGATGTCGCTCCTGTAGTCATATTGGTTTCCGTACTACTTCTTTTCAATGGAATCCCATCTACGACTATCAAAGCATTTGAATCCATGTTAATGGAATTTCGCCCTCTAATCTCCGTTTTGGCCAAGCCCCCAGGAGCACCCGTATAACCCTGTCTGTCCACATTTACACCAGCTACTTTATTGCGAATAGCGTCGCCACCAGTAGTTTCTATGGCAGAGACATCATCATCGGATATCGTAGCCACTGCATAACCTAGTCTATTCCTATCATAACTTGCATAACCTGTATTGACCAGTTCCAAAGCTTCCTCCTGTCTTTTCTCCACTAAAATCACCTCATCCAATTCGACTATGTTCCCTTCTAAAAGAACAGTGGTATACGATATCCTTTCTACGGGAACCATTTTCATGGTACGGCTTTCTACATTGGTCACCAACAACGTATCGCCCACCTCGGCTTTGATGGAGAATACACCATTGGAATCGGTAAGGAAACTATCCGAAATTCCTTTCACCGCTATTTTGGTCCCAGGTGCAGGTTTGTTGTCAATAAATACCGTTCCTTTCAAAAGTCCTTGAGCCTGATTTTGGGAGGTTTTGGAAATACTGTCACTGTTATTTTTTTGGGATGAATTCGATATATCCATCAAAGTTGCCCGGTTGAGCAATGTAGTACGCTCCAAGAATGTTCTGTTTCCCTCTGGGCTACTGTTTATAACCTAACTATCATTGGGGAGGATCAAATTATCCCGTTCCAATAACTTTATACCATCTGTAAAGACATATACATTGGGATGTTTTATCATTTCCGTGAACTTTCCATAAAAGGTGGCCCCATCATAATCAGTGGCTATCAAATCACTTTTCAATTCATTCCAGTCACCATTGGATATCACATAGTCCTTTTGGGTTATATCAATGTTGAAATAAATAAGTTGTACCTTAACATTTCGATTTTCTTCAAAATAGTCGTCCAGTACCAAAAGGTCCTTTTCCAAATCCCGCTGGGCCATAGAAAGGGAATTGTCCCAACAAATGGTCAAATCACCATTAGTGGAAACTTGGGCGAAGCCTTTTAGGGAAAACAATATTGTTATCAATGCCAAAAGGTGCTTTATCATTATTATCAGTTTAAAATTTATAAATCCTTATGCTTCCCAAAACACTTATTCCATTTTAAAAAGAATATTTGAATCATGCAATATCTCAAACAAGCTGAGTGGATACTTCACCATGCCCTAAAAGTTGAATTTGGACAGCTTGTTCCATTAAAAATAAGGATTTTTTTAAGTTTGAAAATAAACTATTCCTGAGGTCGCATCAAAGCATTAGCAAATTGCTGGTCGCTTACCTCCAGAATCATATTTTTTTATAGCATTCTATGGAAAACAAAATACAAATCAAAAATGGTTTTTCTACTAGTGATCACCTCTTTGAATTGAACTATTAAAATTATCATTCCTCATTATTATGACCTACTAAAACCTCATCTGGATGCAATCCGAGAAGCAATACTCAAGGAGAACAGTTCCTGGTTCACGTCCCTTGTCGACAATTTAAACACCTTTGTTTCCATACGCTAGGAGGCGCTACCGTAATTATGGTATACCGTCGCCTTCATATAGGTAGGAGTCAGGCTCTTGTTGCCCAGATAGTTCAGGTTCACCCTCCAGGTGCCGGGCAACGAATCATCTATCAAATATTCCGTAACTGAGTAGCCTACCTTCTTTTCGTCCCTTATGCGATCGGCATCGTCCTTAAGACTATGTTGCCACTTGAAATATTGGTTCTCAGGGTTCACGAACTGAAGGTCGAACTCCGCTTCGCTATCAGCCCATTCAAAGACCAACCGCGTTCCCTTGAAATCGTCATCCAGGGCATACTTCCTTAAGTTTTTCTTGGACATCAAATCTCCGCCCTTAAGGGCGATGAGGTTGTTGAGCTCCCTGTCCATAAGACCCATAAATTCTCCACGCTCGTCGCTTATGAAGCCATTCTCAAGAAGATATGCATAGCGCGTGTGCAGACCTACCGACTTTTGGTAGTCCCCGACCCGCCTGTAGCTATTAGCAAGATCTAGGTAGGACTGGGCATAATGGGGCCTTAGGATGAAAACCTCCTTGTACAACTCATTGGCCTTCCCATATTCCTCGAAACTATCATAGACATAGGCTAGGGATTTTAGTGCCATGGGATTATCGTTGAAACGACCAAAATTCTCCCGGATTAAGGCTTCCGCAAAGTTTCCGTTACCACGTTCCGTGAAGAATCGGTAACTATCCACCAAAAAATAGTACGACCCGGAATATTTGGACAGGTAGTTCCCAAAAACCGTTTCCGCTGCATCATCCGTCGTACTGGCATGGAGTTCCTTAAGGTATTCCGGTGCGTTTTTCATAAGACTCTGCTGGCTAACCGCTCCGTTGTCATAGAAGTTGTTGCGCAGCCTGGCCTGGTCTACTAGGGTTTTGGGATACTGTGTCCCGGAGACCGTGTTAATGACCACCACCCCGCCTGAGGCAAGTCCGCCATATTTTGTGGCCGTGGCGAAATTGTTGAGGATTGCTAGCCTTTTTATGTTGTTCACGTCCACCCAAATTGGGGTGTTGGTGAAAATTTGCCCATCTATATCATAGATTGCCGCCGCATCAAATGATATAGATCCCACACCCCGAATTATAATGTTCCCTCCATTAAAACAGTCTCCATCTACAAGTACGCTAGGAAATTCATTTCTAACAACATCCAAAATACAGATCCCAATGGGCATGATATCCTCTTCATTAAGCATCATGACACGCCCTGGGGCCCTATCCGCGTCCAGGATTCCATAAGCTGTCTTAATCAAGCGTTTGTTCGTAGCATATTCCTTTTGTAGGTCTTCTTGTGATTTCCGACTGCTTTTTGTGACGGTAACCTCCTCCAACTGTTCTATTTTGGGATACATGGTTATGTTCAGAATTCGCGTTACGTCCTCGACCATAATTTCAACAGGTTCCATGCCCGTGTAAGAAAAAGTTAATGTTTCACCCGAAACCGCCTGTATACTGTACTTACCTTCATTATCCGTGTAAACCGAGTTTTTACTAGCAGATGTGGTTATGGCAACGTTTGCCATTTGAGCGGAATTATCTTTTACAATTCCCTTAATAATTTTAGAATCGACTTGTTGCGTAAAAGACATCAATGGAATAAGGCAGAAAAAAAGAAGCAATTTTTTCATAACGTATTGATTTAGTGAATAAAAGTTACTTAATAAATCAATAAGCCTAGAGAAAAAGTTTAACAATTAACAGTAGTAATCCCAATATTAATAGTATTACTATCAAATCAAACAATATTCTACCTTTTATATATGTTGTCCTTTGAAAACAGTAATGTAGCATCAATTTCCCTGATGCCCTTTCACCCTGGGAATCAATAACAATTCGGTTTGCCTACCATTCACATACCTGAACCCTTTTTCACCATAAAAGCCAGCTTCCTCCAACATGATACGAATATCCCGGTTCCATTCTGGAATCGTAATAGTAGTATTCAATTCAATCGCATATACGGTATTGGGGTTTAAGGCATAATTTTCACCATCGTCCTTCATAACTCCTCCTTGACTATCCCACATTCCTATGGTCGTACCGGCAGAATGTCCGTACATTCCTAAGGGATGGGTATAAATAGAAGGCCTTAATCCGGCCGCCTTTGCTTCGGCAAGCGATTTCGCAAGGATTTCATTTCCGGTTCTCCCGGCAATCATATTTTGGGTCAGGAAATCCTGAACCCTATTGCCATCCTTCAATCCATTGACCAAAAAATCGGGAGCCCGTTTCTCTTCCGGTTTTAGTACATAAGCCAATTCCTGACAATCCGTATTTAACCGTAAATAGGTGATTCCAAAGTCACAGTGTAATAAATCCCCTGGAAGGATGACCATCTCGTCCGGCTTACTTGAAAACGAATAAAATTCAGAATTTTTACCTGTGTTATTGCTCCTTTGCACATCCACCGTAGGATGAAACCATGTTTCCAAACCTAAATCCGTAACCTTTTGGCGCATCCACCAGACAACATCGGAGGTCGTAGTTATGCCCGGAGTGATTACCTTTTCCGAAAAGGCTTCCGCAATGATATCGTGGGTAATATCCACCAACTGATTGTAAATGACCATTTCACGTTCAGTTCTAGTCTCTATCCACCGTACGGCCAATTGTTCCGCGGATACTACTTTTGAATGAAACTTCTTTGGCAAGTTGGCCATAAAGGCATCATAATCGGTTTTATCGAGTCCGTCCGCAATGTTATGGTCCTTAGAATAGTTGAGCCCAATTTGCTTCGGGTTTCTTTCCAATATCAATTCCATCAATCGTTTCCATTGGTCCGGTTGTTTTTCCTTTTCCCAAGCCGATTCAATATTCTTTCCCACATTGTAACGGGCAACTGCCAGTTTTTCTATCGTATTCTTTGCCTTGTCCCTATAAAACAATAAAATGGTTCTTCTTCTGGCATTAAGCCAAGTAGCCGGCAACATGGTACGAAGTACGGGGTCTTCATTATATTCCCTTGAGATGACCACCCACATATCAATGTTGGCATCGTCCATAAGCTTGGGCAAAAGATTATTAAATCGCTCATCCAACAATTCGTCGATTACGGTGGCCCTTTCTTTTTCGGATAAAATGTGTTGTGCATTGATAGTTGTACAAAAAGTCAACACTAGAAGGAACAGAATGCTTCTCATAAAAATTTGATTATTGATTATTAATTGCTTTATGAAGGGTCAATTCTCTTTGAATCTTACCATTCTTGGTTCTTATAAAAGTAGGAAGATACAGGATATCTTTAGGTCGCTCAAAAGGCTCAAGCGAATTAATTTCATGTAGATTGGGTACATGCCATTTGGACAGGGAATTGGATTCTATAATCAAAACCAATTTTTGTCCTAGGCGTTCATCGGGTATTCCCGCAATAATGAACGGATTTTCCAGAAAATCGCTTAATTTCTCTTCTATGGATTCCGGGAACAGCTTTACGCCGCCCGAATTTATGACATTGTCGTGTCTTCCCAGCCAAATAAATGCCGAATCAGACAATAACGTTACCCTATCATTGGTCACTATGCTTTCCGAAGCTATTCCAGGCGCTTTTACCACCAAGCATTCCCTTTCGTCCAATGAAAAATAAACATTTGGCAAAGCCCGAAAAGGTTGATCGGACTCTTCCGTTATTTCCTTGATGGCCACATGGGTAATCGTCTCCGTCATGCCATAGGTCTCAAAACTCTTTGTTCGCTTTTGGGCCAAGATGCTTCCTGTTTCCTTGGATAGTGCTGCACCCCCTATAATCAAGGTATCGATTCGCTCAATGTCGTCTAACGAGGCTTGGACCTGCATGGGTACCATTGCACAGAAACGGAACGTTTTGGGTGTATGGATTTGTTCCAAGGGTGTGGTACTTGGTTGGGCTATATACATATCCAACCCCAATACAAACGCACGGACTAGCATCATTTTACCGGCAATATAATCACAGGGTAAGCATAGTAAACACGTTTCACCAGGTTTCAAATTGAAATAGACGCCCGTAGCCAAAGCACTATTTCGCATATGTTTCTTTAAAAGGGGGATTTTTTTTGGATTTCCCGTAGAACCTGAAGTCTGTACCTTGATTTGGTCATCTGGCGATAACCAATCCAATATAAACCGACCGATACTTTCCTTAAAAGGTACCCCTTCCTTCAAAAAACTTTGGGCAAGATCCGATAGTCCATCTTTTGAAACAAGCTTTCCGTTGATTTTAAAATTAGGATGTACCATGATATCTGGCATGGGGAATTAGCTATTTTCTTGGGACAGAAATTCCTCCTTGGTCAAAACCCTACCTGTCAATCGTTCCTTCCAATTGGTCCATTTGTATTTTTTTGAGAAAAACCAGAGCAACAATGGAAATACTACCAATACAGGGACCAATACATCCCATCCCAATACCGGATCAGAAATATCCCGATAGACGGAATCTGTCTGAAAGGCCGTCCAATCCGCCGTTACCAATAAAGCTGCGGTAAGGTTATTGGCAGCATGAAAACCCAAGGCCAATTCCAAACCTTCGTCCATAAGAGTAAGAATACCAAGGAAAAAACCTGTGCCTATGTAGAAAACTAGAATACCATATCCAAGTTTTTCGACCTCTGGATTCAAAATATGCAACATACCAAAAAGCAGGGAGGTAAAAACAAGGGGAAACCATCTATTCTTTGTCAGTATACCAAGCCCTTGCATCATATAGCCCCTCATAAAATATTCTTCCATACTGGTTTGTATCGGAATGAAAATAATTGAAATGACAGTCAATATTAAAAACGGAACCAAATTGAAATTTAAGGCATAGTCCTCCGGTGCCAACAAAATGTCCAGAAATAACAAGACCATGGATATGAAGGCCCAAAGACCAAAAGAGTAAAGAATTCGGTTCCAATCAATTTTTCTTCGCGAAGTTGTTAACGTCCGGACCGATTGTTTATGAACGAACGTGACATACAAAAGCAGACAAGCCAAACCTATAGCAAAAGTGAGCAACATGAGGAAAAGAAAGGTATTGGAGCCCAAGGCTTCGGACATACTTCCTATATCACCCGTCGCTAAGGTACCTGTGGCACCGGACATGATTAAGGCTATTATCAAAGGTATCCCCCCAAAAAACTGCCATGCCCCAAAGACAACGAACACCCCAAGAATGAACCTCCAACTATCACTTAACCCTTTATATGCTTGTTCTATATACATAAACTTTCTATTAAATTATTTTCCCAACTATGTTGCCTGTTATAATATAACCCACCCTTTTTTACCTCTAAAGGACTTTCAAAATTATTGGTGAACAACGCTCCTGTTCCCAATCCTTGTGGCATGTTATTCTGCAAAGTGGACGTCCATTGGGCAATGGCGTTCAAACCAATATTGCTTTCCAAGGCACTGGTTATCCACCATCCGATACCACTTTTTTCGGCCAAATCGATCCATTCCTTACTTCCCTCAAATCCACCTACTAAACTAGGTTTTAAAATGATGTATTGGGGGGCAATAACGCGCAAGAGTTCCCTTTTTTTTGATTTATGGATCACTCCTATCAATTCCTCGTCCAAGGCAATGGGCAAGGGTGTTTTTTCACATAAATCCTTCATAGCTTGCCAATTACCCTGTTTAATAGGTTGTTCTATGGAATGCAGCTGAAATTGTGCGAGTTCTACCATTTGTTGGAGAGCCTGATTCGGTGTAAATGCCCCATTGGCATCGACCCTAAGTTCTATTTGATCTGAGGAAAAGTCCTTGCGTATCAACTCCAACAAACGTAATTCCTCATTAAAATCTATGGCCCCGATCTTCATTTTAATACAAGAAAAACCTTGTTCCAATTTTTCGGCGATTTGGTCTTTAATGTATTCCGCGTCGCCCATCCAAATAAGGCCATTGATCGGAATTGGTTTGTTTTCAAGAAGAAAGGAGGTTTGAAAAAGTTCGAACGGGTTTTCATTTTCCAATGATATATACGCTTGCTCCAATCCAAATTGGATGCTGGGGTAATTCATCAATTCTCTCAACAGAACGGATTTGCCCCTCTGGATATTATCCTCGACCCATCTGCATTTTTCCTCATAATGCGGTACATCATCATAACTAAGCCCCCTAAAAAGTCCGCACTCCCCTATTCCCAGCTTTCCCTCATTTTCCAAAATAACGAACCAGGTCTCCTTGATCCTCAAAACACCTCGTGAAGTGCCACTAGGTCTTTTAAAATTTAGAATATACTTTTTGAAACTTGCTTTCATCTTAATCCCTGGATCGTTTTGTTCAACACAAAATCCTTTTCCAGATTTAAGTTGAATCCTTCAAATTTAGTTATATTTTGACATTCAATAAAGTCACTATGGACAACATAAAAGATAAGGTCATTTGGGTTACCGGGGCTTCCTCGGGAATTGGGGAAGCACTTTCCTACAAACTAAATGGGCTTGGGGCCAAACTTATACTATCAGCCCGTAGGGAAACCGAATTGGAACGGGTCAAAAATAATTGTTCGTTTCCCAATAAGGTGGCCGTTCTTCCTTTGGATCTTGCCAACTTTACCGAGTTGGAAGACATGCCCAAAAAGGCACTTTCCCTTTACGGTAATATCGATATTCTCGTCAATAATGGCGGAGTTAGTCAACGTTCTTTAATAAAGGACACCTCCTTTAAAGTATATCAAGAATTAATAAACATTAATTATCTGGGCACCATACAGTTGACCAAATGTATGCTCCCATATTTCATCGATGCCAAATCCGGACATTTTGTTACCGTAACCAGTTTAATGGGAAAATTTTCCTCACCCTACCGATCGGGTTATTGCGGGGCGAAACATGCCCTGCACGGATTTTTTGATTCATTGCGGATGGAGCATGAAAAGGATCGTATCTATGTGACAATGGTCTGCCCGGGATTTGTTCAGACCAACGTTTCCAAAAACGCCCTGATAGGAGACGGAAGTAGTTCCAATACCGATGATACGGCCACAAAAAATGGTATTGCCCCAGAAGACTGTGCCCAACAAATAATTGAAGGCATAAAAAGAAAAAAATTCGAGGTCTATATTGGAGGAAAGGAAAAATACGGGGTTTACTTAAAACGTTTTTTTCCTAAACTATTACATAAATTGGTTTTGAGAAGTAACGTTAGATGAACTTATTTGAAATGGAACCAAAATCGCACCCCTTCCGCGGTTCTATCTATATTGAGTGTAGTTTGTAATTGATTTGCCAAGCGATTCATCAAGCGTATGCCCATAGAAGAATTCGCCCGTTCATCAGAATCCTCTGGAAGCCCCACCCCATTGTCCGTATATTCAAAAAACCCTTCTTGTCCCTGGGTTTTTCTAAGGTGTATGTAGATCTTGCCATTCTCCTCATCATGGGGAAAGGCATATTTAAAGGAATTGGATACCAATTCGTTCAAAATAAGTCCAAAGGGAATCGCGCGGTCAATGTCCAGCTCAACACCTTCGGCATCTATGGTAATGTTAATGTTATGACCTCCCTTTTTATAGACCGATTGTACGCTATTGATCAAACTTTCAATATAGCCCTGCATTTCTATTACGGACAAGTCCTCATTCTGATATAGTTTTTGATGGATCAAAGCCATGGCCTTCACCCTGCTCTTTCCTTCTTCCAAAGCCATAATGGCCGCCTTGCTTTTGGTATTCTTCGTTTGAAGGCTCAAAAGACTGGATACCATCTGAAGATTGTTCTTAACCCTATGATGGATCTCCTTTAATAGGGAATCCTTTTCAATCAAGGAATTTTCTATAAAATGCTTTTGTTCCGCAATCAGTCTTTGGTTTTTGATACTTTTCAAATACGCATATACCAGACCAGAGAAACCAAGTAGTGTAAAAATCAAAGAAATAAAGACCAGGTTTATGCGCTCATCCTTTTCTAAAATTTCATTTCTAGATTTTTCCAAGTCCGCCTTCTGGGCCTCCATCATTTTTCTGGAATTCTCCAGATCCTGTTTGAGTACGGATTCCAACTGCTGACTCTTTATGTTGGTGTCATTGTCCTCTAAGGAGTCCCTAATTCTATTATTTTGTTTAAGGTACTCATTGGCACTTTTAAAGTCGCCGGTTCTATCGTAATAGGAAGCGTACAATCTGTTCCTTTTAAGGATGTTCTTAATCTTTACAGGGGCTAGGTCATTACTTAAATAATCCGTAGCCTTTTCATAATTGTTTAGCTGCAGGTAGCACTCCGCTATCTCCAAGGTGTTTTCCACCAATTCTGGAGAAACTTTTCCAGTATTGTACTTTTTCATCAATTCAATACTTTCTTCCAAAAAAGGTATTGCTTTTTGATATTCCTTTAATTGCACATGGCACTTACCAATATTTCCAAGAATTACACCTTTTAAATGATTGCCTTCGTTTATTTGATTTGCGGTCTTGGAATTTAGTATATCACTAAAATAGACATCAATAAGCGCGTTGGCCTTTTTAAAATAACTCAATGCCGTGGGTGTGGATTTATCCAACCTAAGGTAGTTTCCAATATTATTGTTGTAAACGGCTTGGGCATAAAAATCACCATCCTCAATATTTTTCTTTTCCTCGGTCATATAGTCTTCCATAGCCTTCCTATGCTGACCTAGATTGGAATAAATATCATAAAAGGATACGTTTTCAGCTAAACCCAGTTCTCTTTTATACCTACGGATTTCTATCTGCTTGTCGAATAACTCTAACTTGGAATAGTCATCGTCCATGATATTGAGAATCAAAGACTTCATTTCCAAAGGAAATTCCTCCATATCACCATAAAGGTCTTTGGCTATTGCCAAACTCTTCTCATAATCCCCTAAATCATAATAGATTTGCGATTGGATCAAACGATATTCGGATACCGAGGTACTATCGCTTGCTTTTTGCGAGCTGTTTAAATATACGTTAACGGTGTCCAACCAATCATACGCGGAATTTTGATTGTACCTGTTTGAGGTATCGAAGAAAAAGTCGACACGACTTTCGGAATCAGACAGTTCTTTAAACTGTTGGAAATAATTTTCGCTTTGTGATGGTACATCTTGTGCTTTAACTTCCGAAGAAGCTAACAAAAAACAAAAAAAACCAATAAATAGTACCAAAAAGCCTTTTTTCATATCATGCTCAAAACAAGGTCACGGACATAATTTAGTATCTTGGATCAACAATACTAACAAATCGACTGTAAAAATTGTATTATCCCAAGTCAACTATGCCATTACTCCAACAATTCAAGTATTTAAAATGGATATTCACGATATTTAGGTTCCGCTAAGGATAGATTCAAAATATCCCAAAAGCTTACCTTCATCAAATTCAATTCATATCACTTGTACCAATGATATTGAACAATATCCTGTTTTACAAAAATATTATTTAGAGAGCCAGCTTTGGACTTAATGTTGTATAAAGCCAATTTTTTGTTGTGAAGTAACCATTAATCGAAAAACACGTCATTTCAACTGGTTTTTAAAACACTTTATCGATAAAATTACAAGAGGGTGCTACTAGAATCTTCTCCAAACAGTTTAAGAATTCATTGCGGAAATAATAAATTCCTTGAAATCCTTTGAGATGGGTATAAGGGTGTTATTTATCAAAATATCCTTTGAGTTAATTGCGTCGATATGATCGACATTAACTATATAGGATTTATGTGCCCTATAAAACTTATTTGGGGGCAATTTTTCCAGATAATCCTTTAAAGGAGAACGCACCAAAAATTTCTTGTCTGCCGTATTTACCTCTAAATAGACATTGTCAGCCTTGATAAATTGGATATCACCAAATTGTATTCTATAATAAAGATGTTGTTTTTTGACGAAAATGGAATCCTTCAGGATTGAATTGCTCATGGGAACATCTTCATTTGACTCTACCGAATTTGAAGCTGTCTTTCCAGAAGCCTGTTTTCCATAAATAAAATTGGACAAAGCGATTTCTATGGAAGTATAGAGGTCTTGTTGCTCGAAAGGTTTTACCAGATACCCATTAGGTTTTACCGTTTTTGCATTTTCAACTGTGGCTCTGTCTGAATTCGATGTCACGAAAATAAACGGGATATCATAATTTTCCCTTATATGTTTCCCTAAATCGATTCCTGTTTTATCCGAGGCTAGGATGATATCGATAAGGACAAGGTCTACTTGTTGGGTTTTTAACACCTCAACCGCTTGTTCATAAACGATAACATTGTCTACAATTTCATAACCAATTTCCTCCAACATGGACTGCATATCATCTGCAATGATTACGTTGTCCTCTACGATAAGTATTTTAATAGGTTGTTCCAAAATTGTGCGTGGTTTAGTGGGTTAACGTCCAAAACTACAAAAAATTGTAATAACTAAAATAAAAGAGCACGGCCATTAAAAAAGTACTCAATGCCAGAATCTTGAGCTCAGGGTCCAACAAAGCAGGATCGGTAACATTTTGAACCTTTCTAATATGCAAGAAAATTGGAATAAATGCAAGCAAACTAAAATAGCCCCACCAACTCTTTGCCGTGAGATTTAAAAAAATAAGAAGGGATAAAAAAGCGACCGATAGCAGTACAAGATGGTATATTTTCCCGCGAGCAAATCCCATTTTGACAATCAAGGTATTCTTACCGGATTCCTTATCGGACCGATGGTCCCTCAAATTATTCAAGTTGAGCACACCAACACTTAAAAGCCCCATGGTAATTGCCGGCAATGCAGCAAGAACAGGAATGGTTTTTATGAACAGGAACATACTACCTAATACACCTACCAATCCAAAAAAGACAAATACAAATAAATCCCCCAATCCATTATAACCATAGGCATTTTTACCAATGGTATAGTTAATGGCTGCCCAAATACTCAATACCGCCAAAAACATGAAAAGCAGGGTCCATAATAATTCTTCAATGCCAAATGAAACATACAAAAGGACCAAAACCAGTAGAAAATCAACGACAATGGATACGATTATCCCTTTCTTCAAGGCACTTTTGCTTAAGAGTCCACTTTGTAGGGCGCGTTTAGGGCCAATTCTATTTTGGTTATCGGTTCCCTTTATTCCGTCACCATAATCATTGGCGAAATTTGAGGTGACCTGAAATCCAATTGTAGTAAAAATGGCCAGCCAAAAAATAACAGGTTGAAAACTACCATAAAAGGAAGACAACCCAGCACCAACCAGTATTCCGGAGACGGAAAGTGGAAGGGTCCTTAACCTTGCGGCGTTTATCCACGCCCTTAACTGGTTCACTAATAAGGATCTTCTATTTGAACTCTTTTACCTTCTTTGTAGGAAGCCACAAAGGCATCCTCAAAACCAAGAGCTACCAATTGTTGCCTAAAGGACCTGGCCTCTTCCAAGGTTTCAAAAGTACCTAGGGAGTAGGAGTAAAACGGATTCGTTTTTACGAACAAGGTGTTGGTCAACGCCTCGGAAGCGAGTGTTACGTTATTATCAACAAAAGACTTGACCTGGACGGAATATATTTTTTCCTTTTCAAGGAATTGTTTTGCCAGGTAAAATTCCTTTACCAAGCTTAGTTCGTCGTTTTGCGCCTTTAAATTATCGATCCTGGATTTTATGGCATCCAAGCTATCTATGGATACAAGAAGGTTGTTGTTCTGTTTGTCCAGTGAATTGGACGTATTCAAACCGGCTGTAAAAGATGTAAGTGCCAAGCCACCAATTAAGAAAAAAGCCGTAATCCCAGCAAAAATGTTCCGCTGTATCTTACTTCTTTTTAGCTCCTTATTTTTAAATTTTATCTGGTCTAGAAGCCGTTCATTGATTATTTGAGCCTTGTCAATGTCTTTATGCAACTCTAAAAGATCGCTTTCTTCGATAAAGGGCATATGCTAACTATTTAGAACTTAAAACTACTTTAAATGTAAGTAAAAAAAGAGTTGGAATTACACTTCTTACCACTACCATGACAAAAATAGGGCTAAAGGAATACTAGACAAAATATAATGATATTTAATTCAGATTAAAAAATTGAGCACCAAGCGTTTAATACATTAAATATTCTCCTTTTACTAGGTAGACAAACGGATGCCATTATTTTCCAAATCAACCTTTCGCTCTTTATATAAAGTACCTAGTCCTTTTTTAAAGGTTTTTTTGCTCATCTGCAGCATATCCCTAATTTCTTCGGGATCCGACTTGTCATGCAAAGGCAAAAAACCTCCATTCTCCTTTAGGACATTGTATATTTTAGTAGCAGCAGGTTCCAGGACTTTACTACCAAGGGGTTGCAGTGAGATATCTATTTTATTATCGTTTCTAATTCTTTTTACACAACCTGGAAGGACATCTCCAATATTGACCGTCTTAAAAACTTCGTTGAAATAGACCAACCCTTTATGTCTTTCGTTAACGATTACTTCCCAACCCAAATCCGTTTGTCTAGTAACTACCAAATCCACTTCTTCCCACTCCTTAAGGTCCAGGTTCTCATTACTTAAAAATTTATCCAATTTATTGGAGGCGACCAATCTTCCGCTTTTTTCGTCAAGGTAACAGTGAACCACATACCACTGACCCTGTTTCATTTTACTTCGTTGCTCCCTAAAAGGGACCAATAAATGTTTTTCAAGACCCCAATCCAAAAAAGCGCCAAATTCATTTACTTCGGCAACCTGCAATAACCGGAACTCCCCTAACATGATATCCGGCTCCAAGGTTGTAGCCACTGGTCTTTCATCATAGTCCAAATAACAGAATACCTCAATATTTTGTCCTATCTCATAGGATGCAGGCACGTATTTATTGGGCAATAGAATATCGTTACCATCCTCATCGCCTAGAAATAAACCAACACTGGTATCCCTTAGGATTTTCAAATCATTTTTTCTTCCAATCTCTATCATAGTACAAAATTACGTGAATTAGGGAAGTAATTTGGGATACTATACAAAATAAAAAAAGGCCGTTTCATGGAAACGACCTCTTATTCAATTAAGAAAATATTCTAATATACGGAAGCCTTATTAAAATGTTTGCAAAGCATATAATAAACCACAGCCCTATGTTTATTTCTGTTGGCTGATCCATATTTGTCCATTACGGATTTAATAGCATCCATTAATTGTGGACCGTCACTAAGACCTAATTTTTTAATCAGATAATTGTTCTTTACCGTCTCAAGCTCCTTTTCATCACCTCCAGACACTTTGGAGGCGTCAAGGTTGTAAATCGATGGCCCCAAGCCAATGGTTACTTTGGTAAGCAAATCCATGTCAGCAGTTTCACCGAATTTATCCTTGATGTCTGCTGCGTATTTTTCAATAAGCTCGTCTCTTTTACTCATAATTTTTTAGTGTCTTAATTAGTTAATAGTTAATATTTTCCCTAAGATATAAAATGAAAGTAATCTGTCAAAATTTTATTATTGAGAAGCCTAGGGGTTTGCACCTCCAAAAGTCTTGGAAAGTCAGCAGGTTTGTAAAAATCCTTAACTACCTTTTGTAGGCTTTTCCCGTCTTTTGCGGTACTGTAATCTATATGGAACATTTTGCATAGATCGGAGGCATTAAGTTCATGCGATGTCTCAAAAAAACGTTCGTACATTTCAGAATCCTTTCTACCAGGTAAAATTCTAAAAATCCCCCCTCCTCCATTGTTTATTAGTATAATCCTGAAATCGCTCCTCATATAATTGTTCCACAACGCGTTACTATCGTAGAAAAAACTAAGGTCCCCAGTAATTAATACTGTTGGGGATTCATTATGGATTGAAGCTCCCAATGCAGTTGAGGTACTACCATCTATGCCACTAGTCCCCCTATTGCAAAATACTTTCAACGAGGAATCCAATTCAAACAATTGGGTATACCGTATTGTAGAACTGTTTGCCAAATGCAATTGATAATTCTTTGGAACCGACTCCAATATCTTGTCAAAAACATAAAAATCCGAGTACGGAATTTGTTCTAAATAGTCTTCCCTTAAATTCCTGTATTTCTGCCTGACCGTATTCCATTTTTGAAAATAATTGGAAGAACCGTACTTTGAAGATGAATACATTGTTTCGAAAAATGCGTTAGGCGAGACCTTAAAATGTTTGCTTAGACAAAAAAAAGTGTCATTAGCATGAGTTGGTCCTACATGCCAGTGGTGGTCAGGAGCATATTCCCTCAGAAACGCCTTGATTTTTTTTGAAACTACATGTCCGCCTATGGTAATCAAAAGTTCAGGTCTTAAATCTTTAAAAAGGGATTCCCTTTCATTACTCGTCTCAATAGGTGCCAATATAGAATCGATACTATTAAAAAAATGTTCATGATGGAGGTTCGAGGTGGTTTCCGTAAAAACTAATACGGAGGAGTCGTTCCCTATGTCGTCCAAGATATCCTGAGCTATGGAATCTGGATAGTTGACGCCTACCAAAATGATTTTTCTTTCGGCTTTGTTCCATATTTCTACAAAATCCACAAGACTGCCACCTACGATTTCCTGCCCAGGTCGAACAGCCTCCGGAAGCTCCAATTCCATTTCCTCAACACTGTACAATGGTTCCTCAAAAGGAACATTGATATGCACCGGTAGGTTGTTTTGAATTGCAATGGACAAAGCCTTGTTCAATTCGTCCTGATTAAAAGCGTGCACGATTCCCTGCCCTTCTTCCAAATCCACTGACTCAACCCAAGTAGGACGATACCTTCTGATCTTTTCCGTTGAATGGCTTAGGTCTTGCCTTAAATTGGCGGAATACCCTATATGCCGATGGTATACATAATCCTGACGGATGGTTTGTCCGTCGCCAATATCAATTTTATAGGAAGGCCTGTCCGCCGAAATGACCACCAACGGTATCTCACTGTAATAGGCCTCCGCAATTGCAGGATAATAATTCAACAGGGCACTCCCCGATGTACATACCAAAACTACCGGCCGCCTCAAATTTTGAGCCATCCCCAACGCAAAAAACGCGGCACAGCGCTCATCCACAATACTATAACAGTTAAAAAAGGAGTCATTTGTAAAAGACAGGGTCAAAGGGGCATTTCTTGAGCCGGGGGATATGACAATGTTATTTATACCATTGGCTTTACAATGCCCTATTATGGATTGGGCTACGGGTATATTGGAGTACTTCATCGACCACAAAAATAAGACCTCTTAACGTCAAAAACCAATTGCTTTACACTTAATCCAAGAGTACCCTTAAAATGGTTTGGCTTTTGTTTTCAGTTTCCTCCCATTCTTTCCAAGGGTCAGAATCTGAGGTAATTCCACCGCCCACAAATAACGTTGCCCTATTTCCATTCAATTTCATACATCGCAAATTGACATAAAGCGCTGTTGCATCCATGACGGACCTATAGGCTTTTTGTTCCGTATTCCTGCTATTGGAACTTCGATCTACTTCATTCTTCAGGTTTAGTTCCCCTAAATAACCCGTGTAAAACATTCGGTCATATCCTTCATTTTCCAAAATGAATTTTTTGGCCCTTTCCTTAGGTATACCGCAGACCGCAGGTGTGGGATGCAGGGATTCAATCAATGTGCCCAATTTTTCCTTTCTAAACCGACCTGAAACCTTGGTTCGCAAATGCCATAAGTGTCCAGCCCTAACGGTCTCCAAGTTCCCAATCTTTAGGTCTGTCACGCCATCCTTTAAAGACTGTTCTATATAATCCGTAACCACTTGTTGTTCATGGTATTCCTTCTCGCCCCAAACCGGTATCGTATTGTCCCCAGTAACAAGTTGGGTTCCAGCAAGTGACATCGTTATAAAGACATCACCCCTTACTTTCAACAATATTTCTGGGGTGGCACCTAGCCAGGTACCTACCTCTGGATGATGCCATAGATAACAAAAGGCATTCCCGTAGGTATGGATCAATCTTTGAAAAATGGCAAAAATAGAAATTGAAACAGAAACGTCCTTTGTTCTAGATAGCACGACCTTTTCCAGTTGGCCTGATCTAATGGAATCGATTGCCTTTGAAACAATACTTTCAAAAGGCTTGGAATCAATATGCTCCAATCTTTCAAGGTTTTTTTTTAGGGACGGCTTTTCTGATTGTATTGCTTCTGTGAAAACCTCATCGGGCAGTATGAGCACAGGTTTATTAGCCGTGTCAAAAGGAGCAAACACAAAACCACTTTCGGAAAAATCAATAACCGAATGAAGGGTTCCACTCAATTGAAAAATACCCTTGACATACGATTCCTTGGGTTTTTTGTAGAGCACAAATGGAAGCCCTTGCATCATTCGACTTTGGGCTTTTTCAAATAAGGAATTAGCCATATTATTTTTTAGGTAAGGCGATCGTAGTCAATTTACACACGGATATTAGTTGGTCATCCTCGTTTGTAATCCTGATATCCCAAACCTGTGTGGTCCTCCCTTTATGTATAAATGAGGCCTTAGCAAATACAAATCCGTCCTTAACACTTTTAACGTGATTTGCAGAAATTTCGATTCCCCTTACAAAATACTCCGCTGCATTCAAAAAAATATAGGAAGCCATACTACCAACACTCTCAGCCAGCGCTACCGTAGCACCTCCATGGAGTACACCATCTGGCTGATGCACACTGGGTGTAACCGGCATTTTGGCCACTAGAAAATCCTCCCCCATATCCACGTATGTGATACCCAGTGTTTCCATAAGGGTATTTTTAGAGGAGTTATTGCAGACCTCAAGTATCTTATCTTTGTGTTCGCCCATGCTGTTTTTTTTATGTAAAATTAAGGAATAGAAAACCAAGAGGCAGAAACAAAGACGATTGATTTATGCAAACCGAAATAAAACAAGTCCGGTACCAACATGCCAATACCTATGAAACCTTAAATGAACTTGGCGCAAAGACCAAGAATGTTTGGTTGGTTTTTCACGGTATAGGATTTTTAAGCAAATACTTTCTTAGGTATTTTGATGCGTTGAAGGAGGATGAGAACTATGTCATCGCGCCGCAGGCGCCTTCCAAATATTATCTAGATGGAAAATACAGGCATGTGGGAGCCAGTTGGTTGACCAGAGTGGACAGGGAACAGGAAACAGAAAATGTGCTTAACTATATAGAAAAAGTGATTGAAAACGAACGAATACCTTCGCGATGTAATCTAATCGTGTTTGGATTTTCACAAGGGGTTTCAATTGCTACAAGGCTCATTGCAAAGACAGGATTGCCATGTGAAAAGCTAGTTTTATATGCAGGAGGACTGCCCAATGAATTGACAGCAAATGACTTTACAAGTCTTTTGGAAAACAAAACCAAGATATACTCTATTGTAGGTACTGAAGATGAATATATCAATACCGAAAGACTTGAGGAAGAAACCAAAAGATTAAATGCCCTGTTTCATGGTACAGCTGAACAAATTACATTTGACGGTGGGCACGAACTAAAAAAAGAAATTATTAATTCCCTAGCTGATTGATATGGAAATTATTCTTGAAAACGAAAGAGTAAAGTTATCGCCCCTGAATTTGGAAAATTATCAGTACTTGATTCCAGTGGCTTCCGAAAAAAAATTGGTCCAGTATTCCCCATCGGATATTGAAACCCCACAAGCACTAAAAAAGTATGTAAGCGCTGCTTTGGAACAAGAAAAACAAAAATTGGCCATCCCCTTCCTTATATATGATAAGCAAATAGAAAAATATGCCGGGAGTACCCGATATATGAATATTGCCTGGACGAATAAAGTGCTTCATATAGGTTCCACCTGGATTGGTAAAGAGTTTCAGGGAACCGGCCTTAATACACAAATGAAAAAGTTAATGTTGGACTATGCCTTTACCGATTTGGATTTTGAGAAAGTGGAATTTAGGGTGGATGAACGAAATAGTAGGTCCAGAAAGGCAGTCGAAAAACTGGGGTGTACTTTGGAAGGTATTCTACGAAAAGATGTATATCTGCTGGATGGATTTAAACGAAATACCTGTTGTTATGGCCTGTTACGGAATGAATGGATGGTAGATTACAATTGAATCAGTTCTTTTCCTTATGTCCGTAATAAGTTATTTTTCGTGTGATATATGAATTTTCAGGGGTTATGATCTGCTTGACCCAATTGCCGCCTTCTTCCTGATCGTATTGATAGATGTATTGCTTTTTGTCCAAAATGGTTTCGCCCCTTTTAATTTCCTCAACCAGCATGCCGTTTTCGTCATAATCAAAAGTAGTCCTCACAGTAGGTACAAATTTTTTGTCCTCAATATCAAATTCAAACTCCTGCAGTGCCAGTAGCTTTTCGTCCGGGCCAAATACTTCCTCATAGGCCTTATTGGCTTCCCCTTTAAGATATTCCTTGGTAAGTACGATTTTCTGATTCTCCCCATTTTTTTTCTGGAAGGACGTTCTAATAGATTTCAAAGGCACCCCGTTCAATAAATAGGTGACGGTATATTCCCCTTTAAATTTCTTGTATTCCACCAGAGTTTCATCGGTTCCTTCGTTGTTGGTCCTGACTATTTTTGTCAATTCACCTTTATCGTCATAGAAATACACGTATTGATCCAAAAATTCCTTGTCATAGGAAATGATTTTTTCCGTAATCTTTCTGTTCTCAGTGGTATCCAACTCATAAAAATGGGCGATAGAAGTTCTGGGGTCGAACTTATTTTCCCTATAGGTCTCGGACCTCTTTTCAACCAAAAGGGTATCCTGATACTTATAATACACTACGTCGTAATCGGACTCGTTGTATCGGGTTACGGACTTGGTTAGAAATCCCCTTCTGTTAAAATCATATTCCTCCTTGCCATATTTAGTGCTTACAAGCGAAGTTTTTACACTATCCTTCAAATCAAAATCGGCCAGACTAAAGATTTGAATTTCCTGACCAATACCTTGAAATGGTGAAATCAGGTAAACCAATAAAAACAAGATGGAGTAACTTTTTGGCATATCACAAAATTAACTGAATTACCAACGCCACCAAATTACATTCCAAAAATAAAAAGGAGCGATTTTCATCGCTCCTTTCATTTGCTTATGGATACGTATTGATATCCTCTTATTTCAATAGCTCGAAGTCTACCTTTCGGCTTCGCTCAGGACAGGCTACTTGACTTCTTCGAAGTCTACGTCCTCTACGTTGTCACCTTCGGTTGCATTACCACTGTCCGCTGTAGGTTCCCCTTGCGTTGGAGCACCACCCTGTTGTGCGTCTGCCTGTGCCTTGTACATTTCCTCCGAAGCTACTTTCCAAGCTTCGTTGATTTTGTCAAGCGCTGGCGTGATTAAAGCTACATCTTTGGATTCAAAAGCGGCTTTTAACTCCGTTAGCGCATCCTCAATAGGCTTTTTCTTGTCTTCGGACAATTTATCGCCAAATTCCGAAAGTTGCTTTTCGGTCTGGAAGATCATACCATCAGCTTCGTTCAATTTATCCGCCTTTTCCTTCGCCTTTTTATCGCTTTCGGCATTGGCCTCGGCTTCTGCCTTCATTTTTTTGATTTCTTCCTCGGTCAATCCGGAAGAAGCCTCTATTCGAATGTCCTGGGATTTTCCGGTGGCCTTGTCGGTTGCGGAAACTTTGATGATACCGTTGGCATCAATATCAAAGGTTACTTCAATTTGTGGTGTTCCCCTTGGTGCCGGTGGAATGCCGTCCAAATGGAACTTACCAATTGTTTTGTTATCGGCGGCCATAGGTCGCTCTCCTTGAAGTACATGGATTTCCACGGAGGGCTGATTGTCAGCGGCCGTAGAGAATACCTGGGATTTTTTTGTTGGTATCGTAGTGTTCGCCTCGATCAACTTGGTCATAACACTACCCATGGTCTCAATCCCAAGAGATAAAGGAGTTACATCCAATAACAGTACATCTTTTACATCTCCTGTCAATACACCACCTTGAATCGCGGCGCCAATGGCCACAACCTCATCGGGGTTTACACCCTTTGAAGGTTTCTTGCCAAAGAATTTCTCAACGGCTTCCTGTACCGCTGGTATCCTTGTGGAACCACCAACCAATATAATTTCGTCAATATCACTTTTGGATAGTCCCGCAGCTTTCAAGGCACTTTCGCAAGGCTCAATGGTTCTTTTGACCAAATCAGCAATCAATTGCTCAAATTTTGAACGTGACAACGTACGTACCAAGTGCTTTGGTCCTGTTGCGGTTGCCGTTACGTAAGGCAAGTTGATTTCGGTCTGTGCAGAAGAGGACAATTCAATTTTCGCTTTCTCCGCGGCCTCGCGCAGTCGTTGCAAAGCCATGGAGTCGTCACGAAGATCCAAACCTTCCTCCGCCTTGAATTCCTCTGCCAACCAATCTATGATTTTTTGATCTACATCATCCCCACCTAGGTGTGTATCACCATCCGTAGCCAATACTTCAAAAACACCATCGCCCAATTCCAGGATGGATACGTCATGCGTACCACCACCAAAGTCAAATACGACAATTTTTTGGTCGGTGTCCTTCTTATCCAAACCATAGGCCAAAGAGGCGGCCGTAGGTTCGTTGATAATGCGCTCAACGGTAAGTCCGGCTATTTCACCAGCTTCTTTGGTAGCCTGTCTTTGGGAATCGTTAAAGTAGGCCGGGACGGTAATCACGGCACGGGTAACATCCTGTCCCAAATAATCCTCAGCGGTCTTCTTCATTTTTTGAAGAATCATGGCAGATAGTTCCTGTGGCGTATAAAGACGACCATCAATATCCACTCTTGGGGTATCGTTATCTCCTTTGGTGACCTTATAAGGTACTCTTTTCGCCTCTTTTTCCGACTCGGAAAATTTATTCCCCATAAATCGTTTTATGGAGTAAATAGTTTTATTTGGATTGGTAACCGCTTGTCTTTTCGCAGGGTCCCCAACCTTAATCTCACCGCCATCCACAAAAGCAATAACGGACGGTGTTGTTCTTTTACCTTCTGCGTTTGGAATTACTACTGGCTCATTACCTTCCATCACGGAGACACAGGAGTTGGTAGTACCCAAATCTATTCCAATAATCTTACTCATTTTATATGTTTTAAAATTTAAGTGCTTAATTTTTCAGTCATCTTCTAAATGACAAACAATATGCCAAGGGGGAAAAACTGACAGGATGTCATTTAATCCTGATTTTAAATAATCTGGGCCGATTTGCCGAAATCAAAAAAAGAAATCATAAACTACCTTAATCTAACTTTGTACTTTAGTGTTGGACTAGATTAAAGAATATGCGGCAAAGAGAAAGCATTAGCATTTTTGATATGCTTAAAATAGGTATTGGCCCTTCCAGCTCCCATACTTTGGGACCATGGCGGGCCGCGGAAAGATGGATAAAGGAACTTAGGGAAGAAGACAGGTTTGATAAGGTCGCCTCCATCTGCGTGCAGGTTTACGGATCCCTTTCGCTTACCGGCAAAGGACATGCTACGGACTATGCCATCATTTTAGGATTGTTGGGCAAAGACCCGGAAACGATTCCCATTGAAGACATTCATGCATTGGTCCAAGATGTCAAAAACTCACATAAACTGAATTTTGGCGCTATCCATACCCTAGGTTTCGACCCTGAAAAAGATATTATTTTCCATAAAAAGTTCCTGCCATTCCATGCCAATGGATTAAAGTTTCAGGCCAAACTGCTCGATGGAAAAAAAACCTCAAAAACATATTATTCCATTGGGGGAGGATTCGTAGTGGTCGAAGAGCGCAAAAACGCCAAGAAAAAGGATGAGGCCTTTAACACATTTCCGTACCCTGTTGAAAATGGCCAGGAACTGCTTGACCTATGTCAAAAAGAATCCAAAACCATTTCTGAAATAGTCTTGGAAAATGAACGATCGTTAAGGTCCAACGAAGAGATCGACCTTCAAATACATAGGATTTGGAACACAATGTTGGAATGTATGTATATAGGATGTCATACCCAAGGAAAACTACCCGGTGGACTTAACGTAAAAAGGAGGGCGTTCGAACTTCATGAAAACCTTAAGGGCGCCCTGCCCTACTCCAACCCGGAGGAATGGCTGCAGACAATCCGCCAAACAGAGGTCAAATTCAGACAGATATTACAATGGGTCAGTTGTTTTGCCCTTAGCGTAAATGAAGTGAACGCTTCCTTGGGAAGGGTTGTCACGGCCCCTACCAATGGCAGTGCGGGCGTGATACCTGCAGTTCTCATGTATTATTTGGTCATTGAGAACCATGGAGGTAATTTTGAACACATAAAACAATTTTTACTCGTTGCCGGGGAAATTGGAAGCATCTTTAAAAAAGGTGCGACCATTTCCGCTGCCATGGGCGGTTGCCAGGCCGAAATTGGGGTGTCCTCCGCTATGGCGGCAGGTGCCCTGACAGAACTTTTGGGAGGAACACCAGAACAAGTCCTTATGGCCGCGGAAATTGCCATGGAACACCATTTGGGCCTTACCTGCGATCCTATAGGCGGATTGGTACAGATTCCATGTATAGAACGCAATTCCATGGGAGCGATAAAGGCCATCCATGCAGCCGAATTGGCATTGGGATCCGATCCTGCCGAAGCCAAGGTTCCCTTGGACAAAGTGGTCCAGACGATGTGGGAAACCGCCAAGGATATGAGTTCCAAGTACAAGGAAACCTCTGAGGGAGGATTGGCCGTTGGGGTATTTCTAAGCGATTGCTAATCCGTAAAAAACAGGATGAAATGAAGAATTTAATTTCAGAACGTGTTGCGGATTTTTTAAAGAACTATCCACCTTTCAACATCATGGATAAAAAACTTTTGGAAGATCTATCCCAGCAGGTGACCATTATCTATAAAGAAAAGGGAAGTCCCGTTTTTTCCTTTGGGGAAGAAGCCCATCCAAGTTTCTATGTGGTGCACAAAGGGGCTATCGAACTCAATAATCCAATTTTGAAGTCGGTTACGGATTATTGCGACGAGGGCGATATTTTCGGGCTAAGACCATTGATCGCAAAGGAGGACTATAAGCTGGAGGCCAGAGCCTATGAGGAATCCATTCTATATGCAATTCCCATTGCGGTTTTCAGGCCCATTTCAGAATCCAATCAACGTGTTTCCAACTTTTTGACGGAAAGTTTCGCATCCAACACACGTAACCCGTACAACCAAACAAGGAAATTGGAAAGATCAGGTATTTCCACAACTTTGAATGCGCAAGGTAATTTGGTCATCGATGATTTTCAGCCCATCCGATATTCTAAAAAATTAGTTTCCTGCGGACCAAAAACCACCATCCAAAAAGCGGCGGCGATAATGACAAAACATCGTATAGGTTCGGTTCTAATCTGTAAAAATGAACTGCCTATAGGCATTGTCACGGACAAGGATTTAAGGAATAAAGTGGTGACCGGGGATTTTCCCATTACCTCAAGTGTCAGGAATATCATGTCCTCCCCCGTTATTACGTATCCCGAAAAAATTACCATCGCCCAGGCGCAAATGGCCATGATGAAAAATGACATCAGCCATTTAATTCTGACCAAAGACGGTACCACAAATAGTGGTCCGGTAGGGATAATATCCAAAAACGATATCATGGTATCCCTTGGGGACAATCCCTCCGTAATCGTAAAAGCCATCAAAAGAGCCAAAAAAATAAAACAGGTCAAGGAGCTTCGTAAAAGCATCATGATGCTTTTAAACGGATATCTGGAACAAAACCTGCCCATGGCCTTGACTTCCAAGATAATTTCCGAGCTGAACGATACCTGTATCAAACAAGTTATAGCAATTTCTTTGGAGCGCATGAAGGTTCCACCACCGGTAAACTTTGCATGGCTGGCCTTGGGAAGCCAAGGAAGGGGTGAACAATTACTCCATACGGATCAGGACAATGCCCTTGTATTCGAGGATGTAGCGGAAGATCAGCTGCCCGCGACAACTGAATACTTTTTGGAACTTTCCAGCATGGTGACCAAGGGCCTAAATAAAATTGGGTATGAATATTGTCCTGCGGACATGATGGCTTCGAACCCCAAATGGTGTCTGAGCCTACAGGAATGGAAAAACAAAATTTCCTACTGGATCATTAATCCAGGCCCCAACGAGGTTTTGATGTCCTCCATTTTTTTTGACTATAGTTTGGCCTATGGCCATCCAGATTTAATGAACGAACTGTCCGATTTTATTTTCTCCAGTGTAAAAAAATACCCGATTTTCTTGGTTCATATCGCCAACGGTGCCTTGCAAAGTCCTTCCCCTTCTGGTTTCTTTCGCTCGTTTTTAGTGGAACAGGATGGACAGCATAAGGATTTTTTCGACTTAAAGAACAGGGCATTGAGACCCCTAATAGATGCCGCCCGGGTACTCGTGCTTTCACACTCTATAAAGGGAATAAGCAATACTTGGGAACGTTATGAAAAATTGGCAGAATTGGAACCAAACAACCAGGAATTGTATTTGGCCTGTTCGTACGCCACCAAGGCCTTACTGAAATTTAAGACGAAACAAGGTTTGCTGCACCATGATTCCGGACGATACATCGAGTTGGAATCCTTGACCAAGGAGGAAAAAATGAAATTAAAAAGAACCTTTAAGGCCATTAAGGAAATTCAGGACCTGATTTCCATTCGGTTTAAGGTTTCCAATATTTTAGGCTGATGGGTATCTTTAATCGTTCCGCGAAATATCCCGACTATTGGAAAGAATATGTCGCACTTTTTAGACAATCCTTGCCCACGGAATTTGACCAACTCACTTTTGTGGTTCTGGATACGGAGACCACTGGTTTCGATAGAACAAACGATCGTATCCTTTCCATTGGCGCCCTAAAATTAAAGGGCAATCGTATCCAAGTGGATGATATGCTGGAAATGTACATTACTCAAGAGGCCTTTAATAAGGAAAGTGTGCCCATTCATGGCATATTAAGGAATAGCAAGCAAGATTGCATTTCTGAGGAGGAAGCAATACCAAGGTTTCTAAAATATGTTGAAAATCATATTATAGTGGCCCATCATGCGGGCTTTGATATGGGAATGATCAACAATGCCCTGAAAAGAATTGGATTGCCCAAACTAAAAAACATTTGTTTGGATACAGGGGTTTTGTTTAAAAAAACGCTAATCAAATCCTATCTGGTCCAGCCCAAAGACCACTATTCCCTGGATGATTTAGCCGAAAAATTTTCGATTTCCAAAAAAGATAGACACACGGCTTTGGGGGATGCCTACATTACAGGAATCGCCTTTCTAAAAATTTTGTCTAAACTCAAGGAGAAAAGAGCCTTGTCCTTAAAAAACCTGAAATGATCAGCCCTTCCTTAAGTAGTCCAAAATATTCTTTTCGATCCGTTCATGGATGTTTAAGGTATCAGCCTTTTGAAAGGTTTCACCAGTGATATTTTCATAAAGCTCTATGTATCTTTCGGAAACGGATGTAATGTAAGCGTCAGACATTTCCGGTACTTTTTGACCTTCCAATCCCTGAAAACCATTGGAAATAAGCCATTGTCGCACAAACTCCTTTGACAATTGCTTTTGCGGTTCGTTCATATCCTGTCTTTCCTGATACCCGTCCAAATAAAAATAACGGGAAGAATCGGGCGTATGGATTTCATCAATAAGAACTATCTTCCCATCCTTTGTTTTCCCAAATTCGTATTTGGTATCCACCAATATAAGACCTCGGCCCGCCGCTATTTCCGTACCGCGTTCAAACAAGGCTTGGGTATATTTTTCAAGTACCTCATAATCGGCCTTGGAAACGATGCCTCTTTTTAATATATCATCCTTGGAGATATCCTCGTCATGATCCCCCATTTCCGCTTTGGTAGCTGGAGTTATGATAGGTGATGGAAATTTATCGTTCTCCTTCAACCCTTCTGGCATGGATACCCCGCATAGGGTCCTTTTTCCGGACTTGTATTCCCTGGCCGCGTGCCCGGAGAGATATCCGCGGATAACCATTTCTACCTTAAAAGGTTCGCAGGCATGGCCTATGGCTACATTTGGATCTGGGGTCGCTGTTAGCCAATTGGGTACGATATCAGCCGTAGAAGCCATCATTTTAGTGGCTATTTGATTTAAGATCTGACCTTTATAGGGTATACCTTTGGGCATTACGACATCAAAAGCTGAAAGTCGATCTGTGGCAATCATGACCAGGCGGTCATCCTCAAGGGCATAGACCTCCCTAACCTTCCCTTTGTAAACACTTTTTTGTCCGGGAAACTTAAAATTGGTATCAAAAATGGTGTTGGCCATGTCCTCTAGTTTTGGTGTTCGATAGTTTTATAGGCTTCTATGACTTTCTTCACCAGTTTGTGGCGAATGACGTCCTTATCGTCCAGATAAATAATTTCGATGCCTTCCACATTTTGTAAGATCAGCAAAGCCTCCTTGAGTCCGGAAATCGTCCTCCTTGGCAAGTCGATTTGACCGGGATCCCCGGTCAATAAAAACTTCGCGTTTCTGCCCATACGCGTGAGGAACATTTTCATTTGGGCATGGGTGGTATTTTGGGCCTCATCCAGAATAACAAAAGCATCGTCCAAGGTCCTTCCCCGCATAAATGCCATTGGGGCTATCTGTATAGTACCGTTCTCAATGTAATGGGCCAGCTTTTCCGCAGGGATCATATCCCTAAGGGCATCGTATAGTGGCTGCATGTAGGGATCTAGTTTTTCCTTTAGGTCACCAGGTAAAAATCCAAGATTTTCACCCGCTTCCACGGCAGGTCTTGTTAAAATGATACGCCTTACTTGCTTTTCCTTTAAGGCTTTCACAGCTAGGGCCACCCCCGTATATGTTTTACCCGTACCAGCAGGACCAATGGCGAACACCATATCGTTTTTCCTGGCGGCATCTACCAAACGGCGTTGATTGACGGTCTGGGCCTTTATCAATCTGCCACTGACCCCGTGCACCAAGGTTTCCCCACTATTTTCAGGGCCGTGGTAGTCTTTGGAATCCGTACTGGTAAGTACCCTTTCGATGCTATTTTCGTCCAGCTTATTGTACTTTATGAAATGCTCCGTAAGCATATCAAAGCGTTTGTCAAATTCCTCCAGTTGGTCCTCTTCCCCGTAGGCCTTTATTTTATTGCCCCTGGCTACAATTTTTATTTTTGGAAAATACTTTTTTAAGAGTTCTATATTTTCATTTTGTTGTCCAAAAAATTCTCTTGGACTTACCTCGGTGAGTTCTAATATGATTTCGTTCAAACAGTGGGATTTTGAAGATTTTAATTGGACCAAGTTTAATTTCGCCTGGCTGTTTTTTTGTTTAATTTTGTATATCAAATTTAAGTAAAAATTAAGTTTGACTAACCAAAAACATATCAACATTGCTGCATGGCAATTATCACCCTTACTACTGATTTTGGATTGAAAGACCACTTTGTTGGGGTGTTAAAAGGTTCTATTTACAGTGAATTGCCAGATGCAAAAATTGTTGATATTTCCCATAATGTGACCCCGTTCAACATTCAGGAGTGCGCCTACATACTCAAGAACTCCTACAATAGCTTTCCAAAAGGCTCCATACATATTGTGGGAATAGACTCAGAGGCCACCCAAGAAAATCAACATATTGTTGTTTTGATAAATGGCCATTACTTTATCAGTGCCAATACCGGGGTTATAGGACTGATCACATCCGAAATCAAACCGGATAAGATCGTTGAGATAAAAATCCCGGATCCCATGCATGGGTCGTTTCCCGTATTGAGCGTTTTCGTACAAGTAGCTTGCCATATCGCCAGGGGGGGCACATTGGAGGTTGTAGGCAAACCTTTCGAAGATCTAAAGGACCTTAGGGAATTTATGCCACGCATCGTTGATGAAGGGAAAAAGATAATTGGGAGCGTCATTTATATTGACAACTATGGGAATGTGGTGACCAATATTCAAAAACATCTCTTTGAGGCCTACAGAAAAGGACGCGATTTTGAGCTTTTGGTGCGCAACCACAAAATAAAAAAGATACATAAAGGGTATACAGATATCATTGATTTCTCCGTGGAAAAAAGTAGACGAAAAGGCGACGGCGACCTGTTGGCCCTTTTCAATTCCTCCGAATATATAGAATTGGCCATCTACAGAAGTAACCTTAAAACCGTTGGGGGCGCCGTTACTCTTTTGGGGCTTGACTACAGGGATACCGTTATTATTGATTTCCTCTAAAATAATTCTATCACAAAAAAGTGGAATCCTGATATTCCACAAGTTCTTCCTTTAATAGGTCTGAAAAATTTTCGAAATACCTTTATAGTTAATAACTCCGTAATCATTTTTGCCCCATATACAATGTCAGCCCCTATAAAACGGATAATTAAAGTTCAATTGAACCTTGTCTGACTGTTGATAAGTTTGTTTCCGAAAAATAACCTTTTAAAATATCTTTGTTTGATGGCAAAAGCCTCAAACCAGCTGGATTTTACGGAAGGTTTAAAGGGCTTTTCAGATTGAAACAAAACATAGAACGACCAATGAAATTTATTGTCTCCAGTACGTATTTATTAAAACAGCTTCAAATATTGGGCGGTGTTATTAACAATAGCAACACCCTTCCTATTTTGGATAATTTCCTGTTCGATTTGAATAAAGACAAACTTACGGTGTCCGCCTCAGACTTGGAGACTACCATGAGCTCTGTTTTGAATGTGGATTCTGACAACGAGGGTACCATTGCCGTTCCCGCTAGATTGTTATTGGATACCTTGAAGACGTTTCCGGAACAGCCTTTGACTTTTATTGTGGCCGATAACAATACTGTAGAAATTAGCTCAAACCATGGTAAATATGCCTTGGCCTATGCCGATGGGGCCGAGTTCCCAAAAGCTGTGGAACTTTCAAGTCCCAGCGCAACAACTTTACTGGGCGATATTCTGGCAACGGCCATCAATAAAACCATATTTGCCGCAGGAAACGATGATTTGCGTCCGGTAATGAGCGGGGTATTTTTTCAGTTTTCTCCAGATAATTTGACTTTTGTCGCTACCGATGCCCACAAATTGGTAAAGTATCAAAGGGAAGATGTTTCGGCCTCGGAAGTTGCTGAATTCATTATGCCCAAAAAACCCCTGACACTTTTAAAGGGAATTTTGGCAGGTAGCGAGTCAGACGTATTGATCGAATATAATGACAGTAATGCAAAATTCACTTTTGACGATACGGAGCTCATTTGCCGATTGATTGATGGAAAATACCCCAATTACGAGGCGGTAATCCCAAAGGAAAATCCAAACAAATTGACCATTGCAAGGAACCAGTTTTTAAGCTCGGTGAAAAGGGTCTCGATATTTTCCAATAAAACAACATATCAAATTAGGCTGAAGATTGCCGGGGCGGAATTGAACATTTCCGCGGAGGACCTGGATTATTCCAACAAGGCTGAGGAACGATTGACATGTTCCTATCAGGGAGATGATATGCAGATCGGCTTCAACTCCAGATTCCTTGTTGAAATGTTGAACAACTTGGGATCTGACGAGGTCTCTCTTGAGATGAGCCTACCAAATCGCGCTGGGATTCTAACGCCCATAGACGGTTTGGACGAAGGTGAAAATGTGACCATGTTGGTAATGCCCGTCATGCTGAACAATTAACTCGACACACAAAAAATAGAAAAAGGGGAGCCAAATTGGCTCCCCTTTTTCTATTTTAAATCCTTTTACGATATAAACCGAATCGTCCCAAAATGGCTTGGCCCTTCGCCATTGGAAGCCTTGACCGCATTTACTAGCGGCATTACAAAAGAAAGGATTCCAGCAAAAACCAACAGTAAGATGCCGGCCCCTAAAAGTAAAATAGCTGGTATTCCAATGATGACATAAAGTATCAGGCTGAGCTGCAGATTGATAATGGCCTTACCATGTTCGTTCATTCCAATGACGGAATCCTTTGTGCTTAACCACAATACCAAAGGAACAATGAGTCCGCCAAAACCTGTGATATAATCCAGATACTGACTAAGATGTGCGACCACCAAAAGGTTTCTATCCTCCCTTAAAGCTATATTTTGATTTACTACTTCCATTTTTTGATTGATTTTATGATGAATAAGTACCTATAAGACGCTAAAAAAGTGGATTTGTTACAAACCATGTCCCTATTTCTTCCGTTCCAACTTTTCCAATTTTTTGCCCTCCTTCAGGAGATTCGTATTCAACTTTTCTATTTTCTTGTTCAGTTTTTCGATATCATTTGGGGAGAGCTTCCCTTTTTGGATGTCCTTTTCCATTTTTCCCTGAATGGAAGTTAACTGCCTTTCCATTTTTGCAATACTCTTTTCCGTGGATGCTATTTTTTTCTTTAGCTTTTCCGCTTCTTCCGCCTCCTTTTCAAGACGTGCTTCCTTTTTCTCCTTTTTTTCCCTTTTATCGACCTCTCGCTTAACTTCCTTTAATTCCTTTTCCCGCTCCTTTTCCAAAACGGTTTCGGTAGATGTTGTTACTTCTTGGGCGGATAGGGAAAAACAGGATACCAAGAGTAATAAAAGATATGTAAAACTAAATTTCATTTTTGTAGTCATTTATTGCTTTGTATGGAATTTAAAAATAAATAACGTCATTTGAAAATAAGCGGATGACTACTTTTGAAATGATTATTTTTGCAGCATGAATAGAGACGAGACCATTGTGGCACTGGCAACCGCTTCTGGGGCGGGAGCGATTGCTATTATAAGGGTTTCAGGAATCGATGCCATAGCCATCACCTCCAAACTTTTTAAATCCATACACGGGAAAAATCTGGAGGTCCAAAAAACCCATACCGTTCATTTGGGCCAAATAGTGGACGGCGATAAAATCCTAGATGAAGTCTTGGTCACTATTTTCAAGGGCCCACACTCATACACAGGTGAAAACGTTGCGGAAATATCGTGTCATGGGTCCCCGTACATACAGCAGGAAATCATACAACTTTTTTTAAGGAATGGCTGCCGAATGGCCAAAGCCGGAGAGTTTACACTACAGGCTTTTTTAAATGGCAAAATGGATTTGAGCCAAGCGGAGGCCGTAGCCGATTTGATCGCTTCGGACAATGAGGCCAATCATCAAATCGCCATGCAACAAATGCGGGGCGGGTTCAGTAACGAAATTCAGAAGTTGAGGGAACAACTGTTGAACTTTGCTTCCTTGATAGAACTGGAGCTGGACTTTGCAGAAGAGGATGTAGAATTCGCCGATCGCACCCAATTTAAATCCTTGGTCAGTCGGATTCAAGAAGTATTGAAGAGGCTTATCAATTCTTTTGCAGTGGGCAATGTCATCAAAAATGGTATTCCCGTGGCGATTGTTGGCGAACCCAATGTGGGCAAATCCACACTTTTGAACGCACTTTTAAACGAAGATCGTGCAATTGTATCGGAAATAGCAGGTACTACGAGGGACAGCATTGAAGACGAAATTACCATTGGGGGTATTGGTTTTCGGTTTATAGATACGGCCGGTATCAGGGAAACCGATGATATCGTGGAAAGCATCGGCATAAAAAAGACATTTGAAAAAATTGAACAATCACAGGTCGTTATTCTACTGGCGGACGGAAGTACTTTAAATTCTGGTACTTCCTTAGATGAAAAACTCAAACAAATACAGACCGAGGCAGAAAAAATCAGGAGCAAACATCCGGAGAAACCTTTTTTGCTGTTGATCAATAAATCGGACCTCCTTAGGGACGAAGCAAAAGAATGGATACAGGAAACCTTGGGGGATGCCCATTTCATTTCGGCGAAAACTGGAAAAGGTATTGAAGAAATACAAAATCAACTATTGAAATTTGTAAATACGGGAGCCCTAAGAAACAACGAGACCATTGTAACCAACAGTCGCCATTATGATTCCCTTTTAAGAGCTTTGGATTCCATTGAAAAAGTCCAAATGGGCCTATCGGAAGAACTTACCAGTGACCTTATGGCCATAGACGTAAAGGAAACCCTATACCACTTAGGGGAAATAACCGGGGAAGTTACCAATGATGAGCTTTTGGGAAATATTTTTGCGAATTTTTGCATCGGTAAATAAAGGCAAAAACCGGCTTGCACTAATTGTCGATATCAATAAAGCTATTGACCGAGGTATACAGTTTGAATGTGTCGAACAACTTGTTCTGAAATTTTCTGGCAATATCAGGGTCGTTGAAAATCCAGGCTTCTGCTATGGAAGGTGAAAGCACCAATTCGCCTAGAAGATACTCCACGAAATAGGAGCCTGATTCAGTAAGCAGCACAAAGTTAGGTCCGGTACATTTCACAATTAGGTGATGTCGAATACTTTGAAAGTAAAAATAATCACTTTCCCGTAATTATCCACATAATAGAATTAGAATTTCCGATGACTCAACCACTACGCTAATAAAAAGGACCCTTTCAACCGATTTTCATTGAATCCGCTCCTATTGTCGCTATCTCAAAAACGACTCGCTATCGTCGAACCTAACAAAATGGCAGGTATAACCATTGGGGTTTTTCACTAAGTAATCTTGATGATAGTCTTCGGCAGGCCAAAAGGTGGTCCATGGTTCCAAGGTAGTTACCACTTTGGATGGCCATTTCCCCGATTGGTTCACCACCTGGATAACTTCCTCAGCTTCTACCCTTTCCTCCTCGTTTTGATAGAAAATAGCCGACCGGTAACTGGAACCCCTATCGTTCCCTTGGCGGTCTACGGAGGTGGGGTCATGCATCCGAAAGAAAAAATCCAACAACTCCTTAAACGAAGTTTTTTGTGGATCGTAGGTAATCTCTATACCCTCCGCATGTCCCGGATGATTATGATAGGTCGGGTTTTCGTTCTCACCACCTTGATAGCCCACCTCGGTATCCACTACCCCGGGTCGCCGTCTGAAAATGTCCTCCATGCCCCAAAAACATCCTCCCGCTATATATGCTTTTTTATACTCCTTCATAGACTTTTTAATAGCTATTGTAAATAGATATTTACAAAGATACGGCCCATCTGTAAATTTTAGTCTTCCAATTATTTTTGGTCAAATTGAAAACGTGTAGCCACTTCCCTATCCTTTTGGGTCCATGGGCTTTACCATATTAATAAAATCCACGACCTTTGCTGCGGACATTTCACAAGGTTTCAATAACTCCTTTTCTTTTGTCATATAGTAATTGAGACTTATATAATCGCTTCCTCCCAATTCCTCGGCAAATAATTTAAAGGATTTTCCCTGATTGAAGGTACTCTTACTTATACCATATTTTTTGCCTTTATACATTCCTTCGGAATAGCCCTCCGGAAATTTTTGAAAATTCATATCATGTATTTTAGGAACTGCATGAGAGCATGGAACAACCGGCCTTGTGTCGGGCCCAATCAGGTCTTTTGGCGAACCATTTTTCCCTTTCAGGTTGCTCATCATAGGGCTTTTTGAGCAATTGAAACAACTCGTCAACCAAGGTATAATCCCCCGTATCCGCTGCATCGATGGCCATTTGGGCCATATAGTTACGCAACACATATTTCGGGTTCACCTTATTCATTCCACCCTTTCTTTGGACATCGGTCAATGCTTCTTGCTGCAGCCGGTTGCTATAGTTCAAGAACCATTGTTCCCATTGTTCCTGTACCTTGCCCTGGATTTCATCGGGAAAATAAAAGGCTTCCTGTACAACTTCGATTCCGGGGATACTTCCATCCTTTTTATAGTTCGCCAAATACCTGAAAAAAATGGTCATATCGGTTTCAGAAACCTGTAAAACGGCCTCCAAATCGGTAATTAAACCAAAATCCTCCTGCTGCTGGGTTTTAAGGCCTAATTTTTTCAGCATCATGGCTTGGTAGGCTTTTGGATACGCCTCCTTATATTCCATTAAAATTTTCTCCAAAGGTTCTGCCTCGTCGATTAGGGGATACAGCGCATTTGCCAATTGCAAAAGGTTCCACAATACGATCTGAGGTTGTGCGCCAAAGCGGTATCGCTTATGGGTACGGTCTGTGGTATTGGGCGTCCACCCGTGGTCATACCCCTCCAACCATCCGTATGGACCGTAGTCGATGGTAAGTCCTAGGATGGACATATTATCAGTGTTCATAACCCCATGCACAAAACCTACGCGTTGCCAATGGACCACCATGGCGAGACTTCGGTGCGCCACTTCTTGAAAGAATCTGAGATAGGTTTCCTTTGAAGGAGCACCCAAGTGCGGAAAATGATGTTCAATGGTAAAATCTACCAGTTTTTTGAGAGTTTTAACATCACCTCTAGCTGTAAATATTTCGAAATTCCCAAACCGGATAAACGATTCCGCTACACGACAAACTATGGCACCTTTCTCGTTTTCAGGGTTGCCATCGTAAAGCATATCCCTCAGGACCATGTCTCCACTCAGCATGAGGGACAAGGCCCTAGTGGTGGGAATCCCCAAATGGTGCATGGCCTCGCTACAGAGATATTCCCTAATGGAGGACCTAAGTACGGCCAGGCCATCGGCCGATCTAGAGTATGGAGTTTCCCCCGCGCCCTTCAGTTGTAAGGTCCAGTTCTTTTGGAGATGTTCAACTTCGCAGAGATTGATGGCCCTTCCATCGCCTAACTGGCCGGCCCAATTGCCAAATTGATGCCCCCCATAGCACATGGCATAGGGTTGCGTGCTTGTAAGTATTTCAGCTCCTGAAAATACATTTAGAAATTTTTCCAAGGTTGCAATGGTGGTATCCAATCCCAGGATAGTAAGCATTTCCGGACTAACATGTACCAAAGAAGGGTTACTGGGCACCTTTGGCTTTACAAATGAAAAACAAGCTTCCGTAACCTGACGCCGCGCAGTATCCGTTCTAGTATCGGCAGGAAGTTCCTTATTGAACCTATCGATAATTTTCAGTTTTATATCCATCATAGTTACCTCAGTTCCTTGATACACCAAAAATACCAAGGTTGGCTAATATATCCGAAAAGTATTCCTGTTTTGATTAATACCGATAAAATAAATTATAGTAACAGATTTTGGTTTTTGAATTCCATCGAAAAATACGATGCGTTTATAAATGAGCCGATTAAAAATGGTGGCAGCATATATCCATGACTCAAAAGTCCAGCTAATGATTTAACAACAAATGGTACGCTTTCCCAATGTAATATTTTAAATTGAAACGATACTTAAAGCAATACTTCTTTATAGAATATACCTTTACCCTATAAAATAAGGAATTGGAATTACTATGGTTTGAATACAATTTTAAAATTCTTGGGGATTCTTTGTACTTACCCATAGAAATGAAATATCTTCACATCATCAAAAGAATCAGCCCGCTATTTTTAAAAAATACATATTTCGGTATTTTCGAACTAAAAAAATCCCTTAACCAATCAGATGTTCAGTTTTTTTACAAAGAAGCACTTTTTGATAGACCGTTTGGAAGGATTCGTGGATATTCACAATCACATTCTGCCAGGTATTGACGACGGCGCAAAAACGGTCGAGGATTCACTGGCCCTTATTACCGGTTTCAAAGAATTTGGTGTGACGGATTTTATCTGTACGCCCCATATCATGGAAAACTACTATCCCAATACGCCGGACACCATCAAGAATTCCTTGGCCCAGTTGCAGCAGGGTCTAAAAGCGAACGATTTAAACCACGTTCGTGTAGAAGCTGCTGCGGAACATATGATCGATTCGGGCTTTGAAGGGAAATTGGAAGAAAACCGCTTCATGCCACTTGCAGAAAGCTATGTCCTCATAGAAATGTCCTATTTGCAACCTTCCTTGAATCTATTCGATATGGTGGAAAAAATCTCCGAAAAGAGCCTCTACCCTATTTTGGCCCATCCGGAACGCTATAATTTCCTTCACGGAAAGCTAAAGTCCTTTGAAGAGTTCAAAAAGAAGGGTATGCTACTGCAATTGAATATCTTGTCGGTATCTGGGTATTACGGCAAAGAGGTCCAAAAAACGGCCTTGTCCCTATTGAACAACAACCTCTTGGATTTTATTGCGACGGACATCCATAACCTCAAACAATTAAGTGCCTTAAAGGAAATGGAGCTAAAGCAGTCCGTCATAGATTCATTGCTTCCTATCATCGAAAGGACAACCTACAATTTTAGAAGTTAATAGGTACGCTAGGACATTTTAGGTGAAAGGGAAATATCCTTCGAGATTTTAATATTCCAAGTTTCAAGTTTCAAGTTTCAAGTTTCAATAAAAAAAGAACCCCGTTTTTAGGTCTTGACCTAAAAACGGGGTTCTTTTTTTAAATTAATGGGTGTGGACACCCTTGATTGCAGGGGCAAGATTTATTTCTGAATTCCCCTACTTAAAATTTCCACCACTTCTTAGTGGTTTTGCTATAGCCATAGCCATATTTTCCGCCATATCCCAAGTTGTCCAAACTAACATCGTTTACGACAAAAGATAGGTTTTTCAGTTTTCCTTCCTCAAGCAATTGAAGTGGAAATTCAACCGCCTTTGTTTCGGTAACCCCAGCTCGTGTAACATACACAAGATGGTCTGCATACGGAGTAATCAAAAGTGTATCGCTCACAACCATCAGCGGTGCGGTGTCTACAATGACATAATCGTACATACCTGACACATAATCAAAAAGTTCCTCTACCCTCGGGCTCATTAATAATTCAGCGGGGTTGGGAGGTATTTTACCGGAATAAATGACATCTATAGTATTGTGGTGTACCAACATTGGATTGATAATATCCTTTACCTCAATTTTATCATTGAAAATAAACTCGGTGAGACCTGCATCCTTGTTCTTGCCTGCACCGCTTTTCATTTTATCAACGGAATCTCCGGTAAAAAAAGAATAGAACTTAGGGTTTCGTATGTCCGCGCCAATTAACAATACCTTTTTATGGGTGCTAGCCAAAATCATCGCCAAATTGGTAGAAATAAATGTTTTTCCTTCCCCGGGTACACTCGAAGTAATAAAAACCTTATTGTTTTTACCTTGTATTCCTTCTTTTTTGGATTTTATAAGATAATCTAAATTGGTTCTAAAAATTCGAAGCGACTCCGCCAGTACGGAGCGATCATCCTTTGTGATTAATTTGGCGTCTCTTTTTCCTAGTTTTGGTAATTCCCCCAATACCGGTACATCTTTGGTAATATCCTCAAGACTATGCTTATTATGTATTTTATTATCCAAAAGATCCTTGGCATAAATTAAGCCAAAGGGAACTAGAAGACCTAAAATTATGGATGCTAGATAGGTAATGATTTTCTTGGGTTTAACAGGCTCCAATTGTTGTAAATGGGCTTGATCGATGACTTTAGATTTTGGAGAACTAGATGCAAGTGAAATCTGTGACTCTTCTCTTTTCTGTAACAAATAAAGAAATAAGGATTCTGTTGTTTGTTGCTGTCTTTCAATATCCCGTAATTGTCTAGAAGTACTAGGGGCGGCATATATTTTAGAGTTAATACGGGACAATTGTCCCGACAAGTTATTAACCTGTAAACCAAGGTTTCTTTCAACACCTGACAAACTAGATTGTATTGTTTCCTTAAGACCAGAGAGTTGTTCATCCAAATTAACTATAATGGGATTCTGTGCATCAGCACTTTTAAGTAATCGCTTACGTTCTAACGCCAACTCATTATATTTTGCTGTAGCACTTGCAATACTCTGATCACTAAGTCCTACATTAGCAGGAAGGACTTCAAATCCACTTTCATCAGATAAGTATTCTCGCATACCACTAGCAATATTTAACTGAGTTTTTGCATTATCCAATTCTTGACGATTAGCAGCACTCATATTCAAAGCAATATTGGATTCATTGGCTAAATCGGTGATACCCTTTTCTGTTTTAAATTCTTGGGCATCCTGATCTACGGAACTCAGTTCGGACGAAATATCCAAAATCCGCTCATTTATAAAATTGGAGGTTCTATCGGCAATAATTTTCTTATCTTCAATTGCATTCATATTGTAGACAGAAACCAATTCATTGAGAATGTCAATTGCCTTCCTAGGAATTGGGTCTGTCAATGATATAGTTATAAGATTAGACAAATCTCCAGCGGGCTGGATAATTGTTTTTGATTGATATGATTCCGCAACTTTAAAAACTGGAATAAAATCAATTGAAATTTTTTTATCCAAATAGCCAGAGAGTATTTGTTCATTTGGTGTGACTATTAAGTCACCATATGGTGTATTAATATTTTCTCCATAAGTGAAATTTTGAATAGGTTCGTCTTCAGAAAGTGTAAAACCAAAGTTAGTTTTGTCAATTGGTTCAATAAAAAAAGTAAACTCTTCCTGATTTATTAAGGAATCGTTTTGAGTGAAATTTAAATTAAAAGGCCTCACTTTATAGATTTCCGAACTTTTCAGATTACCAACAACTTTGAACTTAACATTTAATTTTAAGATTTTTACTACCTCAATAAAATTAGATCGAGAATTAAGTATTTCAATTTCATCTTCAACTCTATTTTTTCCTCCCTTACCTAATATTTGAAGGTCATTAAATGCTGCTAGTTCGGAAGAGGCATTCTGCTCTTCTATAATATGAATTTTGGCTTGAGCTTGATATTCTTCTGTTGCATATCTAAGATATAGTATTGCAAAAAAAATGCTCATAACCACACCGAGTAGAAACCACTTCCATCTCTTGGTATAAACTTTTAATAAATCTCCAAAATTATCTTCATTCATAAATTAAGATATTGAATTAAATTGAAAATTGACTTATGCAAACTTTATTGCTATAATCTAGTAATAAGTAAAATTGTAGAAGTAATAAGAGTAGTACCGATGGATACCCAAATTGATGCCCTATTGTCCAAAGCAGAAGAAGTTACTGCTGATTTATTAGGCTCTACATAAATAACATCATTCTGAGTTAAATAATAAACTGGGGAATCTAAAGCGTCCTTTTTAGTTAAATCTATCCTATGGTATATTTTAGTTCCATTAAAATCACGAATGACTAATACATTATCCCGTTTACCCTTAATCGTTAAATCTTTGGCCAAACCTAGAGCTTCCAGAATTGTTATTTGTTCCCCAACAACAGGATAAGTACCTGGTGAATTTACTTGCCCTAAAACCGTTACTGTAAAATTCTTAAGTCGTATATTAATTATTGGATCTTTCAAATATGGAGTTAATCTATCCTTTAGCAATTTCTTTGTCTCTTGAGGAGTCAAGCCTACCACCTTAACACTACCAATTACTGGGAAATCTATTTCGCCGCTTTTATTCACTATATAATCTATCTTTTGAGGATTTATTCCGTTTTCCCTCGTACCGCTAAATAAATTAAATGGCATACTTGCATCCATATCCAATGTTGAAACATGTATTTCTATAAGATCATCCACTTTAAAAGTCTGCAAATGAGAATTCTCACTTACCTTAGTTTCATAGTCCCCAATACCTTGAAAATATACTACGTCCTTCTTAGAAGCACAGGAAATAAAAAAAACAAACAACAAGAAAATTAACAACCTGTAAAATATTGAATTTTGTTTGAGTATCATATTTTTGGAAATAATTTTGAAAGATAATTAACTTTTTAGAATAGGAATAGGAATTAGAATTTAACAACTTTTAATTGACGAGAAGTTATTTCATCATTTTTTTCTTTTGAATCTAGATCACATAATTTTGAATTTTGAGAGATATATTCAGGTACAATTTCTTTCATCAATTTCACGGTATTGCCGTTGAAAAACATATTCGTAATACAAAGTTCATCGATTTTAGAACGCACTCTTCGGTAATCAATTTCCCTAACCTTACTTATCTTTATTTTATCGTGATAGGTAGGCAACGTATTCTCACCATTGGCCAAAAGCTCTTCATACAATTTTTCACCAGGTCTTAACCCCGTGATTTTAATATCTATATCCTCTGGATAACGCAATCCGGATAATTTAATCATGTTCTTTGCCAAATCATAAATTTTTACGGACTCACCCATATCAAAGATAAATATTTCCCCGCCTTCGCCCATGGCCCCAGCTTCTAAAACCAATTGAGAAGCTTCCGGTATGGTCATAAAATAGCGTGTGATATCCTTATGTGTAAGGGTTAATGGCCCTCCTTTTTCAATCTGTTTTCTAAAGAGGGGTATAACCGATCCATTAGATCCCAAAACATTCCCAAAACGTGTGGTAATGAATTTGGTTGTGCCCTCCTGTTGCATACAACTTATGTACATTTCTGCAATACGCTTGCTTGCCCCCATTACATTGGTTGGGTTGACGGCTTTATCCGTCGAAACGAAGACAAATTTTTCAACGCCATGGATCAAGGATAAATCTACAATAGTCTTAGTTCCTGCAATATTAATCTTTATAGCTTCATAAGCGTTGTATTCCATTAATGGAACATGTTTATAGGCGGCAGCATGAAAGACCAAGTTTGGTTTATACTCCTCGAACAATTGGTTCATCCTGTTCTTGTCCCTAATATCACCTACAATGGGTATAAAATTATGAAATCCGTTCTGCTTCAATTCTTGTTGCAAATCGTAGAGTGCGGATTCAGCTTGGTCTACTACAAGGAGTGAATTGTAGCCATAATTACAGATTTGACGCACAATTTCGCTACCAATGGAACCGGCTCCCCCGGTTACGAGGATAGTTTTATTCAAAAGGGCAACCTCTATCTTACTATTTTTTATTTGAATTGGAGCACGATCTAGCAAATCTTCAATTTGAACCTGTTTTATCTGTGATACTTTTAGCTCACCATTGATCCAATCCTCTATAGGGGGAACAATCTTTACGACTATCGGGTAATCAACAAGACCCTCTACGGTTTTTCTTAATTTTAGGGAATCAATATTCTGTATGGAAAAAATAATTTCGGAAATATTATTTTTCGCAATAAAATCTTCGGTCAGGGTTCTTCGAGCATAAACGGGGACTCCGTTAATTTTTTTTCCAATTTTCTTTACATCCCTGTCAATATACCCAACGACCCTGTATTCGCTTTGCGCATGACTTGTAATGGCACCATGGGTTAAAACACCGGAATCGCCAGCACCATAAATCAAAACATTCTTTATTGCCTTATTGCCCTGATGCATTCCATTATAGATGGACTTAAAAACAAAACGGGATGCAGTAAGACCTATAAAGGTTATAAGACTGTTGATGATTATTATTGAAAGTGGTATGGTAAACAAATCCAAAACCCCGTATAACCTATTGCTGAGCACTATGAAAATAACCAATATGCTTGATAGGCAAACGGCGTTAAATATGTTATATACATCACGCACCCCAGTGTGTCTTACAACTCCTTTAAAAGAACCCACCATCAAAAAGGAAACAAGGGAAGTTAGCAGTACCAATGGCAATTGGAACAAAAGATTGGAAACTTCAAAATCCAGGGTTAGGTTAAACCGAATAAGATAGGACAATACAAACGCAAACGCAACCGTAAAAAGATCTATGGCCAAGACCAACCACTTGGAAGCGTATCGTTCGGCATTATAGGTAATGTACTTTTGAATCATGATAAAACATTTTTAATGGTAGCGACAACCCGCTCCAAATCTTTTTGTTCCAAATTGGACCCACTAGGTAAACATAATCCCCTGTTAAACAAGTCCTCGGAAGTACCATCCAAAAATTGCTCACATGTGCTAAATATGGGCTGTAAATGAAGGGGTTTCCATAAGGGTCTGGATTCAATATTTTCTTCCAATAATGCGTTTCTCAACATTTCCCGCATATCATAACTGGAAGTTAATATACAACTTAACCATCTATTGGAAAAATAATCCTTTGGTTCGAACAAAAAATGGATATCTAAACAGCCTTCTAAGGCCTGAACGTAGAAATCATGATTTTTCCTTCGCGCTTTCACCCTGTCACCAAGAACTTCCATTTGCCCTCTTCCAATTCCTGCGAGCACGTTACTCATTCTGTAATTGTAACCCACATGGCTATGTTGGTAGTGCGGGGCATCGTCCCTGGCCTGGGTCGCCAAAAATATGGCTTTGTCCCTTATTTCTTTATCTTTGGATACGAGTGCTCCCCCACCGGAAGTTGTTATTATCTTATTGCCATTAAAGGAAAGTATACCAATATTACCAAAGGTACCACAGGAAATCCCTTTATAGGAACTCCCAAGAGCCTCTGCACTATCCTCCAAAATAGGTATCTGAAACTCATCGGCAATTGCCCTAACCGCCTCTATTTTATAGGGCATACCGTATAAGTGAACGGCTATGATGGCTTTGGGCTTTTTATAATTTTTAATACGATTTTCAATAGCTTTTCGCAATAATTCAGGGTGAATGTTCCAAGTGTCCGTTTCGCTATCTACAAAAATAGGTTTTGCACCGAGGTACATTATAGGATTGGCAGAGGCCGAAAAGGTAAAACTCTGACATATTACTTCATCCCCAACACCTACTCCCAAAAGCTTCAGTCCCAGATGAATGGCTCCAGTTCCAGAACTTAAGGCTGCGGCATATACCCCCTGGCCCAATTCAACCTCAATGGCTTTTTCAAAAGCGTTAACATTGGGGCCCAAAGGAGCGACCCAATTAGTATCAAAAGCCTCATGTATATAGTTTAACTCATTACCGCCCATGTGCGGGGAGGAAAGCCAAATCTTTGTAGGTACTTCTGTAGTTTTCAAAATGGTTGTTTAATTTAGGGATATAAATATAGGATCAAAATTAACCATATTAAGTGCTCAATCCATAGAATTAAGACTAATATTCGTCTAAGACCTGAAAATGATCGGTTAAAGATAACCATGATTTCATTTTACCGAAGCAAAAAGGGTTTTAATCTTTAATAATAAAACATGCTTTCCATTCACTGTTTAATTGATCATCTTTGCACTTTTAATTCTAATTACAGATAATATTTAAGAAACCAAAAAATCTTGGTATTAATCAGGATGATTAAAGGTGAATCACATCAAACTAAGTTAAAACAAATAAATAGTAACAGATGAAAAAGATTACCAAAATATGTTGTATAGGCGCGGGCTATGTTGGAGGTCCCACCATGTCCGTTATTGCCAATAAATGCCCTCATATCGTGGTCACTGTGGTAGATATCAACGAAGATCGAATTGCTCAATGGAATACCCCAAACTTGGACAATTTGCCCATTTATGAACCCGGTTTAAAGGAAATAGTACGGGAGAGCAGGGGAAAGAACCTCTTTTTTTCCACCGAGGTTGACAAGGCCATTGACGAGGCCCAAATGATATTTATCTCGGTAAATACCCCTACAAAAACCTACGGAAAAGGAAAAGGGCAGGCGGCAGACTTAAAATTTGTGGAACTCTGTGCTCGCAATATTGCCAAGGTGGCGAAGGAGGACAAGATTGTGGTTGAAAAATCTACCTTACCGGTACGCACGGCCGAGGCCATTAAAAATATACTGGACCATACCGGCAACGGTGTTGCTTTTGAAATTTTGTCCAATCCCGAATTCTTGGCCGAGGGAACCGCAATTGATGACCTATTAAATGCCGATAGGGTTTTAATAGGCGGTGATGACACCCCTACTGGAAAAGCTGCCAAAAACGCCCTGAGTAAAATTTATGAAAACTGGCTGCCTAAAGAACGTATTTTACAAACCAATGTATGGTCCTCGGAGCTTTCCAAATTGGTCGCGAATGCCTTTTTGGCCCAACGGGTTTCTTCCATTAACTCCATTTCCGCTCTTTGCGAAAAAACGGATGCCAATATTGCTGAAATTTCCAGGGCAATTGGTTTCGATAGTAGAATTGGGCCTAAGTTTTTGAATGCCTCCGTAGGTTTTGGAGGGTCTTGTTTTCAAAAGGACATCTTAAACTTGGTTTATATCGCACGAAGTTTTGGATTAAAGGAAGTGGCCGACTATTGGGAGCACGTTGTTATGATGAACGACTTCCAAAAACGGCGATTCGCCAATCACATTATTCAAACCTTGTACAACACGGTTTCCGGCAAAAAAATTGTATTATATGGTTGGGCCTTTAAAAAGGATACTAACGATACGCGTGAATCGGCAGCTATCCATGTAGCCGATGCTTTAATGGAAGAACGTGCGGAACTTGTCATCTATGACCCCAAAGTTAGTGAGGATAGAATTTATGCCGATTTGGATTATTTAGAAACCCGTTCTCCAGCAGAAAATAGGGCCCTCTTAAAAGTTGTTTCCGACCCTACAGAAGCTAGTAGGGAAGCCCATGCCATTGCAGTTGTAACAGAATGGGATGAATTTAAGTCTTATGATTGGACTAAAATTTATGAACTTATGTTAAAGCCTGCCTTTGTATTTGACGGTAGGCGTATTTTGGACACCCAAAAAATGAGGCAAATTGGATTCAACTATTATAAAATTGGAGAAGCATGAAAATTTTAGTAACCGGAGCGTCGGGATTCATTGGTTTTCACCTAGTTAAGTCCCTTTTGGATAGTGGATATATTGTAGTTGGTTTGGACAATATCAACGACTACTATGATGTTCATCTAAAATATGCACGAATGGCTGAGTTGGGTGTTGACCAAAGCAAAGCCGAACCATGGGGCGTAATTTCCCAAAGCAGTACTTTTTCCAATTTTTCATTTATTCGTATGAGTTTGGAAAATCGTATAGAGCTTCCAAAATTGTTCAAGAAGGAAAAGTTTGATGTGGTTTGTAACTTAGCCGCGCAAGCCGGTGTGCGCTACAGCTTGGAAAACCCCGAAGCCTATATGGATAGCAATATGGTGGGTTTCTTGAATATTTTAGAATGCTGTCGCCACTATGCTATAAAACATTTAATTTATGCGAGTAGCTCAAGTGTATATGGTCTGAACAAAAAAGTTCCTTTTGAAACTGATGATCGTGTTGATTATCCGATAAGTCTTTATGCTGCCACCAAAAAAAGCAATGAACTTTTCGCCTATACCTATAGCCACTTATTTGCCATTCCTACAACGGGGCTTCGTTTCTTTACTGTATATGGGCCTTGGGGGCGCCCTGATATGGCCTACTACACCTTTACAAAATCTATTTTGGAGGGCAGGCCCATTCCCATTTTTAATAATGGCGATTTATCACGGGACTTTACCTATATTGACGATATTGTAAGAGGTTTGAACTTAATTGTCCAGGAAGGCTTTAAACCGAGCAAAGAACTTAAAACCAATGCCGCAATCTACAATATTGGAAGGGGAAAGCCTGTAAACCTTATGGATTTCGTCAACACAATCGGACAACATCTAAACAAGAAGGCTAGAATCAATATGTTGCCCATGCAAGACGGGGATGTATATACAACTTGGGCCAATACGGAAGCACTTCAAAAGAACTACGGTTACACCCCTAAAATTGATTTGAATATTGGGGTTAAAAAATTTATTGATTGGTATACTGCATACCACTAAGTTATTCTATCATTGCAAACCAAACAACATTGGAGCTTATGAAAATTGGTATTATAGGATTGGGCTATGTTGGCCTACCCTTAGGGGCATTGTTCGCCAGAAAATACTCCGTAGTGGGTTTTGATATCAATCCTAAACGTGTAGAAGAAATCAATGCTGGAAAGGACACTACACTTGAACTAACGGATATGGATTTGGAAAGTGTACTGACCTCAAAGAACAAGTCTAAAGTTATAGGTCTTATATGTACCACGGAAATAAAAGATCTAGAGGATTGCACGGTGTATATAGTTACCGTCCCAACACCGGTAGATGATACCAAACGTCCTGTGTTTACCCCTCTAATCAAGGCCAGTGAAACCGTTGGAAAAGTATTGAAAAAAGGGGATGTTGTAATTTATGAATCTACAGTATACCCAGGAGCCACAGAGGAAATATGCATTCCGGAACTGGAGAAATCCAGCGGCCTTGTTTTCAATAGCGATTTTTTTGCGGGATATTCTCCTGAACGTATTAATCCAGGGGACAAACATCATACAGTAGAAAAAATTCTAAAAGTTACATCGGGTTCCACCCCAGAAATTGCGCGAAAAGTAGATGATTTGTACGCTTCGGTCATATCGGCAGGTACGCATTTGGCACCAACCATAAAGGTAGCTGAAGCTTCCAAGGTCATTGAAAACACCCAAAGGGATATTAATATCGCCTTTATGAATGAACTGGCCAAAATTTTCTACTTGTTGGGAATTGATACGAATGATGTTCTCGCTGCAGCCGGTACCAAATGGAATTTCCTGCCATTTAAGCCGGGATTGGTCGGTGGCCACTGTATTGGTGTGGATCCTTATTATTTGGCCCAGAAAGCCCAAGAAAATGGCTACAACCCAGATTTAATTTTAGCCGGTAGACGTATTAATGATGGTATGGGAGAATACGTTAGCTCTCAAATTATTAAGCTGATGTTAAAGCACGACCTACAAGTGAAAGATGCTAAAGTATTGATTATGGGGATAACTTTTAAGGAAGACTGTCCGGACATTAGAAACACAAAAGTAGTGGATATGATCAAGCATTTAAACGAATACAGGGTAGAGACTACTATTTATGATCCATGGGCTAATCCAGAGGAAGTATACAATGAATACGGACTAAACACCACACAAGTCGTACCAGAAGAAACATTTGATCTTTTAATTCTGGCGGTTGCACACAAAGAATTTCTCGAAAGCGACCTCTCCCCTTTTAAACATGAAAAAACACTGGTATACGATATTAAGGGTAAATTGAAGGATGGTTATACCGCAAGGCTTTAAAAGCTTTTACTTTAGAGCCTAGAGTTATGACTTAGGGTTGAAAATGCAACGAACCGATATATAGAGTTAAAAAAATTAGGTATCCACTATTCTCCTTCACATCATTTTATCAAGTTTTTCTGACATTTAAACCAATATTAACTGCCGTAGACCGTTATGGTTGTTATCTTTAACAAGTGAAATGCGGGAAATCGGTAAGAAAAAAATATTGCTTTTATAACTTTAATTCGTATTTCTAAAGGTATTCGCATTAATAAAAAATTATATTTCAAAAATGAACAACACTTCCACCTTACCTAGAACCTCAACCAAACCCTTAGCAGCCGCAGAAAAGGTATATCCAATTGCCCTAGAGCTTAGGGAAGAAACCGAAAAATCCAGAAAGCTTGCTAGTCCTATTGTTGAAAAACTGGCCGAACAGGGTCTTTTTAGAATGGCCCTTCCCAAATTCTTGGGAGGTATCGAAGACAATCCTGTAGAAACATTAAATGTATATGAGCTCTTAAGCAGTGCTGAAGCATCGGTGGCTTGGATCACTTGGAACAACCATTTGGCCTGTACTTTTGGTAGATATTTGAATAAGGAGGACATGAAAGCCGTATATGGCAATCCTATGCATGTCTATGCCAATTCTACCAGACCGGAAGGATTTGCCAAGAAAGTGGCAGGGGGCTATATGGTTTCTGGACGTTGGACTTTGGTATCCGGATGCGAATTAGCAGATTGGTTTGTTTTGCGTTGTTTGGTTACCTCAGATGAAAATCCGGTAACCCTAGGTCCCGGTGCGGTCTTAAAACTCGTTTTTCTACCTAAAAAACAGGTAAAGATTATTGACACATGGAGTGTAGGTGGATTGAGGGGAACCGGTAGTCATGATATTGAAGTGGAAGAAACCTTTGTACCGGAAAATTTAGCCGTTGGTTTTGAAGATGATGTACCTTTAAAAACGCCCTACAGTAGATTACCTATTGGATGTATCAATGCTTCCGGGAACGCCGCTATGTCCTTAGGCCTATTACGCGGTGCACTGGACGAACTTACCCAAATGTGCCTTGAACGTGTAACTCCTGGCAAAAACCCAGATTTGAGGGATAGACCAACGGTTCAGGCCGCATTGGCAAAGGGAAATACTATTTTAAAGGCTCATAGGATAGAACTCCACCGTGCAGTAGACGCGCTTTGGCAGGCATCTGTAAATGGCGAGTCTTTTTCCGATGAACTTTTAGCTGATATCTGGTCGGCATCTTGTGAAGCGGCCTCCGCTTCAAGGGCCATGATTACTGAACTATTTGCCGTTGCCGGAACATCATCCCTCTATACTAAATATAGAATAGAGCGAATCCATAGGGATATCCATGCCGTACTACAACACGGCATTGTGCAACCGCATTGGATGAACCAAGCCGGTATGGCCTATGCAGGACTTAAACCCACTGCGGCAATGTTTGGTATCTAAATAAATGCTATTAAACCCTATTTGGCAGCTAGTTTTTAAAAAAGATATCAAAATTTTAAAAATCGATATGATTGAAATACTAAAGGATAAAATAGATTGGGTAGGTGCTTTGAACACCATTAATCATACGGATTTTTATTTTTCCTACGATTACCATCATTTTTCTAAAAACCAAGGAGAGGAACCCATACTTATTAAATATTCTACAAAGGAGGGTGTATTGCTCTTACCCTTACTTTTAAGAAAAATAGAAGGGACAGTGTTTAAAGATGCGATATCTGTTTATGGGTATGCGGGTGTTTTGACTAACATACCTCTCGAAAACTTTGATCGGGACATGTTTCAGAAAACACTTCACAATTTTTTTAAGGACAACCAGATTATTTCTGTTTTCTCGAGGTTACATCCCTTTATGGAATATCAAGATGAAATATTGGAAGGCTTGGGGAGTATATCCGACCAGGGCATGGTTGTTTATTTGGAATTATCCTTACCCATAGATGTGCAGCGGGCTGGTTTTAATCGCCGGTTGAAAACCTATTTAAATAAAGCTCGTAAAGTATGTACGGTATCCATGGGTACCACTGAGGAAGAATTGGATGCCTTTATCCATCTTTATCACGAAAACATGAAACGGGTTGAGGCAACAGAGAGTTATTACTTTGATAAGCCCTATTTTGATGCCCTAATGGCCAGTAAAGACTACGAACCTTGCTTAATGGTGTGCAGGGACAATGAGACCCAACAAATAATTGCTGGGGCAATTTTTGTCAAAAAGGATAATATGGTACAATATCATTTATCTGGACTTCATGAGGATTTTTTTGAGCTTAACCCTATTAAACTGATAATCGATGAAATGCGACTTATGGTCTCCGAAGAAGGGTATGAGTTCATGAACCTTGGTGGCGGACGGGGTGGCAGCAATGAGGACTCCTTGTTTCGTTTTAAAAGTGGGTTTTCCAAAGCATTTAAGAAATTTAAACTTTGGAAATATATTGTCGATGAAGAAGCTTACCAGATATTAATTGAAGAGCATTTTTCAAAGTATGATGATATTAATCTGAATGAAATTTCCTATTTTCCGGCATATAGAGCCGATGTTACAGAATTTTCTGAAGCCAAATAACCTGAAAATTGCATCATTTTAATGATTCAATTTCAATTGAGAATTAGTTTGGCACATCATAAATTTTTCTATAATCTACTATAGAGAACAAAATAACAATTTATTCAAGTTTAATTTTACAATAGTCATAAATGATGAAGATTTTAAACAATTTGTTTAGTACAAGATTTTTTGAGTAAATAATAAATCCATTTTTTAGCAATTTCTTTCTACAAATCGAGTTAAAAGCATAGTACATCGTTAAAAACAAATATTAATTGCAAACCCATAAGTTATTTTATAATCTTTGTATAGATATGGAAAAAATCACGGAATCATTAACCGATAATCTTAAAACGGCTATAAACGCAGCAGTATCAGGTGGAATAGAAATCATGGAAATTTATAAAAAACCAAATTTCTCTTCTGAGTTAAAGCAAAATAATTCTCCTTTAACGGAGGCCGATTTAGCAGCCAATAGGATAATCAACGAGTATTTGGAAAGGACAAATATCCCAATTATCAGCGAAGAAAATAAAAATTTGGACTTTAGCGAACGAAAAAACTGGGATACGTGCTGGATTGTAGACCCTTTAGACGGTACAAAAGAATTTATAAAAAGAAATGGTGAGTTTACTGTGAACATTGCGCTATGTCATTTTGGAAAACCTATTCTTGGTGTTATCTATGTTCCTGTTTCAAGAGAGTTATACTACGCCAACGTGAACGAAGGTGCTGCTTTCAAATCTATTTTAAATGAAAGTCATATGTTTTCAAAAGAACTTTATCGGGATGAAGACAGGATTTTCAGCAATAAATTGGATGAGGAAGTTGTTAGGGTCGTAGGTAGTCGATCCCACATGAACCAAGATACCCAAGAATTCATTTCAAAATTAAAAAATGATGTGAAAAATGTGGAAATTGTCTCAAAGGGAAGTTCCTTAAAATTTTGTCTAGTTGCTGAAGGAAAAGCTGATGTCTATCCAAGATTTGCCCCAACAATGGAGTGGGATACTGCGGCTGGGCATGCAATTTGCAATGCAACAGGGTTAAAAGTTATTTCACAGGAAACCAATGAAGAGTTACCTTATAACAAGGAAAACCTGTTAAACCCCTACTTTTTGGTAACCAAATAATTCCATGGGAAAAATTTCGCGATTTATGGGGAAAATATCCCATAAAAGACATATTGCAAAAACTATAACATGGCGTTTGGTCGGGTCATTAGACACCATAATATTATCCTGGATAATTACTGGCAATCCTACAACGGGAGTAAAGATTGGATTATCGGAAGTTTTCACAAAGATGATTCTTTATTATTTACACGAACGTGCGTGGGTAAAAGTAAAGATTCCAGAAAGCAGAAAAAGACATTTATTTAAAACAGTATCTTGGCGATTAATCGGTACTGTAGATACAATTATTGTCTCATGGATAATTTCAGGTGACCCAATGACAGGATTACAGATTGGAGGCTTTGAAATAATAACCAAGATGATATTATATTACTTTCATGAAAGAGCGTGGTACCGTATAAATTTCGGTTTGGATAAAATTATAAGGTCAAAGACATGGAAAAAAATTTAGTAACACAATCTTATAAAATCGGCATATCCGAAAGAAGATCCAAAAAAGGGCATAATTCATTTTTAATATTTTTTACCGGCTTATCTGGATCAGGTAAATCCACTTTGGCAAATGCGCTAGAACAAAAATTATTTGATTTAAATATTAACACCTATGTTCTAGATGGGGATAATGTCCGACAAGGTATAAACAGTAATCTTACTTTTGAACCCAAAGATCGATCCGAAAACCTAAGAAGAATTGGAGAAGTATCCAAGCTTTTTATTGATGCAGGCTTAGTAACTATTGCTGCGTTTATAGCACCCTACAGGAAGGACAGGGAGTTTATAAAAAAAACCGTTGGCGCAAATAATTATGTAGAGGTTTTTGTGAATGCAAGTTTGGAGGTATGTGAAAAAAGAGATGTTAAGGGGCTTTATAAAAAAGCAAGAAATGGGGAAATAAAAAATATGACTGGAATATCCTCACCATATGAAAAACCTTTAAACCCTAATATCGAAGTCTCGCATGAAAATACTGTAGAGGAATGCGTAAATATCATTTTTAATGAAATTAAAAACCAATTAAAACTCTAATATGAGTAAATATTATTTAAATTATTTAGATGAACTTGAGGCAGAGGCTATTTATGTGCTTCGTGAAGTATGGGCCCAGTTTCAAAATCCTGTAATTCTTTTTTCAGGAGGTAAAGATTCTATCCTTGTAACACATTTGGCTAAAAAAGCATTTTATCCCGCCAAGATTCCCTTTCCATTAATGCATGTAGATACGGGTCACAATTTCCCCGAAACCATAAAATTCAGGGATGACACTTTAAAAGAGCTTGGAGTAAACCTTATTGTCGGTTCAGTTCAAGAATCTATTGACCAAGGAAGGGTAGCGGAAGAAAAAGGAAAAAATGCTACGCGAAATGCACTACAAATAACCACCTTGTTGGATGCTATTGAAACCAATAAGGTAGACTGTGCTATTGGTGGTGGACGAAGGGATGAAGAAAAGGCACGGGCCAAAGAACGGTTCTTTTCCCACCGTGATGATTTCGGGCAATGGGATCCAAAAAATCAAAGGCCTGAGCTTTGGAATCTTTTTAATGGCAAACATTTTGAAGGAGAGCACTTTAGGGCATTTCCTATAAGTAATTGGACTGAAATGGACGTCTGGAATTACATCTGCAGAGAAAATATTGCCATTCCTTCTTTATATTTTGCCCATGAACGCGAGGTTGTCTGGAGAAGTGACTCTTGGATTCCAAACTCGGAATTTCTAAAATTAGAAGAAGGAGAGAAAATAGTTACTAAAAAAATCAGGTTCAGGACTTTAGGAGATATTACTATAACCGGAGGCATTGAATCTGATGCAGATACTCTTGAAAAGATTGCCGAGGAAGTGTCGGGCATGAGACAAACCGAGAGAGGAAACAGAACAGACGATAAACGATCTGAAAGCGCCATGGAAGATAGAAAAAGACAAGGGTATTTTTAAAATGAAAAAAATGGAACTAAACAACAACCAATTATTACGATTTACGACTGCCGGTAGTGTGGACGATGGGAAAAGTACCCTTATAGGCAGGTTGCTCTATGATTCAAAATCTATTTTTGAAGATCAATTACAGGCCATTGAAAATACCAGTCAAAAGAAGGGACATGAAGGTGTCGATTTAGCTTTGTTCACTGATGGGCTTAAAGATGAACGCGAACAGGGAATAACCATTGATGTAGCCTATAGATACTTTACAACACCTAAACGTAAATTTATAATTGCTGATACACCAGGCCATATCCAGTATACTAGAAATATGGTTACTGGTGCATCCACTGCCAATGCTGCGATAATATTGGTTGATGCTAGGCACGGGGTTATCGAGCAAACTAAAAGACACTCTTTTATTGCTTCACTCCTACAAATTCCACATTTAGTTGTTTGTATCAACAAAATGGATTTGGTTGATTTCCAAGAAAAGGTTTATGATAACATCGTAGCCCAATATCAGGACTTTGCCTCAAAATTACTTGTACAAGATGTCCGTTTTATTCCTATGAGTGCTCTACTTGGAGACAATGTTGTAAATAAGTCGGAAAATATGACATGGTACCATGGAGCACCTTTACTACATACCTTAGAAACCATTCATATAAGTAGTGATTTTAATAGCGTAGATGCTCGTTTCCCTGTACAGACCGTGTTACGACCCCAAAGAGAGGGTTTTATTGATTACCGCGGTTATGCCGGCCGCATATCCAGTGGTATCTTTAGACCTGGAGATGAGGTCACCGTTATGCCATCTGGTTTTACCTCAAAAGTTAAAACCGTAGAAGGTCCAAAGGGAGAATTAACCGAAGCGTATGCACCTATGTCTATTTCCATGACCCTTGAAGATGATATTGATATTAGTAGAGGTGATATGATTGTGCGTTCAAATAACAAACCAGAACCTGCACAAGACCTGGAAGTTATGCTTTGCTGGATGAACAATTCCTCCGCACGCCCAAGAGCAAAATATCTAGTAAGGCACACTACAAACGAGCAGACTGCGATGATAAAGGAAATAATGTACAAAATAGATATAGAGACTTTAGGGCGTAACTTTGATGATAAGGAGATTCGAATGAATGACATTCTCAAAGTAAAAATAAGGACTACAAAACCATTAATGATTGACTCCTATAGGGAAAATAGGGCCACAGGTAGTTTAATTTTGATTGATGAAACAACGAATGAAACAGTTGCAGCAGGGATGATAATTTAATTGATAATTGATTTTTTGAGTAAACTTTATTTCAGAAAAAAGATTAGGATATTCTGATAGGTAAGTCCTTAAAATAAAATTAAAAAATTCATCTTAAGATATGGAAAAATAATTTGATATCAACAAAATTGGTTAATCCCTGAATTTTAGAAATTAAACTCTTTTAATACTGGGTTTTCATAAATCCCTTTTTCATCTAATATTATTTATACTTTTTCATAAATACTAATTCTTAAATTTTAATTAGTAAACAACAATTTCTCTTTCATAATGAAATATATATACATAACAGGGCGTGGTCGCAGTGGCAGTACAGTGATTGATGCCATGTTGGGTAACTCCAAATCCATTGAAAGTGTGGGCGAATTAGTCTCCGGAATGGGAAGAATTAATGCAATGTGCAGTTGTGGAAAAATGATGAAGGATTGTAATTATTGGATAGAAATTCGAAATGATTTCGAATCAAAATTTTCTAAAAACTGGGATGAATTTTCTAGGGATACTGTAAAATCCGGACATATCAAATACTTTCTATCCACATTATTTAGCAATTCCACATTTTATAAGGTCTTGGCAAAAGACACCCAATTATTTACCAAAATATTATTACAAGGGGTAGGTAAAAAAGCTCTTCTAGATTCGTCAAAAAATCCTAATAGGGCATTATTCTTAGCCAAATTTTATTCAGACTCTAAAATTATACATTTGGTAAAACACCCTGATGGTGTAGCTGCAAGCAAATATAAATTTATCGGAAGAGGTAAGGGTTACAAATTTTTAAGAAGAACTTATCTTAATCCCAAACTTGCGCCATTATATATGACCGTAGAGGCTATTTCTTGGATGGTAGGAAACTCCATGATAGGGCTTATAAAATGGATTAAGCCGGATAAGGTTATGATTGTAAAATATGAAGATTTTGGGTCAAGACCTGAATTTATATTCAAGAAGCTTTCGAGGTTCTTAGATATAGACCTCACTGAAATTCAGAATGCCGTAACCAATGGTCATCCTTTGACTTTTGGCCACACAATTGGTGGTAACGGTGTTAGAAACGAAGAAACATTTGTTTTCAACACAACCAAAGGGAAAAAAAGACCAATGCCAGCTTTTTATAAGTTGTTAATTAGAATATTTTGTTGGCCTCTTATGCTTCTTTATGGGTATAAAATTATTTGATTTTATCGAATTTTTTTCAGCTTAGACTGGATTTCCACTAAGCAATATAAAAAATATTTATACTTACTACTTCTAATAGCTTATTTTTTGAGTAGAGAAATGACCTGACACTAAAGAAGCCTTTGTTATTTAACAATTTTTGAATATTATTTTTTGAATTAATTATTGCACATACTCAATATAAGTATAACGCTGTAGCCTATAATCGATAAGGAGGTAATTTATATTTGATAATTTGACAAATTTGGTCCTAAATCAAAATGTAATTTTAATGAAATGTTTAAGAACTTAAGTCACTTTAACTTTAGTCCCTACCAGGAACAACATCCTCATAAGTTCCTGGACCTTTCCAAACCCTATATTCATCAAAATAAACATTCCCTTTTGGAGTATTTTTAGAGGACCAATAAACTCCTATTGTGTGCTTAATCTCACCTGTGTATGGAATACCACTTACATTGGCATAACGATAAGTTGTAGTACCAGTCTTATCAACAATTTTTTCACCGTTAACCCATATTTCCAAAAATCCATCCGTAGGGTCTAACTCCCAATGTATAACAATATCAATCCATTCATCCAACTTATAATTAAAATAAGTATTTTCAGTACCTGTACTCGCACCACTACTTTGTATTTCATCGACCATCTTTTTATCAGTTGAAGTAGCAAAATACATTTTACCTTGAGGTCCTTGTCTTAAAGTCACAGGGTTGACACCTCCATAATCAGGAGAACCTTCCGGGCGCATATTTCTAAACTGTGCATAAACCCTAGAATTTTCGGCAGCCTCCTTAACCTTAATGGAAAAGCCGATCCAATGTTCGTCCCAGCTTGATACTCTATTTCTGTGAAGCTCATTTCTGGTAATATTGTCATTATAATCACCTAGCCATACTGCGCGTTTACCTTTTCTAGCATCATTTGTTACTCTAGGCTCACCTCTATTGGATTCATATTCCCATTTGTTATCACCTGAACCGGTTAAATTCCATTGGTCCGTTTCAAAATCTGAATACCAAATCAGTTTGCCCTTATTTGTAATAGTCACACTTCCAGTTTCCGTACTAACAGATGAGTCATCATTAACAGCTTCAGTAGTATAACTAAAAGTATCCGAAAACTCTTCTGCTTCTGTAACCTCAACCCTTGGCACATAAGTCAAGGTATTATTTTCATTTATAGTCACATTACCATTTTCGGGAGTAGAAGTTTCGGAAATTACAACATTTCCCAATTCATTGAACCGGTCATTATTTAAAACGTCCAATACTATGCTATTGGAACTTTTAAGAAAAAATTCGTCATTAACTACATATTTTTGAATATCAATACTTTGATCTCTGTTAATGACATAGTCAGATAGTAAGTCCGCATCCTTACTACAGGACTGAAAAAAAAGAATAAGACATAAAAGACAAGCCATGCGTGTTGGATTTAGTAGGTTTCGCATCATGGTAAAGTTAATTAAACAAGATTTAGGAATTTAAAAAATTGGGTTTTTTTTATTTAACGCTGAAATTTTACAATAACGATGTAAATGTGTGTTTTTTCGATGAACTGCAGTTATTGATCCTCAATATTACGAGTATAGATTACTTTTTGGATTAAAAAAAAATCTGTTTTCGATAAAAAGCATTTTTTTTTAACATTTCATTATATTTTGCCTTTTTTAATAAACTTTCTACCTATGCAATAAATTAAAAAGGATTAAAAATTGCCAACTTAATTTTGGCTTCTAGGTTTTGGATTGTCAAAGCAATAAATATGCTCTATCGGTAACCAGAAAGCTGATTGTTTTAAAATAGAATTTGACAAATCATATTTAAGGTGGAGTTTTAACAACATTTATTGAAACTATTCGTTCATTAATGGCGTACTAAAAGCCGTGATTACTAAATTTGATGCCACGAATTATTCTAAATAACTGTACCTCGTTAAGAGTACTTGGTAATTTTTTCGTCTCTTTTATAAACACTAGTTTAAATGAATCTTCTACATATTAATGCATACTATATAGATAATCATCTTTATTCCCAGTTGTACAAAACCTTGGACTCAGAACTTCAGCAAAAAGTTTACATTCCTATCAAAAAAGACAGAGTAGCCGAAAATGTAGTAGAGTTAAAACAGGGTGAACTTATATTTGAACAGGTAATCAAACCTGTTCATAAGTACAATTATTTCAAAAAAATTAAAGAAATAACCTCTTCGCTTATCGAAAAGAACGTGCATGAAAACATTGATTTTATTCATGCGCACAATCTATTTACTGATGGTGTAATTGCCTATAACTTAAAAAAGAAATTTGGAATCAAATACATAGTTGCGATAAGAACCACTGATATAGAATTACAATATAAATATATGTATCATAGAAGGGCTAGGGTTAAGAAGGTACTTGAAGATGCAGAACAAATTATTTTTATTTCCCCTAATTACAGAGATAAATTCTTAACTATGTTAAGTGAATCCTTTATTGCAAGAATAAAAAATAAGATAAAAATTGTTCCAAATGGAATAGACGATTTCTGGCTTAACAATCAAAAAAAACCAACTGCTAAATCTCTAGAAAAGAAAGTTCACCTATTATACGTAGGACAAATCATGCAAAGGAAAAATGTTTTTCCTTTAATGGAAGCAATAAATTTATTGAACACAAAAAAAGGGGAAGAAAAATATGATTTAACAATAATAGGTGGGGCAAACACTTACGAAAAAGAGTTTTACAATTCATTTCTTAGCACTATAAAACAATTTAATTGGGTCAAGTACAAGGGTGTAATAAAAGACAAGAAAATGCTACTTCAAGAATATAGAAACTGCGATATTTTCGCCATGCCAGCCAAAGGTGAACTATTTGGGCTTGTATACATTGAAGCTTTGTCCCAAGGAAAGCCCGTTATATATGCAAAGGGTGAGGGGATTAATGGATTTTTGGAAGGGAAACAAGTGGGAAAATCGGTTGACCCAGACGACTTAGAAGATATTTGTGATGGAATTATATATTTAAAGGAAAATTATATTTCGTTCAATGATTTTTCAGAAGTTGTTGAACCTTTTAATTGGAACAGAATAGCTAACCTTTATAAATCAATGTACCAGAAAGATGAACAGGATTGAAAAATTTGTCTATGACCAAGTAAAAAGTAATCCAAGGGTAAAACAGAGTATACGCAATTTATACCAATCCTTTTTTGATTTTCTGCCAAACAAAAAGAATTTTTCAATCAACGAGATTGATTTTAAGGAAGGGTTTTTCTATGGTTTTCATGATATTTCTCCTTTTTCTAAGGATGATTCCAAGCTCTTGGCCAATAAATTGACCATACCTTTAAGAATGCCTGAATTAGGTGATGTTTTGGAGGTAGGTTATTTTAATCTAGAAAATGGCTTAAGTGATTTTGTCAAAATTGATGCTACTCACGCTTGGAACTATCACAAAGGCTGCAGATTACAATGGCTTAAAGAAAATATTGTTATTTATAACGATGCAGATGGAGACGAACTAATTTCCAGTATTTATGATATAAATTCAAATATCAAAAAATCATTATCCTTTCCAATTGATTCTGTTTCACCTTGCGGAGAATATATTGCAACCTTCAGTTACGGCAGACTTGAAAAATTAATGCCTGGCTATGGTTACCGAACTTTTGATGATGATAATTATATACAGGAAAAATTACCTGAAAATACTGGTTTGTTTTTAGGAAACACCAATGAAAACACTAAAGAACTGCTTGTTAGCTTAAGTCAATTATCCAAAATTGGCGAATTAAATCCTGAAGATTTAAATTGTCATCATTATGTAACCCATTCCCTATTTTCTCCTGATGGTAAATATATTTCCTTCCTACATAGGTGGGTAGATATCAACTATACTTCTAAAAGACATACGAGATTACTAACAATTAACTTGGAATCAAGAGAGTGTTATATTTCCCCAACGAATGATATGGTTTCACATTATGTGTGGAATGATCAAAATCAAATCATAGCCTATTCCAGAATAGGCGATAAAGACAGTCATGTTTTATTTGAGGAACCAACTTTACAAAAATATAGAAGAATTGCGTATCCCGCACTAAATTCTGACGGTCATCAGAGTTTTATTTCCAGTAATTCATTTGTAACCGATACCTATCCAGATAAATTTAGAATGGCCAATTTGTACAAAGTTAATTGTATTACCAATGAAGTTACTCTGTTGGCTAAACTTAACTCTTATAAAAAATTTCAATCACTACCTCCCGACAGACATTGGTGTTGCGATTTGCACCCCAGAATGAACCCAAAGGGCGATACAGTATGTTTTGATTCTGTGCACACTGGTAAGAGAGCTATTTGCGTTATGAAGATTTAATTCTTGGTTTTATTTGCTAAGAAAATAAATATCTAAACTCAAAAATTAGATAATAGCCTATTTTATCCAAATAATTTGTTTTCCGCCTCATTCTTTCTAAGTCTCTTTCTATGGAATGATTCAAGTAATTTTTATAATCACCTATTTCACCTTTTCTAAAAAACCATTTTCGATCGGATTTTTCCCTTACCTTTTTAATACTGTTGAGTTCAATTATCCGCTTTATTTCTTCATCATTTATTGATACTCCCAGAAATTCCGTAAATCTCTTTAATTCTTCTGCCGTATCGCTTTTTAATGACTCAAAGGACGAGTGAAAAACATTCTCACTATAAGGAGCCCAATTCTCATTGTATTTAATTAGTTGAACTGCTTTATATCGACCTACTAACCAATAATAGGTACTAAAGGAAGGTTTAAAAGCACGAACATTAATGAAATGATTATAATGGGATACAAGAGCATCCCTAATATCACGATTGATCATAAAAATCTTCACATCATCCACATTACTTGTAAGTATGTCAATTTGCTTTCTTTTATAGATATGTGCCTTTGCTAAAAAATGTTTTGTTTTTATCTCATTTGATTTGATAATATCGGCCAATCTATTTTGATCAATAAAACTGTCTTGATCTTTACTTCTAAACGACTTTGGTAATGGCTGAAATTCCAATACATTTTTTAATAAGTTTCTTTGCCAGGTTGAACCTGATTTAAATGCCCCATTTGCTATTACTAACATAGAATCTATATTGTTTTGTTACTTGTAAAATTACTTTTAGAAATTTAATGTCTACTCTGCTATTTAAGATTTGTACTTTAGTACAATTGAAATTACCCAGACAAAACTTTTAATTAAAAAAACACCAAGTTTAAATAATTGTTGTTTCTATTTTAAATGAATTGTGCAAAACAATTTATTCTCACCACTACCAGAGGGTTTACCATAAGTTTCCGAATACCACTTATTAAAATACCCGCCATATTGATTTGCCAGTTCTAAAATCATATCGTGGTACTTTTCTTTTAATAAGTTTAAAACCAATGGAGGACAATCCAATTCTATTGATTTATTTACAATCTCTTTGGTCGGCGAATCATCTCCCTTAAGAGATTCTTTAAAACCTTCATTAGTTTCCTTACCGGTAGTGATAAACTGAATCACTTCCTCAAGCAATTGTTCCGGTGACTCAATAATCGCATCATAGAAACCTAGTAAAATTTGTTCTTTTGGAAAGACACTACTAAAGTTCTCTATTGTTCTTAAATAGTTGGACCTAAGTTCTTGACCCTCCCCCTCTATGAACTCAATAATTTCCTTTTCAGTAACATCATCAAGTGTAAAGCCTTTTATTTTCTTCTTTATATGTCTAAAATGTGACCATGCTCTATCCACTGGGTTTCTAAGCATAAAAATTAGTTTTGCATTTGGTGATAAAGCATACATACGAGAAACATCTTCCTTATTTAACATTGAGTAACTTGGGGTGATTTCACCCTTTGTTCCGGAATATCTATTAAATATGGATTTATACCATTCATCGTTGTAGTTTGAAAAATACCATCTTAAGAAGAAACCAACATTTTGGAAGTTTCCCCTAAATATGGACGAAAAGATTGCTCTACCCGCCCTTTCAAGATATGATAAGCTGAAAATTCTATCTTTTACTTTAGATTTAGATAAGAAATTAGGTGATAAATATTTGGTATTCCTATCAAAATAATGAAATTCCTTAACCGGAGGAATTGAAAACCCGGGCGTTTTAGACAAGTTATAATACAACCAGGATGTACCTGCTTTTTGAGCCCCAATTCCCCAAAAATTAATAGGTTGATTATTTTTCATGATTAAATTAGATTTTATATTTTTTATTTCAGGAGTTCTTAGCTCTATATTTTATTTTCTATTTAAGGCTTTATCCAAAACCGTATGCAAATAGTGACCAAATATTTTTGGTCTAAATTTTAGAAGCGTTATGAATACTATTATTAAAAACAGAAGGAAAACTATAAACATTGAAACATCTGCAATATTCCATAAGTTAAATATGGATTTGTAAATCACAATTATTATTGCAACGTATAAACCTAACTTTATGCCGGCCAGAAGGGGTTCAAAAAAATATTCCTTCATTGAACCTTCAAATACATTTTTTACAAGTATTATCATCATCAAATAATTTATGAAATAGCTTATAACAATACCGACTGCGGCACCATTAATCCCATAGAAATAACCTAATGAACCCGATATTATTACTATCAGTGCAGTAAAAATGTACTTACGCGTTACGTTCTTATATATTAAACCCTTGGACCTTATTACTGCATCAGTCATTTTTCCGGAGTTACTAAATGTTAGAACAAGAAACATTATTTGTAATGGTAATATGGCTTCATCCCAATTAGTACCCATAAGAATTTGTACAATTTCTGCAGAAAAGAAGATTAAAAAAACTGTTAACGGAATCATTATTGAATTACTTACACCAATTCCAAACTTATATATTTTAATAAGTTTTTCATTCTCGTCTTGTATTTCCGACATAACCGGGAACATTACCTTATTGATTATACTCGCTAAAAATTGACTTGGTAGTTCCTTAATCCTGGATGTTCTTTCATAAATTCCTAATATATCTTGAGCAAAGATTTTACCAAACACAAGATTTAGACCCTTACTTGACAAAAAATTACTAAAAGACAATAACATCATTCCAGATCCAAAACCAAACAACTCCTTCGCTTCGGTATAGTGAAATTTTAGACTTATTTTAATAGGCGCAAAATAGAACATTGTTATCGTGCTGATTAACGAGCTTAGCAGTGTAGCTACAACAAGGGACCAAACACCATAATTTTTCGTTGCCAAATAAACACCAAAACTATAACCAATTAAGTTAGCGCAAATATCTACCAAAGAAGCATTTTTAAAACGAAAGTTCTTCAACAACAGGTTTACTGAAATGTTATTCAAAGCTAGTAACAATAGGTTAAGGGAAGAAACTTTAATTAGGTCATCCAATCGACTATCGTTATATGTTGCAGCGATATACGGAGAAAGGAAATAGAAACAAACATATAGCACAAGTCCAATAAGAATGCTCGTTTGTAGGGCCCCATTAATATGATTATTATTAATTTCCTTACGTTGTATCAGGGCAGACCCCATACCTCCTTGTATAAAGATATTACCAATACCGATAGTACCATTTACTATAGCCATTAACCCATAATCTTCTTTCAACAAGAGCCTGGTCATTATGGCAAAATATACAAGTTGCAGTACGTTTAGGGAAATAACCGATAAAGATTGCCACTTACCTGCATTCTTGATTTTCTTGCTGAGACTCATCCAATTTTATTAAGTATGTAACCAAGAAAATTAAAAAAGGGGTTCTTTTTAGCTACATCATGCCATCCATCATCATACTTTATTTTTCTTTTCTCAAAACGATTGGGTGTACCGGCAATGGTGTGATCGTCGTTCAATTCCATATAATCAGGAACGCTAAATGAATTAAAACCAATAAATTCAGACATGTCATTAAATATTTCTTGGGGGTTTTTGAAAAAGTCTTCATAATTTAAATTATAAATATCCTTTTTCTTTACACTTCTAAGCAAAAACCAACAATTTATTCTATGAATATAATTAGCTAGTAATAATTTTAATAGACTAAGGTTCTCTTTATCGTATTTTCTTCTCCATTTTTGTCTGGATATAGATACGGCACGTAAATCCCTTTTTAAATAAATAAATTTAAAATTAAATTGTGAGTTTCTATAAAGTGAAATTCCGTGGTACGCCTCCTTAGAGGAATCGACTAATATGCTACAATGAGTAATGTCAAAAACTGCATTATAAATATTATTCATAAGAGTAGCAACATGTTTATTTTCCTCTTTTATCAGCTCCTTGTCCGGTCCTTTGGGATAGATGATTTTCGTGTTTTTAATAACTTCTAAATCCTTTAATTTAAGTCTATTAAAAATTTTTTTCCAAAAATCACAATCGTTCAAGTTTGAACCGCATGAACAATTCCAATCCCAAGCACTACCTGGGCCTTTTTTGTGCAAATACCCTCCTAAAAGATAGGTTTCTCCAACGGAAATAATTTCTGTAGATTTTGATAGGATATTTTCAATAAGTGTAGACCCAGAACGCTGATTGGACATTATATAAACAATCGTTTGTCTTCGCTTCATTAAATTCTTCTTCAGATTTTTTTAATTGTTTCTAATTATAACATTCTTAGGAGAGTCATGATCAAAATGCTAATTTCCACTTTAGCCTTTCAAGCATTCGTTTTGACTTTTCATCATCCCTTTTATAAAACTCAATATGGCAGCAGCCCTCTCTCCTATTTCAAAATTTTTAGAGGCCCTCAAAGCATTATCGCTCATTTCTTTGGCAACCTTTTGATTATTAACTATAGAATCAATTGCAATCCTTATGGCATCTACATCCAATGGATCAACTAAAATAGAATACGAAGAATCACATTGATCTCTTACCTCAGGTATATCCGAAGATACAACCGGTAATCCGCATGCCACAGCCTCAGCAATGGCGTTACAGGAGCCTTCTTTTTGTGTCGGGAGCACGAATAAATCTGCAGCCGAAAGAATCTCAGGTATTTTATAGGACGGCAAACTACCTTTAAATACTACTGATTTACCTTCCGGATTTTGAGGTCCACTCCCGATGAAAAGAATGCCAACATTATCCAATTCATTAACCGCGTCCAAAACACGTAAAGGACCTTTATGGTGCATAAATCTACCCACAAAGGCTATTAACTTAACATCCATAGGAAGTTCGTACTTTACTCTCATTTCTTTTTTATCCCGACTATAAAACTTATTAAGGTCAACAGCATTGGGTTTCATTAAAATCCGCTCCGGAGTAACTCCATACCCGATTAACTGATCCTTCAATTTGTTGGAGACGGCGACAAAACCATTTATTCTTTTAACACTTCGATTAAAGTAACTTTTTGGATATCGTTTTGTAAAACTTGTTAAATCGCTTTCGCCTATAGCCGTAAATACCGGTTTTGCATAATTGTTAAGTGCATTTACTGCCACAATACCATTCATTAGAAAATGTGCATATACAAAATCAAATTCTATATTATTATTTTTAACAGTCTTTTGAATAGCTCTAATTTGGGCTAATTCTGCAATTCTATAGGTATTGAACGAACCTAATTGTATACTGGAAAGCGAAAAGACCTTTGGTCGATAGACCGTACATAACTCTTCCCCATAAGACTTTACTTTTTTGACTTTAACAGACATAATATTGTCCGGAGAAATAACGGTAACCTTATGCCCTAGTTTACAAAATTGCTGTATCAAATTATAGACAAACACCCCTCTCGTAGGATGTTTTAAAGATGGATAATTATTAGATACGACTAATATTTTCATTGAGACTATATCTTTTTGGATTTTACTTTATTCTCATCAAGAATATGAATAGTGGACCCAATTAAGACTGCAAAAAAGAACCAGAATGTTGTTTTGCCAATACTACCACCTTGTTTGGACATATTAAAAACTACGATTACAAACAATACAAGATTTAGAGAGTCACCATACTTTTTAAAATGAAGAAATAACAATTTGCCCAAACGGGCTAAAAAAGTAACAAACAAAATTATTCCAGGAAGACCACATGCAATATATACATAGAGAAAAATGTTATGGGGGTTCATAAATGAACCTGAATAGGCGAACATTCTGGGTTTAACTCCTTCAAAACCGGCACCCATAATAATATTATCCCGAATAATATTATAGGCAGCTTCCCAAAGAACATTTCTACCAATATCACCAGATTCTACCGTATCAGCAAATCTTTCCGCTATAACCGGATTTGTTTCCAATAAATAAGTTATTAGTACAACAGAACCCAATACTCCAAAGATAATAACGGCCAGCTTATTAAGAGCTCCCGTCCTCCTAAAATAGAGCAACACACCAAGCCCTAAAAACATGGAAACGAAAGCTCCTCTGGAGCCAGACACTGCAATTAGACTAATAAAAGGAATACACATTAGTATTATTATAATCGATCTTTTAATTGAAAAATTGTTTATAAGTTTTGAAATGGTAATCAAAAAAGCAATGGAAGCCTTTGCTCCCATAACATTAGGATTTTCCTCAAAAATTAGCAATCTACCATTTTCGTATGTAACACCCTTGCCAAGTGATACCAGCAAAAAAACCAACAGCATACTGGTAATATAACTATTTAAAACAATGGTTAAAGTTTTTGGTTTTATATGAAGGTGAGCTGCAATAAATAGCATTAATACTATTAAGAGAAGTGCTCTATAATTATAGGCAAATTTTAATTCCTCGACATATTCAGAGTTAAAAACGGAAAAAAAGAAGCCTACAAAAATTAGGAGAAATAGAGGAATTGCAAATCTTTTAAAGATTGAAAAACTAAAATTCCTTCCCACTAGCGGCACCCAACTTCCTAAGTATAGCACCGTCGACAAATAGGTTACCGAATATGAGCCCGTAAAACTGAAGGGGTCCCAATTTTCAAAAGTAACTGAGAAAACCAACAAATATAAACAATAATCGTTTATAATATTAAAAAGTTTTATCATTAATTACATTAAGATAATTAAAATGTTTGGCAAAATAAGTTAAAAAAAAAAGAGCTACCCAACATATTGGACAAAATACATTTATTGATCGAATAATTAATAATTGATAGGCATTAATAAAGCTATATCTACTCGTGTAACCAAGCTATTATTTCTTTATTTAAGTATGTCTATTTCATTAAAATTTTAACGCATTCCTTAAAATATTGTCAAATGGAAATATTCTTCCTCAGTAATTTCCAATTTTACCATGAAACCAGTCTAACAAAAAACGCTAAGCTTTCACTCTAGATTTTTAAACTTTTTACAAAAAGTAATCAATACTTAATTCGTTAGCAGTTAAAGCGTGAATTATAAACTCAATTAGGGTTATTGATATACTACTTATCATATTCTTTTCACTAGTGCCATTTATATAAAATAGATTTTAAAACTTTTCGTTTGTGTATTATTGTAACTACATTTAATAAATACTTTTTTAAACCTATTAACAAATAGTACTTGAAGTTTGAAAACCATATGAACATATTATACCTTCACCAATACTTTAACACCCCAGATAAACCAGGAGGAACCCGATCTTACTGGAACATTTTAAAACTTATTGAATATGGCCATAAGGTAACCGTTATATGTATTGGGAATGAAAATAAAAAGCGATTTGAGCGAAAAACCATTGATGGTATAAATATTGTTTCGGTTAGGGTCAGCTATTCCCAATCTATGGGTATCATGGCAAGATTAAAGTCATTTCTTCATTTTATGCTCGTTTCCACCTACCTTGCCCTAAAGGAAAAAAACATTGATTTTGTCATAGCCACTTCTACTCCTTTAACTATTGGCTTTCCTGCCTTGGTACTGAAAAAGATAAAACGCATCTCCTATCTGTTTGAGGTAAGGGACCTTTGGCCGGAAGTGCCCATTCAAATGGGAGGTTTGAACAATAAATTTGCTATAAAACTGGCAAGGTGGTTTGAAAGAAGTATTTATAAAAACGCATCCCATATTGTGGCCTTATCTCCTGGAATGGAAGAAGGTGTTATCGCTGCGGGAACACCACCAGAAAAAGTGAACATGATTCCGAACATGGCCAAAATTGATAAATTTTGGGCACGGGATCCCAATTTAGACTTAATGGATGAGCTAAACATTGCAAGGGATTCCTTTAAGGTAATCTACTTCGGGGCTATGGGTAAGGCGAACGCCATAGAATATATATTGGAAACCGCTGCACTTCTTCAAAAAAATGAGGAAATTGAGTTTTTATTTATAGGAAGTGGTCCCGGGGAAGCCCTGATAGAAAACTATTTAACTACCAGTAAAGCCAAAAATGTACGCTATCTAGGGTTCTTTAACACGGATAAAACATCTGAAATTGTAAACTTTTGTGACATTTCCTTAGTAACCTTTAGTAGCATACCCATATTAAAGACCAACTCCCCCAACAAATTATTCGATTCCCTGTCTGCGGCCAAACCAATCATCGTCAACTCAAATGGTTGGACCAAGGATTTAGTTGAAAAGAATGCTTGCGGAATTTATGTGGATCCCGAAACCCCAGAAGACTTTGTGAAAAAATTACTTGCTTTGAAAGAAGATAAAGAGTCCTTGCAAATGATGGGTATAAACGCTAGAAAGTTGGCGGAAACCGTGTACGATAAATCCATTTTATGCGAGCAATTTGTCCATACCGTAAATCAAACCATCGCAAAATTATAATTTAAGTTTTTTAATCTGTCCTCCCCATGTATATTTACCTTAAGCGTTTTTTTGATATTGTGTTATCCTTACTTGGGTTAGTCATCCTATCTCCCATTTTGCTGGTTGTTGCTCTTTTTTTATTCCTGGATTTTAAGGGTACACCGTTCTTTACCCAGCAACGTCCCGGGAGGGATGAACATATTTTTCATGTCTTAAAGTTTAAGACCATGAACAACAAAAAGGATGCATCTGGAAATTTATTGCCCGATACCGAACGACTAACGCCTTTGGGCATATTTATACGAAAAACCTCTATCGATGAGTTGCCCCAATTGATTAATGTATTAAAGGGAGATATGAGCCTCATTGGACCACGACCCTTATTGGTGAAGTATTTACCGTATTACAGGGAAGAAGAGCGGATTCGTTTTACCGTAAGACCTGGGATTACCGGTCTTGCCCAAATTTCTGGACGAAACTATATGACCTGGGACGAAAAGTTTAAAAAGGATATCCAATATGTCCAAAATATGAGCTTTTCCCAAGACCTTTTTATTTTCTACAAAACCATTTTTAAAATTTTTAAAACCTCCGATGTTGAGTTGGACCAAAGTTCCTACATGTCCGACTTGGATATTGAAAGAAAACAAATGATGGGTTGAAATTGTACTAAGAAATTGTATTTTTGAACTTGCTTTAACAAGTCGCCCAAAAAATTAAATTTCAATCTACCTATGCCTCATACCTTAATTCCTGAGCGTACAATTCCCTTTTATGTTTTATCTTTAAGTTCAACCCCTACTATCCAGTAATATGAACAATGTATTAATTACCTCCGTAGGACGCAGGGTATCCTTGGTAAAGTTTTTTAAAGAAGAACTAAAGCAAATATTTCCGGAAAGCAAGGTATACGGTTCAGATATGAGTCCCGAATTATCCTCCCCTTGCCAAGTGGCCGACGGTCATTTTAGAGTGCCCCATATAAATCACGATAATTATATCCCGGAGTTAATTGAACAATGCAAGAACTTAGGTATTTCCTTGATCATACCCACTATTGACACCGCTTTACTTCCCTTGGCCCAAAATAAGGCGTTATTTGAACAGAACAACATTAATGTAGTGGTCCCGGAAATCGATTTTGTAAAGCAGTGTAGGGACAAACGAATGATTCATGATTTTTTTGTATCCAAGGGCATCCAAGTGGCGGAAGAGTATGGCAAGAAAACCTTTCAACTTCCCTTATACATAAAACCTTATGATGGTAGCCGCAGTGTGGACAATTATGTGATAAAGCATAAGGATGAATTGACCGAGTATCATTTTGAAAATAAGAAGCTCATGTTTCTGGAGTATTTAGATCATGATCTTTATGATGAATTTACCTGTGATCTTTACTATACAAAACAGGGCCGTTTGCGATGTGTGGTACCCAGGCAGCGACTCTTGGTCCGTGACGGTGAAGTGAATAAGGCCATTACCAAAAACAATGAACTTGTCCCATTTATTAGACAACAACTCAATAATGTGGAAGGTGCTCGTGGGTGTCTAACAGTTCAATTTTTCGTACATCAGGAGACACGAGATATTTACGGCATTGAAATAAACCCCAGATTTGGCGGTGGGTACCCACTGACCCATTTGTCCGGTGCCAATTATGTACGATGGATTCTAAAAGAGTATTTATTGGATGAGGATCTATCAGAATATTTTGAGGATTGGAAACAAGATTTACTCATGCTCCGCTATGACGGTGAAGTTTTGGTGCATGGACATAGCGATTGACGAACATACCGCCTTAGTATTTGATTTGGACGATACCTTATACAATGAATTGGACTATCTCAAGTCTGCCTATTGGGAAATTTGTTTTTATTGCAATCCTGATAAGGCAAAAGAACTGTACCATTTGATTTTTTCACTGTATAGAAGTGACCAAAATCCCTTTAAATATATTACAGAAAAATATGAAATATCCCTACCAGAATTAATATCAAATTACAGAAACCACGTACCAAAACTAAATCCATTTCCAGGAGTTTTAAAAGTCTTTCAAGAGGTAAAACAAAAAAAGGGTAAATTAGGTGTTATCACGGACGGTCGTGTAATAACACAGACGAATAAACTTAAATCCCTTGGGTTATTGAAGTACATAGATTATGTGGTTATTTCCGAGGACATTGGAAGTGAAAAACCCCACAGAAAAAACTATGAAGCAATGATGGACAAACTCAATGCGGAAAGGTATTATTACTTTGGGGACAACTTTAAAAAAGATTTCATAGCACCCCTAAAGATGGGATGGCATACAGTAGGATTGATTGACAATGGAAAAAATATTCATCATAATAGCTACGCATATTTAGAAAACAAACCCGAACATTTAATACAGTCCTTTGAAGAGATCATTATTAGATAAATTATTTGATTTGCGCAATCTATAATGAATTTGGACCTTACCCTGAATTTATTTTAAGTTCTCATCGACATATAAGGAATCAAATATGAAATAACGAAATAAGTCTGGAATGACTTGGATTGACAGGCATACATGAATGTTAAAACAAAATTTACTAAGAAATTAAATCCTTACTGAAAAACTTCCTTTTAAACCACTTATTTGCTTTTATATAGTAGTATGTAGAACGAACTGTCCATCCCAACCATGCCAACTTCCTATTGTACAAAAGAGGTTTAACCTTAACAAGATAGCTAAAGGTTTTCTCCGGGCTCCATAAAAATTGTTTTAACAATTGCTTTTTGGACATCGATAATTGAGCGGCATCGTATTTTATCCCTACTTTATTACTGCCAATATTTTGGTAGAATCCTTGGGATATGAGCTGAATAAATTTCAACTTTTTCTTGTTCGTAAATAATCCCAACCGCAGTGCCAAATCTGTTAAATATTTTTGAGCCATATCCTGGTCGTACACCACCGAAGAAAGGTTATTGTTTAAAAGGATAAATTGGTCTTCCATAAAATCCTGTATGGGTGCTATAAACTCATCAAAAACTTTTTTTTCATTAGGCTCATGATATTCTATGGTGGGCATATCTGGATTCTTGGAATAACCTAATGTGCTACCGTGCGGGGCGGCCAACAACTGTTCGTACAATTGGCCATTGGCCTGCAGGATATGGTCTGAATATCCTTTTTCTGGATAAACCGAAAAATTTAAACCAAATCGTTTTGTTTTCTCCTGAATGTTATAGATTTCACGTAAGCCAATATAGTAACCTGTTACGGCCACCTGGCCACCTATATAATCATGAATACATTCTTGCATAGTCCCACCCCAACCTACATCAACAACCACCATGCCCTCTTTGCCAAAATCAACTCCAAAGGATTTCAAGTAGGTATCAAAAGCATTTTTCTGCTCCTGTCTATGCTGCTCATAACGTATTTTAAAAGTTTCGTTGGTCCTAAGTTTTTTAAGGACATCCGAAGCACTGAAATTTTCGATAACCTTGTCCTTATCCACTCCAATTTCTTCCGCAATAGCTAAAATTTCAGATTCGGTAAGATTAAAATCGCTTAAAAATTGATGGGTAGACCTATGGTCATAATTCTTTTTCACCGGCATAAAAGGCTCCTCGGCTATAGGTCTTAGGGAAACCTGTTTGGCGGAATGTCGTGATGCCTTAAAGTAATGGGTACGAATATAATCCGTCTCATCAAAACCGTTCAAGCGTTGATAGGTATCAAACAATTGCTTTAAATAGAGTCCCTCGCGCGCCAAGAAGAATAGATTCTTTATCTCCTTTTGCCTAGCTTCGGTATAGAGTCTTTCCGTAAAAAAGTAGAAGTGTAGTATATATTCACTAAAAGGATGTTCGCTACGTTTGCAATTTTTCTCTATATCCCTACAGCTCCGTATAAAGTCACTTTCAACGGATCCAAATAAATTCTTTTTGTTTCTAAATTTATGATTGGCATGTTTCAGATAGAAGGTGTTGATGTTCTGTTTACGGGCTTGCTGGATATCACTGTGCATGTTGTCCCCCATCATGGAACACTCCTCCCCATGTACTCCTATATGTTGCATCACCATAGGATATAAAGTACCTGTCTCCTTACTTTTTTCAAAATCACAGGACATAAAAATGTCATTGAACAGATGGTCCACTTTATGCCATTGAAGTAACCTTTGAATAACCGATTTAGGCAAATGAAAGTCCGAAATGATGAATATTTTATAACCCTCTTCATGTAACATTTGGAGCCCACCTATCAAATCGTCGTTCATAAACTGTACGGAGGCTTCACTCCTATAATCTGCTTCCAAAGAGGAGTTCATAAACTTTTCAAATGAAACTACACCCAAAAGATCTGTATTCCCCAGTCTCGCGTGAAGCTCTTGGATTACCTTGTAATAGGGAATTTCATCTTTTACGGTTTTCAAATCTTTTGCCAGCGTATTTTGAACGTCCATACGGATCTTGTAAAGGGTATCAATATCCAAATTCAATCCTAAATCCCTAATCAATAGTTTTGCCCAAATTTTGAAAACATATAAAGGGTGGACATTCCTATGGATTAGGGTATCAAAAAGGTCGGTAAGGACTACTTTAACCTTCGGGTTGTTTTTTATGGTATGTATTGTAGTATTCAAATCGTACTTTCTTTAATAATTTATAATGCGATTCTAAGAATCCCTTAAAACCGGACCATCATTACAAAAACAAAAATTGTTTGTAAAATAACGTTAATTTTTACCAGGTGGCAATAATTTTTCGATAAAAACACGATATAAAAGATACAATTTAAAGAGACCTTCGTTCGCCTTGGAAATAGGTGTTTCTCCGATTAGTTGAATAAAGACCAAACCTGCTCAAAACTGTTTGTTAAAAAAAAGCGGGATATAATCCCGCTTTATAACTACCCATTAATAATCTATTGTCTTCTTAGAATGATTCGCTTGGAAATAGGATTGTCGTTATTCAAGACTAGCGTAACTACGTATACTTCATTGGGCAAAATATCCAAGTCTATACGATATACCCCAACACCCTGTAGTAGTGCAGCTGGCTGATATTGTCTTATGAGCCTACCAGCTGTGTCATGTAACATAAAACCTACTATATCCTCGGGGGCCACTGCGCCATTGAGGATTATTTCCACAAAATCCGAAGACGGGTTGGGGGATATAATCATTTCCAATTCCTCTTCTTCTAGAGTCTCATTGGCCTCCACAACGATTTCCAACTCTGCAGTACCCACGGCACCCATATCGTCCGTCACTGACAACACTACAGTGTAGGTTCCTTCGGTCGTAAATTCATAGCTTGGATTCGGTTCCGTTGAAGTACCTCCATCACCAAAGTCCCATGCAAAGGATGCGATTCCCGTATCATCCGTTGTTCCGCTACTGGAAAACTGAACGGTTAAAGGAGCTGGTCCAGAAAGTACATTAGCGGAAGCCACTGCATTAGGACCTAAATTACCTGAGCTAACCGTTATAGTAAAGCTTGCTTCATCGGTAAGACCTTCTGCATCGGCAACCGTTAAGGCAACCGTAAATACACCTTCTGTCATGTAGTCATATGTTGGATCGGCTTCTGTTGATGTTCCCCCGTCTCCAAAATCCCATGAATACGAAACTATTCCATTATCATCGGTAGAGTTACTTCCAGTAAACTGTACCGACAATGGAGCCTCTCCGGAAGAAACGTCCGAAGTTGCCAACGCCATGGGGGCTGCATTTCCTTGAGTAACCGTAATGGTAAGGCTAGCCTCGTCAGTTAGACCTTCTGCATCGGTAACCGTTAAGGTAGCCGTATAGATACCTTCAGCCATGTACTCATATATTGGGTCGGACTGAGTTGAAGTTCCCCCGTCTCCAAAATCCCATACGTACGAAGCTACGGCCACATCATCGGTGGAGTTACTACCCATAAATTGAACCGCTAAGGGAGCTGCTCCAACGGACACATTGGAAGATGCAACAGCAACGGGAGCATCATTCCCGATTGTCACAGTAATAGTTAAGCTGGCCTCATCCGTACGACCTTCAGCATCTGCAACCGTAAGGGTTACCGTATAAACACCGTCATTAGTATATTCATAAATAGGATCGGCAACCGCAGATGTCCCTGTTCCATCACCAAAGTCCCATGTATAAGAAGCGATGCCTACATCATCTGTTGAACCACTGCCTGTGAACTGAACTAGCAAGGGAGCCGATCCTGTATCAACGTCTGAATCCGCAATAGCTGTTGGCCGACCATTTCCATTTACGGTAATACTTTGTGTTACCGTATCCTCCTTACCATCAGCATCGGCAACCGTTAAACTTACGTTATAGGTACCGGATTGAAAATATTCATAAATTGGATTTGCCTCGGTTGAAGTATTACCATCTCCAAAATCCCAGAGATATCCAATTATTCCCATATCGTCCGAACTTCCAGTGCTATCAAAAATAACTTCCAAGTCCGCAACGGTATAATCAAATGCACTTTCGGGTGCTCCGGCATCCGGTAAGTACTGTATTAAAGTAGCCTTTGGTTGGGTAGCGCTATCATCAATGCTAGTGGAAACACCACCTCTACCGCGTAGGTGGATACTTACCAAATCATTAGTGCCATCACTATACACTTGAACACGCAATCCATCCATTTCAATAGGTGCTTGGGCTATACCACCCCATTCATAAATACCCGCATCAATCCAATCCCCTTGACCTTCATCCAATACCGTCCAAGTATTCCCTACCCTGTAACTAATTCTCCACAAAGAATTGGGTTGGGGCTGGTTTGGATATACGCCTCCAAAAGTGATGTAATTGACCCTTTTTCTTGCAGCCCAATCCACCTGCCAACGGAATCCATCTTCTGGGCCGGGGGTACCTAAATTTTGATTGATTGCAACACCATACTCATTATATGCTGTTTTTACAAAATAATCATCCCTGCCAGGGTCATATAAAATAGCTTGGGGAGTTCCCCTACCTCCTGAAGTAACAGATCCAGTAAGGATAGCATCTTGGGCAAGTCCCAAATTAATTCCTGAATTTGGAGCATTAGATGCCACATCGCTTGTTGCAATTATCGTTACCGATGCTTCATCCGTAAGTCCCTCGCCATCCGTTACCGTTAGGGTAGCCAGATACGTACCTGGGCTTAGATAAACGTGTGTAGGGTCAGGCTCCGTAGAAGTGCTACCATCACCAAAATCCCAAACATAAGAAACGATACCTACATCATCCGTGGAATTACTACCCGTGAAATTTTCAGAAAGTGGTGCTGCACCGGTAATCAAACTTGTCCCAATAACCGCTATAGGAGCCTCGTTTGCAGGATTTCCAACAAAGATATCCGCTGAGGATGTATCGCTGATACCATCTCCATCCGTTACCATTAAATAAACTGTATAGGTGCCCGAGGTAGCATACGTATGCACTGGATTTACATCCGTAGAGGTGCTTCCATCACCAAAATCCCAGGCATAAGAAACGATTCCTATGTCATCCGAACTGTTGGAAGAGTCAAAAGTAACATCCAAATCGTTGATGGTATAATCAAAAACACTTTCAGGTGCTCCTGTTTCGGGCAAATACTGGATCAGTGTGGCCTTGGGCTGCGTACCACTATCGTTGACAACATTGGAAACGCCACCACGACCTCTTAAGTGAATACTAACCAATTCATTTATACCATCACTGTAAACCTGTACCCTAAGTCCGTCTATTTCAATAGGAACCTGAGTAGGACCTCCCCATTCATAGATACCCGAATTCAGCCATCCACCCTGGCCTTCTTCCAAGGTAACCCAAGAATTGCCCACTCTATAGGAGATACGCCACAATGAATTCGATTGAGGCTGATTAGGATAAACGCCCCCAAAAGTGATATAATTAACTTGTTTACGGTCTACCCAATCCACTTGCCAACGGAATCCATCATCTATCCCCGGAGTCCCTAAACTTTCATTTCTTAGTACGCCATACTCATTGAAATCGGTTTTAATAAAATAATCGTCTTTTGAGGGGTCGTACAAAATATGTTGGGGCGTTCCACGACCATTTTCTACATTACCACCCACTAAAGCGTCTGGAACCAAGGCCAGGTTTAATCCTGGGTTTGGTGTGTTATTCACAACGCCACTGGAAACTACTATGGTAAGGGTTTCTGAGGCCCAATTCCCATCCCCGTCCGTAACCGTAAGTATAGCATTATAAGTTCCGGGTACCGTATAGGAATAATTTGGGTCTGCTCCAGTTGCCGTTCCACCGTCACCAAAATCCCAGGCATAAGAAACCACCCCTATATCATCGGTTGAATTACTGCCTGTAAATTGAATGGATAAAGGAGCTAATCCTACATTAACATTGGATGATGCCAACGCAACAGGAAGACTATTGTCCACCGTTACAGTTACTTGTTGAGAAGTTGTATCACTTAACCCGTCAATATCGGTAACGGTTAAAGAAACAGTGTACACCCCGGCCTCTGCGTAGGTATGCGAAGGATTTGCCATAGTAGAACCATTGCCATCCCCAAAATCCCAGGTAAAGGATTCTATTCCCACGTTATCAGAACTATTAGAGGAGTCAAATGATACGTTCAAATTGTCTACCACATAGGAGAAGGCACTCTCTGGCGCACCTGTATCCGGTAGATATTGTATCAAGGTAGCTTTTGGCTCTGTTATACTGTCATCAAGTCTATTGGAAATACCTCCTCGGCCCCTTAAATGTATACTAACCAAATCATTGGTTCCATCACTGTACATCTGGACTCGTAAGCCATCGATTTCGATAGGGGTTTCTGTTGAGCTTCCCCATTCATAAATCCCACTGTTAAGCCATCCTCCCTGTCCTTCTTCTAAAATAGTCCAGTCATTACCTACTCGATAGCTTATCCTCCATAAGGAATTAGGCTGTGGCTGATTAGGAAATACTCCACCAAAGGTGATGTAATTAACTAGTTTGGGAGTAATCCAATCCACTTGCCAATTGAATCCTTCCCCAACCGGTGGGGTTCCCAAATTTGCATTACGAGCAACTCCATATTCATTAAAATCAGTAGGCTGAAAGTAATTGTCGATAGAAGGGTCGTATAGAATATCCTCAGGGGCACCACGACCGTCCATTGCATTACCATTTACATAGGCATCTGGTAACAAGGCCAGGTTGATACCTGCATTTGGAGTATTATCTGCGTTACCTCCCGAAGCTATAATAATAACTGAAGTCGAATCTGAATTTCCATCAACATCCGTCACCGTTAAAGTCGCAATATATTGTCCTGGAAGATTATATATGTAAGCCGGATCAGCTTCTGTGGAGCTTCCACCATCCCCAAAATCCCATGCATACGATGTAATACCCACATCATCCGTAGAATTGCTACCATTAAATTGAACATTAAAAGGAGCCGAACCGGAGGATACATCACTTGACACCACGGCCACTGGAATTGCCGGAATACCATCCACGGTAATATCCTGTGATCTATCATCTGTAAGTCCATCATTATCGGTCACTGTTAGGATTACCGTATATGTTCCCGGAGCGGCATAGTTATGTATTGGATTGGAAACCGTAGATGTATTTCCATCACCAAAATCCCAATTGTATGAATCTATTGTACCATCTGAATCACTACTTCCGGAAGAGTCGAAAGTTACCTCCAAATCATTTGCCGTATAGGTAAAATCGCTTGTAGGGGCACCTTTATCCGGTAAATACTGAATTAAAGTTGCCTTAGGCTCTGTATTACTATCGTCTGTACTATTGGAAACACCTCCCCTACCTCGAAGATGAATACTTACCAAATCGTTCGTTCCGTCACTATAAATCTGTACGCGAAGTCCATCTATTTGAATTGGAGTCTCGGTTGACCCTCCCCATTCATAAATACCACTATCTAGCCATCCACCTTGACCTTCTTCCAATATTGTCCAAGTGTTTCCAGAACGATAACTTATTCTCCATAACGTATTTGGCTGCGGTTGATTTGGAAAAACTCCTCCAAAAGTTATATAGTTTACCATTTTAGAGGAAATCCAATCAACCCTCCAAGTAAAAGCGTCTTGAATACCAACGGTACCAAGGTTTTCTTGATAGGCCACCCCATATTCATTAAATGGAGTTGCTTGAAAATAGTCATTAGTGGTTGGATCAAACAAAATATCCTTAGGTACGCCCCTTCCACCTTCTACACTTCCTTGTACTATAGCATCGGATAAAAGTGCCAGATTTATGGAAGCGTTTGCAGTATTGTCCACAGTGCCACCGGTAATGATCATGTCAATGGATACACTCCCAATTTGTCCGTCCCCATCAGTAACCGTTAATGTAGCAGTATACTGCCCAGGGGTTGTATATATATATGAGGGATCTGCCGCTGTAGAAGTACCTCCATCGCCAAAGTCCCAAGCATAAGATACAACTCCTTGATCATCAGTGGAATTACTACCGGTAAACTGAATGGATAAGGGTGCATTACCTATAGTACTATCTGAAGTAGCAACCGCTGTTGGCGGAGCGTTCAACTGATTGATCCATGCTTCGAGCAATGCCACACCTTCCTCGTCCACTTGGCCCTTGGCCAAAGGGGGCATCATAACCCCGGGCGTGGTGCTATTGGTTCTATGGTAGATCTGCGACTTGGACGCATCCCCTGCATAGACTATCCTCTGGTCCGATGGCATCGCCGATACTATTTCCGTGACGTTCGAGGTCAAAAGGCCAGTCTCCGC
>NZ_MDGL01000195.1 GCF_002742265.1 Maribacter sp. 4G9
CTTACCAGTCAACCGGGCAAAGAGCGGTATTCGCAGACCCTCTACATTCAAGTTGTTGGGTTATAGGTTTACGCCAGTATATAAGAAAGGCGTAAAGGGTCATTATCAGTTAATAGTAAGCGAACAGGCTTGGCAAACACTTAAACGCAAGCTCAGGTATCTTACCAAGAAAACGCTGCCATTATCATTATCAGAAAGGCTACAACGGCTAAAACCCATCTATAAAGGGTGGTTGAACAATTTCCGATTAGGAAATATACATACCAAACTTAAAAAGCTGGATGAATGGTTACGGAACCGACTACGCTACTGTATATGGCACGATTGGAAGAAACCGGAGCGCAAACGCAAGAATCTCATTGGCTTAGGTATAAAACAGGATCAAGCGTATGCTTGGAGTAGAACAAGGATGGGAGGCTGGGCGGTAGCCCAAAGTCCTATACTGAGGACTACTATTACTGAAAAACGTCTAAGAAAAAGAGGTTACGAAAGTATGCTAGCGTACTACCTTAGTGTAAAGTTCTGATATAACGAACCGCCGTGTACGAGACCCGTACGCACGGTGGTGTGAGAGGCGCAGTCCGTTCCTAACTAGGGGCGGACCCGTCTACTCGATTACCCAACGTTTTTTATTCAGTTACAGAACTCCAATTTTCGCCTGTTTTTATTCTGTGTATTTGCATATCAGAAACTCCAAAGCGTTTAGCAATCATTTTCAGCCTGTTATTTTTGTTTTTTAATTGGCGTTTGATAATTTTTACTTTTCCTGCGTTCAGTTTGCCAATATTTTTGCTCCTTTTTTTAACAATTTCGTTCCAATCTGGATGGCTGAATTGATGTAATTCCTTTTCTCTTTTCGTAGCCCATTTTAGATTTTCTATTCGATTGTCGGTTTTGTCATAGTTCAGATGAATAACACAGATTCCGTCATTTTTTTCCAGAAAATGTTCCGCAACAAGTTTGTGTACATATCTGCTGGTCTGTTTTCCGTTCCCTTTTTGTTTTACTGGTAAGTTCTGATATCCGTTTATAAAGTATTTTTTAACCAAAAATTCCTCGTCAGTTTTACAATTTATAATTCTGCCGTAATTTGATATTTTAAATTTTTCATTTTCAGAAATCTTGTCATCAAATACAATCTCTTTCCATTCTTCATTCCAATAATTTCGTATCATTCTCGATGTTTGTCTTAAATGTTGGGTAACGGTTTTGTATAACCGTCAGTTACGGGTTAAAGTACGCAAATTTTTCGGTTTATCACTGACGCTAGCAATTCCGAGTGGATTCGGACGCAGTCGAATCCGCCGTAATTGCGGTTAGCATCTATGTAAAAGCAGCCTGTCGAGTATCTTTAAGATTCACCAAAATCAAAAGATATGAAAACACAACAAACTGCCCCACCCAAGTTATTCATTGGTATCGACATACACAAGCGAAGTTGGAAGGTACACTGTTCGACCGATCTTTTCTCGGGCAGGACCTTTTCCATGTCCCCGGACC
>NZ_MDGL01000196.1 GCF_002742265.1 Maribacter sp. 4G9
GTCCTATACTGAGGACTACTATTACTGAAAAACGTCTAAGAAAAAGAGGTTACGAAAGTATGCTGGCGTACTACCTTAGTGTAAAGTTCTGATATAACGAACCGCCGTGTACGAGACCCGTACGCACGGTGGTGTGAGAGGCGCAGTCCGTTCCTAACTAGGGGCGGACCCGTCTACTCGATTACCTGCTGGCTTTATTTTTTCGTTCGTCTGTCAGCGTTGGCAAAGACATACTCTTTTGCAATTTTTGGCTTGTGTGTCGGCTGGTGCGAATTGCAAATGTGTATGGCTTTTAGCGTTGGCATTAGTCAAACAGTTTATTAAATGGTTTCCAATTTTCTGTCAATTTCCCTGGCGTATAATCGTAGTCAAATTTCACTCCATATTCCGCTTTCGGTTCTTCAACTCCGTTTACTGTCGGTTCTAATAAATACTTTTCGTTATTGAAATAATACCATTGGTTATTCTCTAGCACTACAAGTCCGCCAACATATTTTCCGCCATTTTCATTTAATTCTTTCAGTTTGTTAGCAAGTCCTTCAGCACGTCCTTCTGGGTTTTGTGCTGTCTGTCCACTTTTCGTGTCAAATATTCCAATTCTTCCGTCTTTGAATTTTAAAATCCAATCAGGGTAGAAAAGAGCTTCCTCTTTTTTCGCTGTATTATAATATTTCAAGCAATAAAATTCCTTTCCTGAATCTCCATTTTTAAACCACCAATCTAATTTGTCTTTTTTCTGTTCGAGGTAGTTCAAGAATTTCAATTCATTGTCTCGCCCTTTGTATTCTTTTTTCAAGTAGAAAGGTTGGATTGCACTTAATTCAGAAGTTCCTTCTTGTGTGGTTAATTCAGCATAATCTTCTGTAAATGTGTATTCTTCTTTAATTTCAAAAAGTGGTGCTTCTCGTTTTTCAATGTCTTTTTTACGCTTTTCAAGATATTCCTTTTTCACAGGATAATATTCTTTCAAAGTTTTGGTTAATGCTTGTCTGAAAATACTTGACTGCTCTTTGTTTAAGTCGTTTATTAAAATGCGGTAATACAAATTGCTGTCTTGGTCAAATATGCTTTTAAACCAAACTCTGAATGCTGATTTTAAAGGCGACCAAGAACGAGAAACGTTTGAAACTTTAGCTTCCGTTTCTGTTTGTTCCGATAAAAGCTGAAAACAAAACCAATTAAATAATTTTTCTACATCATTTCTTGAAATTTCGTAATCTTCTTCGTGTCCTTTTTTGGCAAAGTCTAAATTGATTTTATCATAGTCTGTAAACTCTGCATCAACAATCAATTTATTGGTCAATGTTGGGTTTATATCAATGCCTTTTGCTTGAATTTTTTCTCGCATAATGGCTGGGTGGTCTTGCTCTTCAAAATCAAAATAATTGTCAAATGATTTTAAGAAACCCATTTGAAATTTTACTGCGTGACCTAAATCGCCATAATCAACACGAGAAACAAAATCAGAAAACAAGTCTTGTATATTTTCTAAATCGTCCTTTCGTTTTGAAGTATAGATAAATGGTTTGTTTTTAGTTCCTTGGTCTGGGATTTCTACATCATTACGCTTGTAGTTGGTGTATAAATACCCTGTTCTTAAATTCGGATTGTTTTTGTAATCGTCTTTACGATTTGGTTCTGCCATTCGCAAAATCCTACCAATAGTTTGAACATAAAAGGAAGCCGAATTAATCTCTCTGAACATTACCAAAATATGAGCTCTCGGACAATCCCATCCTGTTCCTGCTGCTTGTTTGAAAAGCATAAAATCCACATCACTTTCATTATGCGTAATGAAGTCCATATTTTTTTGCTTTCCGTCAAACCATAAAGCAACTTTTCTGTCAATGTCGATTTTCTTTTTTTGCAGGTAATCCAAAACAATTTCTTCTTTGGTTTTTTGTCCTGCGTCTTTTAAACGACTGTCGTCATTTGGTAATTGGATTAAAACCAACGGATTTATGTCTTTACCCAAAGTTTTATATTCTGCTTTGAGTTCTTGTTGGCGTTCAATAGCTAAATCTAAAAGCAATTCGTCTAAATCTTTGTTTGGATATTTTGCTAAATCTTCTTCGGTTTGAACTGCGATTTTTTCTTTGATTAATCCTTCTTCAACTACTTCTTCACGTTTAACCCCAACATATCCTGCTGTTCCATCTTCAATTTCGTCAATGCCTGGAATGTTTTTAGGCGTGGCAGAAACATTGAGAATTACTTTTGGATTAATAATGTCAATTACTTCTTGGGCTAAATCCGTATCTCGGTTTTTATGGCTTTCGTCAATGATTAAGACAAATTCTCTACCTTCTTTATGTGTGTTTTCGATTAAGTCCTCAAAATAGTAACCTTGCTCTTTTAGAAATTCTTCTTCGTCTGGTCGTCTTAATAATCTGCTTTCTTTTTTAGAAGCGACCAACTTTTGCCAATTGATAAAAAGAATATCATTTTTGTAGAGTTTACCTTGTTTAAAATCGTTTACCGTAAGCAAACCATTTTCAAGATTGGTATCAAAATACTCGTGAAATTTGTCTTTGCTTTGCATTGCCAAATCCTCTGAAAACGTAATCCAAATAAAGGCTTTATCATAATCCCAAGTTGGCATACCGTTTAGGCTATGCACAAAATTGGCAACCATAAAAGTCTTACCACTTCCTGTTGGTGATTTGAATGCTAAAAGTCTTTGCGTTTCTGTGTTACCCCACAATTTTGTAAATGTGGAAACTAACTTATCTATGGCTTTCGTTTGAAAGTTTAATGGACTATATCTGCTCATACGGTTACTATATTGTAAATCTTTTTGTAAATCTCTAAAATGGGTTGCGGAATGGTTTTGATAGTTATGTGTTCCAAATGGTCGAAAAGAGCCTCAAACTCACTTCTATTTCCCCAACTAAACAGATACAATGCGATTGGTTTATCTATTTTTTCAACTTTTTCTAAAAAAGTTTCCATTTCGGTCATTTCTTCTTTGAAATAAATGGCTGTTACTTTTTTGTGGTTTTCAAAAAGTTGATAACAAGTGCTCAATTCTATTTCTTCCAAAGTATTTTCTGCAATTGAAAGCAAACATCCTGCTTTGTGTGCTAATGAAGATTTATCTTCATCTGTTGCTGAAAGAATATTATTGGAACCTACAAAATCTGTTTTGTAATATTTTAAAGAGTTTCCAAGGCCTTCAATTTTGTTTTTCTTTAAATCTTTATACCCTATAATAATATTTTTACTTCTTGGGTAAGTAACTTCGGTACATATATTACCTTCATCATTTGTGCAGATAATATTTTGAATTTCATAACCTTGATTGTTCAAATCCAAACAGGCGTGAAGTGTAGTACCTGAACCTGCAAAAAAGTCCATAACAGTTGATTTCTTGTCTGTTGATAATTGAATTAAGTCTTTAATTAAATCAACTGGTTTGGGTGCTTTAAAACTATTGTTCGGTACAATATTTTTCAATTGATTTGTTCCGTTACCGCTACTATAAACAGGTTTATAGAAGAGAGTTTTTGGTTTCTTTGAAGGTAAATCGCCAAGTTCTGGTCTCTGTTTTTTATTAATAGTATAGTCTCCGTTAGAATTAACGATAATGTTGTATGGTTCGTCTAACATCTTTTTTCGACTCCATCTCCAAGTCATATATGAACCACTTGTGATAGGAAGAATAAATGAGTAGCCTAATTCTTCATATTTTTCTTTTAAAGTGGCTATGAAATCATCATTAAAATTTTTAGTTTCTTTATCATATATTAATTCATATTCTTCATCAGTAATGTGGTTAACCTTATGAGTTTCTTTGTCAAACAATAATGGAAAAAAAAGATTTGCTCTCTTTTCTCTTGGTGCATTTTCGCCTGTTGATTTTAAGTTAGCTCCTTTCTTATAAAACCCGATTTCGTCTTCTTCCCATTTCTCCAATTCTTCTTCATCTAAATCAAATTGATTGAATTTACATTTAGATATATCTTTTGCAAATACAACTGTATATTCGTGAGTACCCGCAAATGCAAATTGGTCTTGATTACCTTTTAGGTTCATTACTGTTGGTAGTATTGCAACTTGGTTGTAACTACCAAAAACCTTTGCACAGAGTAAAACAAGATTTGCTACTTCGTTATCGTCAATGCTTATTACGATTTTACCTGTGTCTTTTAGTAAGTCTTTTGCTAAATCTAATCTTTTGTACATAAAAGAAAGCCAATAACTGTGTCTTAAAGGTGAGTCTTTCGGTACAGTAGTTCCATCAGGAAATTTGTCAATTATTCTTTTGTCTTTATATGTGAATCCGTCCTTTCCTGTGTTGTAAGGTGGGTCAATATAGATTAGGTCAATTTTGCCTTTGTGTGTGTAGTTTAAGCAAGTAAGAGAATGATAATTGTCGCCTTCAATTAAAATGTGGGTTGGCTTTCCATCCTCATTTTTTATGGCTTTTTCTTTTACTTCTGTCAAAATTGGAAGTTGGTTTTCGCTTTCTTCCTCAAATGCTTCTGGCACGTCCAACCAAGTAATTCCGTATTTCTCGGTTTTAATTCGGTTGTTGGCAACTTCTAATTTCTTTTTTAGTGCCTCTATTTCAGCATATAGTTCCTTTTCTGTCGCCATTAGTTATTCTCTTTGTTAGATATTATCAATTCTTTCACGTCAATATCCAAAATGTTTGCAATCTCCATTAAGGTTTCCAATCGTGGTTGTTGTCGGTTTTGTGCATAAGCATTAACCATATTGTAACTTTTTCCAAGTTTTTCAGCCAACCAAGTTTGCTTAATCCCTTTCTGTTCCAACACTTCCTTAATTCTGTTCATTTCAGACGTTGTTTATTCAGTCGCTAAAATAGTTAGTTTATTTTAAATATCTCAAAAAACTGTGTATAAACTGTAATTATTCTGTGTGGGTGGCGGTGGGGAAGGGCAAGCTCTTTTGGTTTTTCAGCGTTGGGTTTAGCGTTGGCAAAAACCAAATGTGCTTGACCGTGCGGTGGCTCTTTTTTCAGCTTGCAGGTAACGTGATTGTGTATGGTTAGTTGCGGGAAAGTACACGATTATTATTCCGCAATGTAATATAGTGAATTGTAAGAAAAGATCCTGCTCTTAGCCAACAGTAGCAATTAATTATACACGGTGTGTGTGCCCAGTATGGGCATCTTTATCTTATAGCAATATAAGAATTTATTTAGAGGGTGTAAGTCCCTTATGCGCTGGAGTAACGTCTGGAAGCATTAGTAAGTCGCAAGGGTGGTAACCGCGAGGTTACACCTGAAGAAAGCGAGACTACAAAACTCGGTACTGACGAACAGGAAC
>NZ_MDGL01000197.1 GCF_002742265.1 Maribacter sp. 4G9
TTACGCATATCTATTTGCTTATTAGCCATTGTCTTTTTAACAAAAAAAGACCTTTGACTTTTTACAAATAGAATCGACTTTTTTAGTGGTTCACTTTCACCCGTTTTAGGTGGCTCACTTTAGTCCGTTTTGGGTGGTTCACTTTAATCCGTTTTTAGTGGTATACTATGACCGTTTTTTGCAATACTATTATTGTAATGAAACCAAATAAAACGAACAAGTACTTCCATGGTACTAGGTCCACAATAAACTTTCCAAATGTAGGTGAAACAGTTGGAGTTAAAATATAGACTACCATAATATATGACACTATTTTTGCCATACTGTTTCCTGAGAACTTATCCCTTACTATTGATAAGGTAAGTACCCTGGGGGCTCCCAGTCCCAAGCCTTGAATTATCTGTCCAATCAACAAAAAGTTGAACTTTGTCGCTAATGTAGAAATCAAGCATCCGAATAAGAACGTAAGGAGCCCTAAAGCCATAACTTTTTTCCTTCCCCAAGCATCTGAAAGAGGACCTAAAAAAAGTTGACCAATAGCCAATCCTAAGTAAAGAAATGAAACTACTTTATGTACTTCACTAGAGTCAGACAGATTAAAGGACTGTTTTATTTTTATGTAGGCAGGAAGCATCATATTAATCACTAATGAAACGAGGGCCATCAACATCGATATTATTACTATAAAAGACGCTTTTTTCATAGAATTATAAGACATGGCACAATATTATTGTTACCATGAACAATAGTTCTTGATGTAGATTAAGAAATTAGTTTTTTAGTAGATTTTTCTTTATTCTACTCAGATGTTCGGGAGTAATACTTAGGTATGATGCTATAATGTATTGAGGTACTTTTGATTCAATATCTCCATATTTTACCTTAAATTCAATATAGCGACTTTCCGCTGTGCTATTAATTTGATTTAAGGTACGATCTTGTAGTGCCAGATAAGCCCGCTCTATTTTCAACCTGAAAAAAGTCTCCATACTTCCTATCGTCTCATAAAGTCTTTCTAGTTGTCTTTTCTGTATTAAGTATATTGTAGAGTTTTCAAGTGCTTGGATGTAAACATTAGAAGGTTTTTCTGAAATAAATGCGTACAAGTTATTTACCCACATATCATCCATACCAATATGAATGGTAATCTCTATACCCTGGTTGTCCAAATAATAAACTCTGACCAAACCATTTTCAATAAAAAGCAGGTCTAAGGATTTTGTCCCGGAATATTGAATGAACTCGTTTTTTGAAAAGTTTCTACACTTGAAAGAAGTGATGACAGTTCTCAATTCTTCAGGTGAGAGTTCAATATGACTTTGTATATGATTTTTTAATCGTTCCAAGAATCAGGGCTGAAATTAAATACAGTATAAATTATAATTTATGAATCTTTATTAATCTGGATTAAGATTTTTTTCTAAAATGAAGATTTACTTTGAAAAATGGATATAGTGTATAATGATATTGGCAAATCATACAATAATACAAGGAAACCCGACCGGGAAATATTCAAACAACTTAGTGAATTGCTAGAACCTGAAGTTGATAAATATTACTTGGATATTGGTTGCGGAACTGGAAATTACACTGGTCTGTTCTTAAAAGAAAATTTAAATATAATAGGAATGGACCCATCAGTACTTATGATAAATGAAGCCAAAAACTTGTATCCGAAAGGAGTTTGGAAAACTGGTTATGCGGAAAGTACAGGTTTAGAAAAAGAATCAATACATGGAATCGTTGCCACTTTGACCATACACCATTGGGAAGATTTAAATTTATCCTTTAACGAACTAAGCCGGGTATTGAAAGTAGGTGGAAAGCTTGTAATCTTTACATCCACTCCTTTTCAAATGAAAAAATATTGGTTGAACCATTATTTTCCCAAAATGATGGAAAAATCAATACTTCAAATGCCTTCTCTTGATGCTATTGTAAATGCTTTATCGGAGACAAACTTAAGAGTTAATCAATTGGAAAAGTATTTTGTGACTCCTGATTTACAAGATTATTTTCTGTATTCTGGTAAGCAAAGGCCGGCCCTATACCTAAATCCCAATGTTAGGAGTGGTATTTCTTCGTTCTCATTGTTAAGTTTAAGACAAGAAGTTGAAGAAGGCCTTTCAACTTTAAAAAGTGATATTGCCAACGGTAACATTCAACAGATTATTGATGACTATAAAAATGATTATGGCGACTATCTTTTTATTGTATTGTCTAAAGATCAATAGCTAAAGGGAATGAAATACTTGTTCGAGTATAATTGGAAAGTTAGAGATGAATGGCTGAATTATTTAATTCAAGTGCCAAAAGAAGAATTAATTAAAAAGAGAATTGGCGGTTTAGGGAGTATTCAAGAAACCTTGTTTCATATTGTCAAAGTTGAGCACAATTGGATTCGAGATTTAAAGAACGAACCCATAAGCAGTTTAACTTATGATGCTAAAACCTATGATCTAGATACTTTAAAAAAACTATCCGAAGAGTTTCGACAAGAGGTGAAGGGTTATATTGACTCTTGGGATGGGAGCAAAGAATTTAAATCGTTACATTTGTTAGTAGGCGCAAATGAAATAAGATGTACCTATGGGGAAGCTTTAATGCATATCATTGCACATGAAATACATCATATGGGGCAGTTATCTATTTGGTCAAGAGAACTGGGTTTGCGACCAATCTCTAGTAACCTAATTCATAAAAACATAATGCTAAAGCATTGATTTAAAATAGGATGGAAAGTGATAAAAAAGTGAAATCAACAATGACGTTTAAGATAGGTAGAATTTTGGCTCTTTATTTAATTGTAACCGGGAGTGGATTCTTGTTATCTCCCGATTTTTTCACGAGTTTAATTGTAAAAGAAGGGTCAGATCCGGTACTTATCAACTTGTCAGGTATGGTTCATTTTTTTATTGGGGCTACAATACTTGTCAATCACTTTTTTTGGAAGGGCTTACATCAAATTTTGGTTTCTGTTGTTGGGGTATTATTTTTCCTTAAGGGAGTATTTTTAATTGCATTACCGGAGTTGACATTGCAATCAGGAAATAATGAGCTGCAAGTACCAATGGCTATGGGAATAGGATTTGTATCCTTAGGTTTATTAATTGGGATATTATGCTTTAAAGTAAGCGGATGAAGGGTAATTGAAAAGGTGTGTTTCGAACTAATTTAAAGAATTAGGTAAGATTCAGTTTTAAAATTAGTATAATCTTTTGTTTTTAGAATTATTTAATACATATTTTTAGATATCAGAAAGTAAGTCATCTTACTCTAAGTTCATTTAAAATACCGTCAACAAATCGGTCAACAGTTAAGTTTTTGAATTCGTAACTAATTGATATATAATTGATTATGTGGTAAGGTTGTAATCCTGCCACCCCGACAAAAAGGGTATCAAATTAAAATTTTTGACACCTAAACAAACGAAAACCAGTAAAATACATTTTTACTGGTTTTTTTGTGTGTATTTGAGAACATTTAGCTTAGCTCAAAACATCTGTAACTCCTGGTGTAGGAATAGGATATGATCCATCGGGTCCTGGAACGCTAGGCGGAGTCGAATCCCAAGTGATCTCACTAGGCATCAGTAATTTTTCCGAAGCTAAGGCATCGTCCCATGAAATAACTTTTCCGGAGTACGTTGCCATTCGTCCCATAATTGCTGTCATGGTACTTTTTGCACCGTTTTCGGTATCACTGATAACCTCATTGTTTCGTATGGAAGCAAAAAGACGATCATGCTCCACTTGATATGGGTTAGGGTCATTTCGGTTGCGATAATCGAACAGTTTCTCCCCGTTCAAACCGGTAATGCTTGCAGCACCGGCATCGTTCATTTCAATACTGCCCTTTGTACCTTGAAAATTCTCGCCCACTTTGGACCAAGTGTCCGGTTGGTGACGGCATTGACTGGCGATGACCGCCCCACTAGGGTAGGTGAACTCGACAAAATGATGGTCAAAGATCTCGCCATGGTCCTTGCCGGTTCGTACCAGTCTGCCCCCCATTCCTTGTGCAGAAACTGGATACTCACCAATAAACCAGTTGGCCACATCGATATTGTGTATATGTTGTTCCAAAATATGGTCCCCGCAGAGCCAGTTGAAATAATACCAATTTCGCATTTGGTATTCCAGTTCTGTTTGTCCTTCTTTACGTGGACGTACCCAAACCCCGGCACTGTTCCAATAAACCTGGCCAGAAACTATCTTGCCCACGCTACCTTCTTTTATTTTATCGGCAATCGCTAAATAATTGTTTTGATAGTGACGCTGTAGTCCCACGACCACGTTCAATTTTTTTTCTTTGGCAACCTTGGCCATTTCCAAGACCTTACGGATTCCTGGGGCATCAACCGCCACCGGTTTCTCCATAAATACATGTTTACCCGCATTTATGGCATACTCAAAGTGGTATGGCCTAAAGCCTGGCGTCGTTGCCAAAATGACCACATCTGCCATGTCTATTGCCTTTTTATAGGCATCCAGACCCACATATTTATGGGCTTCCTTAACATTCACTTTTTTGGTGCCTTCAAATTCTTTTTGAAGGTTCATCAGGCTATTGTCCAATTGGTCCTGGAAGGCATCGGCCATAGCAACCAATTCTATATTTTCATCGGCCTTTAAGGCTTGGTTGGCAGCACCGGTGCCACGTCCGCCACAGCCGACCACGGCAAGTTTTAACTTCTTATCGTTTAAAACGTTTACCATAGCACTCATTTCCAATACGGGTAGGAGCATGCCTGCGCCCACCAGCGCTGTGTTTTTACAAAACCCCCTTCTGGAGGTATTCGTGTTTACATCGGTTTTGTTCTTTGAACTTTTCATGAATCATTTATTTAATTTATGGGCTATTGGCCCCAATAGTTATTTATTTCATTTTTATTGGGCACGTTGGGATCACGAACTATACGGAAGCCTACAAAAGGGGCATCGGTATTCCACCACTTACTTTTTGGAAATTGAGGGTCGCGCATTTTCCAATTTTCATTGGATCCCAAACGGGCGGCACTTCTTAGATAATCTGGATCGTCATTATAGGACCCTCCCCTTACGGAACGAGGGTAGGTTTTTATGGCCATTTCAAAGGGTGATGTGGTGGTCCCTTTCCTGTCTTCATAAGCATCGGGTAAATATTGGTCCAAGGTCCATTCCGCAACGTTGCCATACATATCATATAATCCCCAGGGATTTGGTTTTTTTTGCCCAACTTGATGATACGTATTCCCACTATTTTCATAGTACCAGGCGTAGTCATTCAATGCGTTGGGATCATCCCCAAAATGATAGGCGGTTGATGTACCGGCACGGGCGCAGTATTCCCATTCTGCCTCTGTGGGTAATCTATAAAAATGGCCGGTTTTTGCGGAAAGCCATTTACAGAATTGCGATGCCGCATGGTGGGTAACATTGCCCACGGGCAAACCTTCACTGGTTCCCATGCCCAAACTCATATCTACATAGGGAATGGTGGCCCCGGAAATGGCGTCAATATCAATATCAACCTCTTTGGAGGTGGTAGGATTTTCTGCATCATCGATGGCCCGATTCACAAAAAGGTTGTATACCTCCCAGGTAATTTCATATTTCGAAATCCAAAAGGAGTTAAGGGCTACCTCATGAACGGGCCCTTCATCAGTATTTCTATTTTTTTCAGATTCTGGGCTACCCATGCGAAAACTGCCCGATGGTATCGCAGCCATTTCTATTTCCAATTTGGAACCTCCAATGGTCTGTGTGAAGTCTTCCAATGCCTCTTCTTGTGCGCCTACGGGAGTACTTACTACAATCGTAATGAAAAAAAGTAATAAAAGATTGAATTTATCCATGAACTAAAAAAATAAGGAAACGCCCGATTCTCAAACCACCCAATACATGGCTTAAATTCATCATCGTGTTGGTTTGCTTTGTCCAACATAGAAATTAAATATAAGCAAAACAAAAATTAGTGAAAGTTCTGTAATTCCCAAAGTATTTGATAAACATCAATTTTTACTGCAATGAACCAATGAAGTTGAATAGGTCATTCTTATTATTTTCAAGAAATTCCTTACGTTGGTTGCATATATCTTATCATGTATTTCTTTTGGCAAGGAATGCCCTACGTTGGCTTGTCCCTGGATAAAAAACGTAGAATACTGAACCTTACCGATGATTCAGAAAACCCTTTGGGAGCATGGAATCAAATGGTAATTGAATGTCTCAATAATGAAATCAAAGTGTGGGAAAACGGCGATTTGGTCAATTACGGATATAACGCTACCGCCAGTAGTGGACAAATTGCCTTACAGGCAGAAGGTGCAGAAGTGGAATTTAGAAAAGTAGTTCTTACCCCCATACGTTCGTTTTCCGAGTAGGGTAAGGCAGATGAAGCACACCTCTTCACGATAGTGCCACATGAATAGGTAATTCCTCTTTTTTACCCTCATGTGGATCGTAGTTCGAAGACCCGGTATGAGGTACCTTTTTGAAATTGTAAAGCGCTGAGGTATAATTATGGAGTTAGGATATTAAATTGCAAAGGCAACGTAAACAATTTTGAGCTGATAGTCCATTGATTATAAGCTTCTTGATTTCTGAATACTAAATGAAAACAGATATGGATTTAATGTAGACCTTTTATCCTCTTGGGGTGCCTTGTAATTGCATAATGAAATCACCCAAAATATATAATGATTGTCAACTACTGAACTACCAAAATGACCCTTTGATATCTGGTCAATGCAGGAAAACCGGTATCCGTACCTTCAATGATTATATGGAATTGATTTCCTTTTTTCGCAGCTGAAGGTATTTCTACGGTAGCCATATCCTGTTTTATTTCTACCCGTGCATGTCCGTCCCCGGCTTCATCATAGCACCAAGCTTTTATGTAAACAGGATGATCGTCAATATCATTTGAAGAAACTTGAAGGTTAACTATTTCACCGGCTTTGGCAGTAATGGAAAGCCCTTCTTTTACAATAATTTCCGGGGCATGGTTGGCCTCCTCGAAGGGTTTTATACACCAATCTGCACGCGCTGCAAAATCCAATTGCATGGCCTTTATCCATCGGGTTTGAGGGTAGCTTTTATCCATTTTTCCAGTTTCAGGGTTGAGGTCGGAAGCATTTTCTCCATCCTCATAACGAAATGGGTTTTCTTCGGAAAGCACAAATCGCCCGCTCCATCCACCTCTAGAGGGATCTTCATAATTGTTCAGCCCAACATCCACCAAATGAAGAAAAGCGGGACTGTCCCCTTCGGATATAAAATCATATTTTGAAAAACTTCCTCTTTCAGTATTGATTATTTTAGAGATATCGCCTTCAAAATGGTTGGGGTCTCCTTCTTGTTTTTGTCCATCGCCATAGGAATAATATTTTTTGAGTAGTGGTCCATGGTCGTTAATAATGTTAGCGCCCATAAAACTTCCCTCTAGAAAAGGTTGCTGAGTTTTGGGAACCACTTGTTTCCAAGGATAGGCAAAACACCAGAATTGGTTGGCGTTGTAGAAAACCCTAATCTCCGGCCAATTGGGACCGATATACTTTTTGTAGGTAGCATCCTGGTCCATTATGGTGTAGATGATGGCTTTTTTGGAAACTTTTTCCTTAACGGCTTTCCAATCCTTGGTTCCTTTGTAGTCTTCCTCAATGGATTTAAGGGCCCTGGCTATAGTATTGGTGCCTCCCCATGCTTGTAAAAATAGCTCTCTATCGTCATCATCAAGCAACTTTTCTTGTATCAATTTTGAACCTTCTGTGCGTTGGGCCATTTCCCCTTCAAAATCAATATTTCCTACTTTGACCAAACCCAATAGCTTCTGGGGCGCTGGGTAGTTCTTATCATGTACGATCAAGTTTGGGTAGACCTTGGCATATTCTTCAAGCAATTCCTCTATCCATTGGGTTCCTGGCCATCGTAGGTCCGTAAGATCCTTCCCGTAGATTTTTTTGGTCATTTCCATTTCCGAGGTAAATTTGGTACCCTTGCCGTCACCCTTCCAATGCCACATGGAGCTGGAATATACCAAACCCTGGGTTTCGAACTCATTGGAGTAGAGAAGGTACCTGATGAAGGTATCTACGTCATCTATCTCACCATCGGTAGTCACGATGGTGCGTTTAGGGAGGTCTTGGGATACTATAGGAGCAAGTATCGGTAGAAATAATATAATTGTTAAAAGTCGTTTCATTTTTAAAAATTTGAAAGCTTAGATTACGAAAGCGGTATCGCATTAATTTATTCAAGTTTAAGCATAACTTTTTAAATATAACCCGATAAGATAAACCAATAAACCAAGGGGATGGGAACTTAGCTGTATCCAATATTGTATCTTAGTTTAAAAATTGACCCATGCCTACTTCAGACAAAATCTATAAGGCTTTTGAACTGTTTGATGAAGCGAACAAAAAAGACCCCAACAGGGAAACCTATCTTGGCAAGGAATATCCCAAGGAGGTTTTGTATGCGATTCGCATGACCGAAAAGCTGAACGAATTTGCCCCGGATGCCTCCGAAGCCTTACGTTTAACGGTAAGGGCGCAACACATTTGTAGATGGGAAATTCCTAGGGAATCCTGTGAAATGAATCGGACAGGTTATTTGAAGTGGAGACAGGACCTTAAAAAGTTTCATGCCGAAAAAGCCTCGAAAATACTGGAGAAAGTTGGGTATGATTCGGAGACGATCGACAAGGTGAAATTTCTGTTGGAAAAAAGGCAACTGAAACGAAACGCCGAAACCCAAACCTTGGAGGATGTCATTTGTTTGGTCTTTTTGGAATTTTACTTTGAACCGTTCGCCAAGGAACATCCGCAGGAAAAGGTGGTGGATATTTTACAAAAGACCTGGCGAAAAATGTCCAAAAAAGGACAGGAGGCCGCATTGAAACTCCCTTTGTCACAAACATCCAAGGAGTTCGTGGAAAAGGCCTTGTTATAAAAAGGAATTTAATCTTTGTTTAAATGAAATGTCAGGTCGAGCTGTCTTATCGTTTATTTCGGCTTCGCTCAACATACACTAATATCGAGATGCGAGACCTAAATTTGTTTTTTCAATTCTAAAACCTCTCGACTCCGCTCGAGGAGACAGAAAAGTTGGATTGAAGTCAACATTAAAAATGAATATAGAAAACCGAACAACATAGAACACATGGAGCGAAATGAACTATATCCTATTTTTTTAAAAGTTTCCAACCTCAAAATACTGATTGTAGGTGGAGGCAATGTCGCCTTGGAGAAATTGACCTTTTTGCTGAAATCGAGCCCCAATGCGCAGGTGGAAATGGTTTCCCCCATGTTTAGGGAGGAAACCGTACAATTGGCCAAAAGTGCAAACATAATCATGCATGAGGACAGTTATAATCCCAATTATTTGAAGGGCAAGCATTTGGTCGTTGCTACGACGGATAATGTTGCCGTGAACGAGCAAGTATACCATGATTGCCGTGAACGAAGTATCTTGGTGAATGTGGCGGACAATCCGCCGTTTTGTGATTTTTATATGGGAGGTATTGTCACCAAGGGGAACGTAAAAGTGGCGATTTCCACGAATGGAAAATCCCCCACGACCGCCAAAAGACTCCGACAGTTTTTTGAGGACGTCATCCCCGAGAATATTGATGATTTGGTCAAGAACCTCAATGAATTCAGAAAGACCATCAAAGGCGATTTTGAGGAGAAAGTGGAGACCTTAAATGAATTCACCAAAGGATTGGTTGAAAAGAAGAATAAATGAACACATGAAAATTAGAATCAAAGGGAATACGGTGCGTTACCGACTCACAAAAAGTGAAGTCGAAACCTTGGCACAAACGGGATATTACAAAGAGGAGACCCCTTTTGGCAAAAGGACCTTTGTATACGCGATTAAGGTGGACGCGGCCACACCGGAATTGCATGCGGACTTTGTAAACGACACCATTACCCTGTACCTGAACGAGCGAAAAGCCGTGTCATGGGCAAACAATGACCTAGTAGGTTTCAGCTCTGAAATAAAAATGGCAAAGGGCACCACCTTGTCGCTTTTGCTGGAAAAGGATTTTGTCTGTATGGACAATACCGATGAGGACCAATCGGACAATTATCCAAACCCGAAATTGTCAAAATAAGACTTGATTACCTATTTTTACCCCCGCTAGACCGTCAAGCGGACAGTCAATTCAATTACGTTATGAGCGAACAGACCTGGGTAACCAATAACATTCCCTATTTGGAGGTACCAACCATTGCCATTGATATAGAGAGAGAAGTAGGGGCAAAGGGTGTCAATTATCTGAAATCCAAAATTGCTTTGGGGCAGCACCCGGTAAAGGTCACCGAACGCCTACAATATTGGGCACATACAACACCCGATGCCATTTTCTTGGCGCAGCGCGCAGAAGATGGAGACTGGAGAACGCTTACCTATGTGGAAGCCTGGCAGAAAATTCAGGGAATCGCGCAGTATCTATTGGATACCGTGACTTCAAAACACAGGCCGATTGCCCTGCTTTCCGGCAATAGTATTGAACATGGACTATTGGCAACGGCCGCTATGCATATTGGTATTCCTTATGCGCCCATTAGTCCCGCGTACTCCTTGAAATCGGATAGTTTTGAAAAACTGAAGCATTGTTTGGATGTTCTGGACCCCGAATTGATTTTTGTTCAGGATGGAAATGCCTATAAAAAGGCACTGGAAGGCGTGGCCAGAAATACCAAGAATACCCGATTTATTTTTGTTGAAAATGGGATGCCGGATACGGACCGTTTCGAGGATATCGTAAAAACCAAACCGACACCTAACGTTGCCGAAGCCTACGATAAAATAGGTAGGGAAACCTTGGCAAAGGTATTGTTCACAAGTGGTTCCACTGGGCTGCCCAAGGGGGTCATGAATACCCATGGAAACCTTACGGCCAATTGGCAACAGATTACCCAGACCTTTCCTTTTGTAGAAAATGGTGCCTTGCAGTTAATGGATTGGTTGCCTTGGAACCATACCTTTGGTAGCAACCATAATTTTGGGTTGGTCATGTACAATGGAGGCTCCCTGTATATTGATGAGGGCAGCCCAACCCCAACGGGAATGGTGCAATCCATTAAAAATCTAAAGGAGTTTGCCCCAACGGTTTATTTCAACGTACCTAAAGGGTTTGAGGAGCTCATTCCCTTTTTAAATACCGATGAAGGTTTGCGCCGGACATTCTTCTCCAGACTGAAGATGCTTTTTTATGCCGGAGCCAGTATTTCACAAAAAGTCTGGGACCAACTTGAAAGACTTTCCATACGGACTACGGGCAAGCGGATATTGATTTCATCCGGTTTTGGGATGACGGAATCTAGCCCGTCTGCCATGTTCTGCACCGCCTATGACAGCAAGGCCGGATTTTTGGGGGTCCCGGTTCCGGGCTTGGAAATGAAACTGGTCCCTATGGGGGATAGGTGGGAAGCCAGGTTCAAGGGCCCCAATATCACGCCGGGGTATTGGAAAAATGAGGTAGCCACTGCCAATGCTTTTGACCGGGAAGGGTTTTATAAAACCTCGGAAGCTTTAAAATTCATAGATGAGCATGACCCCAATATAGGCATGCGGTACGATGGTAGGATAGCCGAAGATTTTAAATTAAGTACGGGAACCTGGGTAAATGTGGGGAATCTTCGCAATAACATTATAGCCCAAGGCAATGGTTTGGTAAAGGATGTTGTCATCACGGGGCATGACCAGGATTTTGTGGGGGCCGTTTTATTTCTGAATCTTGGATATTGTGCGGATTTCTTGGGTGGCGGACTTCAAACGACCGACTTTAATGCCGCACATTCCCTCCCCATACGGGACTGTTTACAGGAAATGCTGGATACCCTTGCCCAAAATAGTACCGGCAGTTCCACAAAGGTTAAGCGTGCCCTCATTGCCGACTTTGAACTTTCACCCGAAAAGGGAGAAGTAACGGAAAAGGGATCCATCAATCAGTATGCCTTCTTAAAGCACAGAAGTTCCTTGGTGGCCAAACTGTATGGGCACCACTTGGAACCCGGTATTTTTGAAACGAACTACTAGTGGGCCAAGAATGTACCGTAGGTCCTTTATGCCACCCCAAAGTTTTTGGTATGGCCGTTCGCATGGTTTTCGATAGCAAATTTGTATCGGGAACCGCCTGCTGAAACGTAACATTTGATTCTCAATACTTGCCCGAAAGGAGGGCTAATTTTACGGGCCGGACCCACAAAATTCACTCGAATTGACAAATGTTACGTTTAACAACCAACAACTGCACACTGAGCGTGGACACTGAGCGGCTAGTGCTGAGCGTAGCCGAAGCAAGCCGAAGTGTAGCCGAAGGGAACAACCAAGAACCAAAAGTCAAAGTCAAAATCCCCCTAGTGCAATACCCAAACGCTTTTCAGGTAAAGAAACAGTAACGAGGTTACTTCAGTTTTGTTAACTTTAGCATCCATTGATAAAAACTAGACCAACTTAATCAAGACAAAAATGGTGTGCATTTTCACGTGCTACACCGTTAACCTTAATCCTATGAAGACATTTTTATACTTAATTTCCCTTTGTTTGCTTGTCAGCAATTCATCCCTCGCCCAAACACCTCAAAAACAAAGAGTTGTCATCTTAACAGATATTGAGGCCGATCCAGATGATACGCAGTCCTTGGTGCGCTTGCTGCTCTATGCCAATCAAATCGATATCCAAGGACTGGTGGCCACCACCTCGTGCTGGATGCAAAACAAAATAAATCCGGAGTCCATTGCAAGAGTACTTCGCGCGTATGGCAAAGTACAACCCAACCTTTTAAAACACGAATCCGGCTATCCGGAATCGGCAGCCTTGTTGTCCCTGATCAAAAAGGGACTTCCGGTGTACGGCATGGACGGTGTAGGCGACGGTAAAGATTCCGAAGGTTCGGATTGGATCATTAAGGTCTTGGAAGAAAAGGATGATCGTCCGTTGTGGATTTCGGTCTGGGGCGGGGTAAATACCTTGGCGCAATCCCTCCATAAAATAAAACAGACGAAAAGTAAAAGCGAAGCCAAGCGATTGATCTCCAAACTACGGGTGCATACCATTTCTGATCAGGATGACAGCGGCCTTTGGATACGCAATACGTTTCCGGAGCTATTCTATATCGTTTCCCCGGGAGATCACTATGCCTCGGCCACTTGGACAGGAATCAATACGTATATCAACGGAATCGATAACAGTACCATTAGCAATACGTGGATCGCTAAAAATATTCAGCAGGACCATGGGCCCTTAGGTGCGGAATATCCCGATGTGGCTTGGGGCGTAGAAGGGGATACCCCAGCATTTTTGTCCCTGATACCCAACGGACTCAACGCACCCCAACATCCGGACTGGGGTGCTTGGGGCGGCCGATACGCCCTCTACAAACCGGAATTTGACAAGACCAAAAAAGGAAGTTCCATCGTAACCATAGGGCCGGAAACCCGAGCTATTTGGACGAATGTTGATGATGCATACACCCCTTATGTGCCCCAAGAATATGGGCGGAACGTAAAAAGGGACACCCTAACCTTCAAGGATAACAAGGCCACCTTATGGCGGTGGCGGGATGATTTTCAAAATGATTTTGCCGCCCGTATGGACTGGTGTTTCATGACCTATGAAGAGGCGAACCACCCACCGGTGCCCGGGTTGACGCATCCGGAGGAGTTTATGGTGAAATCGGGCGAAGCTTTTAGTCTGGATGCTTTTAATTCCACCGACCCTGATGGGGATAACCTGAGTTATCTATGGTTTTACTATCCGGAGGAAAGTACGTATAAAAACGAAGTCAATTTGGGCGCGGAGAACGTTCATATCGTAAACCTTACGGCACCCAAAGTCGATAAAAAGGAGACCCTGCATTTTATTTTGAAGCTCACGGATAAAGGCAGCCCTTCCTTAACTAGATACAAGCGGGTTATCGTTACGGTGGTGCCTAAATAGCAGATGCGGCCACCTTGGCAATGGAGTAGGAGGTGTTCAAAAGGTATTTTTGCCTCTGTTGTCATGTAAAGCATGTACAATTATGGATACCTAGTGATGTGTTACGTCTTACCAATGAAACATAAAACTAGTATTGTCTCATATTTTTGAATAGTTGAGAAACAAATTTAGTTGTAATGCATACACAGTACGATAGATGAAAATCGCAAAGCAATAAACCAAAAATTAAGTTCTGGAATTGACAAAAAAAATTCCTTTTGGTCAAACCAAGGTACATTGGATTTTATTTCAACCGATACAAATTTATACATGAGGATTGTTTTATTTTTTTAAAATTTTAATGCATCCATTTGTTAAAATATAGAAGTTAAGCACGCATATTTCCCATGCTATTTGTCAGTAATTTAGTGGTCTAGCCTATCCTATCTTTTGGACGTCTTTAGATCTTGTTTCTTTCTTGAGGTTCAGGATATTGATGAACCAAAAAGAAGTACCAAAAGATAATTCATAACTTTATTTGTTGAATTTCAAATAACTGTAATACAGCTAATTGTGTGTTTATTTTTAATTTTGGATTTTAGCTTGAATTTTTCATTGTTGATAAAACTGTTGAAAAACTAAAACGTTCGACCTACCATTTAAGGGCTAAAAATTTGACCTTTATACCTCTCGAAAACAGTTTCATTTTTAACCTTTTATTAACATGGAGATAACGGAAGTCATCAAAAGGGACTTTACTACCAAACCCTTTCAATTAGAGAAGATCACGAATGCAATTTTGAAGGCCATGACCGCTGTGGAATTGGGTGGCCCTGGTGATGCCGAAAAAATTTCCGAAATGGTCTACTCGGCATTGTTGGAACGGAAACAGGCGGATGACGCTTACAAGCCTACCGTAGAGGAAGTCCAGGACTTTGTGGAGAAGAAATTAATGGAGGGTGGCTTTTTTGAAGTGGCCAAGGCCTACATCCTGTATAGGAACGAACAGGCGCAAAAAAGGAAATCAAATATTTTCGAGAAGCGTATCAATCTAAAGCCCTATGAATATCCTGCTTTGTACGAATATGTGCCGGCAATCAGACATTCGTATTGGATCCATACGGAATTTAATTTTACAAGTGATATTCAGGATTTTAAGACCCGTCTTACGGATACGGAGCGCAGTGCCATAAAGAATACCATGCTGGCCATTTCCCAAATTGAAGTTGCCGTAAAAAGTTTTTGGGGCGATATCTACCACAAGATGCCCAAACCTGAAATTGGTTCCGTAGGGGCCACTTTTGCCGAAAGTGAGGTAAGACACCACGATGCTTATTCCCATCTTTTGGAAATCCTTGGCTTGAACCAAGAGTTCAAGAACCTAAAGAAAAAGCCGGTCATCATGAAGCGCGTCCATTATTTGGAAACCGCCTTGAAAAATGCAAAAAGTGAGGATAATAAGGAGTATGCGGAGTCCATATTGCTTTTCTCCCTATTTATTGAGCATGTATCCTTGTTTTCGCAGTTCTTGATCATCATGGCCTTCAACAAATACAAGAACATGCTGAAAGGTATTTCCAATGTAGTGGAGGCTACCTCCAAGGAGGAGCAGATCCACGGGGATTTTGGTATCGATATCATCAACATCATCAAAGATGAGAACCCAGATTGGTTCGATGTGGAATATCATTCTACCGTACAGGACATGTGCAAGGATGCCTTTGAGGCCGAAAGCGATATCATCGATTGGATTTTTGAAGCTGGAGAAATTGACTTTTTACCGAAGGTTCTGGTAAAAGAGTTCATTAAAAAGAGATTTAACGATTCCTTGGACAGTATAGGCATCGACAAAATATTTGAGGTAGACGAAAGTTTGTTGGCTCAGACCGAGTGGTTTGACGATGAGATTATCGGTACCAAACATGGGGACTTTTTTGTAAAGAGATCCATTAACTACAGTAAAAGAACACAAAGTATAACCAGCGACGACTTATTTTAACATGAACGAGACAAAACTAAACCTACAAAACGAAGTAGTACAAGAAGGAAAAGTATTAAAGGGTTCTGACCAACTGGTGCAAGCCAGAAAGGAGGCAATAAAGAACTTGGCCGAAGGTAAGGGGCAAGGAAAGGGATTTGCCTGGTTGAACGACCATAGCCGAAATTTCTTGGCATCGGGTTACCTGACTAAAGGAGTTACCCCGGAGGAACGAATCCGTGAAATTGCGGATAGGGCAGAGGCTATCTTGAAGATTCCAGGATTTTCCGATAAGTTCTACGGCTACATGAGCGAAGGCTTTTTCTCGTTGGCCTCCCCGGTGTGGTCGAACTTTGGAAAACAGAGAGGCCTTCCCATTAGTTGCTTTGGGTCGCACATCGATGACGATATGGGCAACATCCTTTACACCCAGTCAGAAGTGGGCATGATGTCCAAATTAGGTGGAGGAACTTCAGGTTATTTTGGAAAAATAAGACATCGTGGTGCGGAGGTGAAGAATAACGGTCAGGCTTCGGGTGCCGTTCATATCATGCAGCTTTTTGAGAGTATGGTGGATGTGGTAAGCCAAGGGTCCGTGCGTCGCGGTAGGTTCTCCCCGTATTTACCTGTGGAACATCCGGATATTAAGGAATTTTTGGAAATAGGAACGGAAGGAAACCCCATTCAAGAGTTGACCCACGGTGTAACGGTCACCAACGAATGGATGCAGGAGATGGTAGACGGTGATACCGATAAACGCGCCATATGGGCTAAAGTACTGCAACGTAGGGGAGAAATGGGATATCCCTATATTTTCTTCAAGGACAACGCCAACAATGGTGCAGCGGATGTATTCAAGGATAAAAACCTACCGATCTACGCCAGTAACCTATGTACGGAAATCATGTTGCCATCCAATGACAATTGGTCCTTTGTATGTGTATTGTCCTCAGTGAACCTATTACACTATGATCAATGGAAAAATACCGATGCCGTGGAAACCATGGTGTATTTCTTGGATGCCGTGATTACGGAGTTCTGTGAAAAATTGGAGGTATACCGAGATTCCGATAGTAGGGAAGACCGTCAAACATTTCTGTTTATGGAACGTGCCTATAACTTTGCCAAGGAGAACCGTGCCTTGGGTCTTGGGGTGTTAGGCTGGCACTCCTTATTGCAGTCCAAAATGTTAGCGTTCGATAGCCAGGATGCATACAATCTAAACAGTGAAATATTCAAGACCATTAAGGAAAAGTCCTATAAGGCTTCCGAGGAATTGGCACAAAAATTTGGTGAGCCCCAAGTATTGAAAGGGTACGGTAGACGAAACGCTACATTGAACGCAATCGCTCCAACAACCTCTTCAGCGTTCATATTGGGTCAAGTATCCCAAGGAATAGAGCCCATTTGGTCCAACACCTATGTAAAGGATATTGCCAAGGTGAAAACGACGATTAGAAATCCTTATTTGGAGGCCTTGTTGGAGGAAAAAGGCAAGAATACGACCGAAGTTTGGAGAAGTATCCGGGATTTTGATGGTTCCGTACAACACCTGGATTTCTTGACCCAAGAAGAGAAGGATGTATTCAAGACCTATTCTGAAATAGACCAAATGGATATCATCTATCAGGCGGCCAATAGGCAAAACCATATTGACCAGGGGCAGTCCGTGAACATCATCGTCCACCCGGAAATGCCCGTCAAGGAAATCAACAAAATCCATGTAACCGCTTGGAAGCTGGGATTGAAGTCACTATACTATCAGCATAGTATGAACGCCGCCCAGAAATTCAAACAGAAAAAGGATTGTGCAAGCTGCGAAGCATAGTCAATGATCTATCAAAATAAAAAGGCCCGCGAACTCGCGGGCCTTTTCTTATTAATACCAAAGTAATTAAAATCAATTCGTCAAAAATTCGAACTTCGCAGAGGGGAAGACTTAATCCTATAAAATCTTGGAAAATATCGAGATGTATATTTTATCCGGGTTGCTTCCCGTAACTTTGTAAAAAGCAAAATTAGCTCTTGAAGAAAGCTATCCTGTACATGGTAATAAGTACCTTCTCGTTCACTTTGATGAATGCGTTCGTAAAATACTTAAGCCATTTCCCAACCTTTGAAATCGTTTTTTTTAGATCCATAGGTTCTCTGGTCCTAGCCACTTCCTACATACTGGTAATGGGCATCCCCATATTTGGGAATAACAAAAAATTAATGGTGTACCGTTCGTTTGCCGGTATCATTGCAATGAGCTTATTTTTTATGTCCTTGAAGTTTATCCCTGTGGGTACTGCCGTCTCCTTACGGTATATTGCCCCCATTTTTGCCACTTTTTTTGCCGTATTGTGGCTCAAGGAAAGATTGAGGGCGGTGCAATGGTTGTTGTTTCTGATCGCCTTTTGTGGGGTATTGGTTATAAAGGGATTTGGGGATGCATTGGATACCACAGGGTTGTTACTCGTCTTAACGGCTTCGGTCTTCAGTGGGATGGTCTATGTGCTCATTCGTAAAATAGGCAAGGGAGACCATCCCCTGGTGGTTGTAAACTATTTTATGTTTACGGGTACCGTGGTTGGGGGCGTGTTGAGTATTCAAAATTTCACCCTGCCCCATGATGATGAATGGTTTTTGTTATTGAGCCTCGGATTTTTTGGTTTTTTTGGACAATTATTTATGACCAAAGCATTTCAAGTGGCCAAAACCAGCTTGGTAGCCCCTTTAAAATATATTGAGGTTATTTTTACGCTGACCGTGGGTGTATTCTGGTTCGGGGATTATTATTCCTTTTTTAGCCTCTTGGGAATATTGATGATCATTGGCGCGTTGGTGGCCAATGTATTTGTTGGAAAACGATAGTCTATTAAGGAAAACTTATCTACCGGTCCTTGTATTTACAATACTGTTGTTGATATCACTCATAGAATTCAATACAGCGGTGGTAATTTCATTTTCTATTTCATGGTAATACTGAAGGAACAGCATAGCGGATACTATAAGCATGCATAGTACGATGACGTCCGTCATCAATTTTAAGTCGAGGCTATTTTTTGAGGAAGTGTTCATCTGTTTAAAGGTTTGGTTCCTAGTAGGTCAATTTACAAATCTTTAACATAATTAACAAATAATTAAGAAAAATATCCCGTGCTATATTGATGATTACTTCCGATGAAATGAATTTCTAGGATGAACGGACAGAATTTTTCGATGAAATACCTAAAATTTTAAGAAAAAAGCCAAAAACCTGTGAAAACCTATTAATTTTTAATAAGTGTCTCGTGGTAAGCAATTGGGAACTTTGTCATGTTGAACCCCAAAACCAAGTATTATGAGAAATACTCTAGCTTACAAAATGGTAATCGGGTGTAGCCTAATCATAGGTTCTTATACACTAAATGCCCAGGATGGTTTGGTGGTTTCCAATGGAACCCATCAATTGACCGAAACAGAAAAACGCCTCCAGAATTATGAGGACCTAAAGTCCTTGGGTTATTCTGAAGAGGAAATCTATCAAGATTTGGGCAATGCCCATTTTTTGTCACACAATTATGAAACCGCCTTGTTCTGGTATCAGAAATTGATTGAAATCAGCCCGGATGGTCATTTGGATGCTTCTTACCAGAAGCGCTACGATTATGCCCTATCAAAACTTGGAGAAGCGGCAAAATCTGCGGAAGAGGACGAGAATTGGACGGAGCTTGTAAAGTCCGACTACCATATGACCGATGCTTCATCCAAATCCGTAAACAAGATGTCTAGAAGGAAAAACTTTAAAGCATTATCCATTAACCCAGAATATAGCACGGCTTCCTTGGGCAATGAAATGTCCTACTTTTTGGAGGTACAGGACAAACCCAAGGTAAAGGAGTTTACCTATGAAAGCCCTGCAGTGTTGACCAAGGACGGTAAAACGGCCTACTTCAGCAAAGAGGTTTGGATAAAACCAACCACTGGCATATTTTCTAAAAAGCAAAAAGTCCACCGGATTTTTAGGGCAGATAAGGTCAACGGGGAATGGAAATCCATTAAGGAATTGGCATTGTGTCCCAAGGAATACTCCGCCTTGCATCCAGCAATTTCCAAGGACGGCACGAGGCTATTCTTTGCTTCCAATATGCCAGGAACCTTTGGAGCGTTTGACATTTATGTCACTACCATAAAATCCAATGGTATCGTTGGAGTCGCCAAAAACTTGGGTACTAAAGTGAATACCCTAAAAAATGAAATGTATCCCAAGGTTATGGAAGGAAATACTTTGGTTTTTGCCTCGGAAGGCCATCAAGGATATGGCGGATTGGATGTCTTTATGGTAGAGGTCGAAAAAAGAAACGTAGGCTTGGCCATGAATATGGGAAGCACCATAAACAGTCCTAAAGATGATTTTTCCATTCAATTTTCGAATGAGCAGGGTATGGGCTACGTTATGTCCAACAGAGGTGGAAATGGCACCGCCCTAGAAATGGTCGCATTCTCCTACTTTGGTGAAAACAATACCAAGAATGTTAGGGATTTCCACTTGATGGAAGCCATGAACACGGAAACAAGGACCCAGTACTCAACATCGGTTTTTGAGGATGAAAATTAAATAGATGAAATTTCCCCCCGAATCTTTTCTATGATGAACCATACAAAGGAAGTTAACCCACATCCCTAGAATGTGATGTTAACACCCCCAATCCTTTGAAGATAATTTTACTCGAACGTTAAACTCTACTCAAATGAAAAATATTCTTAAAATATCGGCAAAAATAGGACTCCCCCTTATCCTGTTCATGTTTATGGGAAGCCTAAATGTACTTGGACAAGAGACTGGAACCAATTTAAACTCCAGCAGTACGTATCGTAACCAGTTGTTCTTCAATAGATATTTGATCAATCCAACATTTTCCTTGGTGAGGGAGAACAAATCCTATCTAAATATTTTACATAGAAACCAGTATGCCACTTTTGATGACAACAGTCAGAACTACTTTTTAGGTTTCAGTAACATGCTAAACGATAGAACTGCCATAGGAATTGGTATTTACAGCCAATGGTCAGGTGTAGTACAGGAATTCGGTTTTAATGCCAATTACGCCACCGCGGTAAAACTTGGAAATAAAAGCACACTTACTTTTGGTACGAATGTTACTTATTTCAATCAAGGATTGGATAAAAACCGAGTGGTAACTTCTGAAACCGATCCAGAAATTACAGAATCCAGAAAGGAAAGCAAGATTGCGGTTCAACCGGGCATCAACCTTTCCATAGGAAAATTTGACTTTGGACTGTATGCAGAGGATTTATTGCGCTACAACCAAACCACGGACGAGTTCCTGACCAATCTTTCCACACGAAGTGTTAAGGCATCCATGCAGTACACGCATTCCTTTAATGCTGGCAGGGGACTGTTTGAAAATGCCCGTTTGATGCCCTTGGGACAAGTAGGTAAAAACGAGGAAGGAAGCATATACTATTTAGGTTCCCTTTTGTTGGACCTACCAAATTATGGATGGTTGCAAACAACGATAGACCAAGAGTATGGCATGTCTGCCGGAGTAGGGTTCAATTTCAGTAAAAAAATGTCCTTGGGATATTTAATAGAGAAGGACCTTTCCCAAAATGAATCGAACCTAGGTTGGAACCACGAGGTATCCTTGGCCTATAAGTTCAAGGACGAGGATATGTCCATCACCATTGCGGATCGTTCCAATGACAGTAAGATAGATGCCATTGTGCGCAACTATGAGGAGCAGATTGCCGATTTAATATCGGAAAGGGACAAAACAAGGAAAAAGGAAAAAAGGGAGGCGGAAAAAGAAGCGGCCAATAGAAACATTGCTTCGGAACCCATTGAAAATGTAGACCCCAACGACTTGGCCTATCAAAACCGATTAATTCTGGATGAACTCATTCTAAGACAGGATTCCATTGAGGAAGCGCGAACCTTGGCCTTTGAAAAAAAGTTTGAGACCATTGTGAGACTGTTACGGAACGATATCAAAAATAGTGTGGATTCCAACATTCAAAACTTCAAGTTGGAGGAAAGGACCATGATGGCCGCCAAGAAGATGGAGGAGGAGCATGCCCGTATGGCCGCTGAGGAGGATTTTGAAAAATATAACAAACTGCCCATTAAAATGTTGGGAAGCTCAGATATCCTAGGGGTAAAATCCGGGTATTATGTAATCGCCAATGTATACAGCAACAAAAAGTATTTGAACGCCTTCATGCAAAAATTAAAGGACCAAGGACTGGATGCCAAGCAGTTTTACAATAAGGAAAACGGCTTGTATTATGTCTATCTGGCGGATTACGATTACAAAAGCGAAGCACATAATGCTTATGTATCCAATTTGGGTGGCAAATACAATGATGAAAAGTGGATCATGCAGGTGGACGAGCATACAGCTACTGTATCCAACACTTTTGAAGATGGAGATACATATTAAAGAAATTAACAAAAATATAGCAGGGTTTGCACACTATAATCGGCATATAAAAGTTTGAGTATTTCTAAGTTTGAGTAAATTGTCGACAGAAGGAGGGGTAGTATCCGGGGGGATAACTGGGGCCCCTCCTTTTTATTTTTAACATCATATTTCGATGAAATACATCCAAATTGTGCATTTTAACGAAAAAATGCAGGAGTTTATCAGGTCTAGTTGTTAAAAGGGTATATTTCGAACACAAACCTATTAGAAACCATTGTTTAACCCCAAATCCCCCAGATTATGGATAATTTTTACCTACAGCTTGTTACCCACAAGCAATCCTTCTTAACGACAAGCCCAAAGCATTTGCTCAACAAGCTTTATTTTTTGAAATTTATTCTTAAGCCCATTTTGCACAGACCGTTCCTTGAGCCGGAACAACATCCTTTCTAGGACAATTTTCGCCCTACACCATTATTTTTTTATTTTTTTCCGGATGTACCCAGTTTGGACAGGAAGCTCATTTATAGGCTATCCCAAAATAAAAAAGTAAATAACGGCCGTAGGCTACCCAGATTTTACCCAATTATTAACCCCCGGATTTGGTTTCCCCAAAAGAAACCGAACAGGACAATTTAACTTACTTATGAAAACTCAGGATTTAAAATTCATTATTGTAGAAAAAAATGAACATTTACATGTTAGCTATCTAAACTACCTAAAAGGAGTGGATGGTTTTCAACTTATGGGCATTTATACCACTGCTAATAAGGCCCTAAAGGATTTTAACAGAACCAGGCCCGATATCGTTTTAACGGAGGTCGATTTGCCTGAAACCAACGGTTTGGATACCATTCAGCTATATCGCAAAAAGGACTGGAACGTGAAGGTCGTGATGATCAGTGAAAACAATGACTTCGAACTTATTAAAAAAAGTTTCAAAAAAGGAGCAAATGGCTATTTGACCAAACCCATGTCCGCAGATAAGTTTAGCCATGCACTGACCAGCGTTAGGGAGGAAGGAGCAACCATCAGTAACGACATCGTTAAACAGGTTGTGTCCAATTTCAATAGGAAATCCTATAGTTTCTTTTCGGAAAGAGAGAATCAAATCGTAGACTATTTATGCAATGGGGCAACCTATAAAATGATAGCGGACAAACTATTTGTTACTACCAGTGCCGTCAATTTTCATATTCAGAATATCTATTTAAAGTTGGACGTAAATTCAAAGTCCGAAGCTTTGAGTAAACTAGAAAGCCTATAATACCTACTTATGCTTTGGGTAAAGGTCCTTGGGAACCCATTTGGTTTCCTTGGGCCTTTTTCTTTACGAAAAGGGTTTCGGGTTATTTTCGTAATTCACGAAAAAAATATATATATCTAAAAATCAAACTTATAATCTTGTAAAATACGGGATTTTCAAGGTCTTCAATTGATGTATTGTTAACTAAACTTCCTCCCTATATTCTTTAAGAAGCTAACTTTATAGTACTTTTAGGAGGCAAAAAATCACGTAAAGCACTGTCTGTATATGTACTATTTAGGTTTGGATATTGGTAGTTCCTCAATAAAGATTGCATTGGTGGCATCCAACACTGGCAAAAGTGTAGCCGTTGTTCAGGAGCCGGAGGTGGAAATGTCCATGCTGGCAATAAAAAATGGGTGGGCTGAGCAAAATCCGGAGGATTGGTGGGGCCATGCCTGCCATGGTATCAAAAGACTGATCAAAACGCACGGTATTTCTTCCGAAGAAATTATCGGGATAGGTATTTCCTATCAAATGCACGGGTTGGTGGTTGTGGACGCGGACCAAAAGGTGCTGCGCAATTCCATTATCTGGTGCGATAGCCGGGCTGTGCCAATCGGTCAGAAAGCCTTTGAAGAAATAGGGGAGGAAAAATGCTCGGAGTACTTATTGAATTCACCTTCCAATTTTACGGCCAGTAAATTAAAATGGGTAAAGGACAACGAGCCGGAAATTTTTGCAAAAATCCATAAGTTCATGTTGCCTGGCGATTACATAGCCATGCGGTTTTCAGGAAAAATAAATACGACGGTATCCGGACTTTCAGAAGGTATTTTTTGGGACTTTAAGAAAAAGGATATCGCTTCTTTTTTGATGGACTATTACGGCTTGGATGCCAGTCTGGTCCCTGATATTGTGGAGACTTTCGGTATACAATCACGCGTTGATGCAAAAGGGGCTTCTGAAAGTGGTTTACAGGTTGGGACTCCAATTTTATACAGAGCTGGGGACCAACCCAACAATGCCTTGTCCTTAAATGTCTTTAATCCGGGCGAAGTAGCCGCTACTGGAGGTACCTCCGGAGTAGTTTATGCCGTTACCGATAGTCTTTCTGTCAAAGAAAGCGCCAGGGTAAATAACTTCGCGCACGTAAATTATACTCCCGGAAACGACTCAAGGATAGGAAAGCTACTTTGTATCAATGGCTCTGGGATTCAGTACCGATGGTTGCTTAATAATTTGGATGTAGCGTCCTATGACGAAATGAACAAACTGGCCGAAGAAGTTTCTGTAGGTTCTGATGGTGTGGTAATCATACCTTTTGGAAACGGTGCGGAACGGATGCTTAATAATCAGGAAGTTGGTACGCGGCTGGTGAACATTAACTTGAACAACCATGGCAAGGGCCATTTGTGTAGGGCGGCTCTTGAGGGCATTGCCTTTTCATTTGTTTACGGGATGGAAATTATGGAATCTGACGGTATACGGGTCAATGTGATGCGGGCAGGAAACGACAACCTTTTTAGGTCGGATATTTTTTCTGAAACCGTAGCCACGCTCATTGGATATGATATTGAAATTTATAATACCACGGGTGCCATAGGAGCGGCTAGGGCAGGACTTTTACAGGATGGTGATTACCAAGTTTTTGGAAAGGCCATCATGGAAAACGATTACATATTGACATTTAAGCCTTTGGAGAATAAGGCAGAATACCAAAGGGCATATCAACTTTGGAAGAAGGAATTGGAAACAATAATAAACAACTTATAAAATAATTATAATGGCGGACAAGCAGTATTTTAAAGGTATAGATACCATCAAGTTTGAAGGAAAGGATTCGGATAATCCTTTGGCGTTCAAATATTATAATCCGGATCAAGTGGTGGCGGGAAAAACCATGCGAGAGCATTTTAAGTTTGCCATAGCCTATTGGCATACCTTCTGTGGCCAAGGCTCCGATCCATTTGGACCTGGTACCCAGAATTTTGAGTGGGACCAATCTTCAGATCCGGTCCAGGCAGCAAAGGACAAGGCAGATGCGGCTTTCGAGTTTTTTGAGAAAATCGGTTTTGACTATTTCTGTTTTCATGATTTTGATCTTATTCAGGAGGGTCCCACGTTCTTGGAATCGGAAAAAAGATTGAATACCATTGTAGACTACATCAAGGAAAAGCAGAAGGCTAGCGGCAAAAAATTACTTTGGGGAACGGCAAATTGCTTTTCAAATCCGCGCTATATGAATGGTGCGGCGACCAACCCTGAATTCAATGTAGTGGCAAGGGCAGGTGCGCAAATAAAAATGGCTTTGGACGCTACCATGGAACTCAATGGTGAAAACTACGTGTTCTGGGGCGGTAGGGAAGGTTATATGTCGCTTTTGAATTCCGATATGGGCCGCGAATTGGACCACATGGGGCAGTTCTTGATCATGTGCAGGGATTACGCCCGTGGGAAAGGATTTAAAGGGAATTTCTTTATAGAACCGAAGCCGATGGAACCCATGAAGCATCAATATGACTTTGATTCCGCAACTGCTATTGGTTTCCTACGTGAATATGGATTGGAAAAGGATTTCAAGATCAATATAGAGGTAAACCATGCAACCTTGGCGCAACACACCTTCCAACATGAATTGGCCGTAGCAGGTAAGGCAGGTATGTTGGGAAGTTTGGATGCCAATAGGGGCGACTATCAAAATGGCTGGGACACGGACCAATTCCCCAACAACATTTTGGAAACGACCGAAGCCATGTTGGTATTCCTGGAGGCTGGAGGCCTTCAAGGGGGCGGTATAAATTTCGATGCCAAGATCAGGCGAAACTCCACGGATTTGGAAGATATATTCCTAGCCCATATTGGTGGTGCGGATACCTTTGCCCGTGCACTTTTGACTGCGGACAAAATAATAACTTCCTCTGCCTATTCAAGTTTGAGAAAAAAGAGGTATAGTTCCTTCGATTCAGGAAAAGGGAAGGATTTTGAGAACGGTAAATTGGACCTGAACGATTTGTATGCCATTGCCAAGGAGAACGGAGAATTACCTTTAATAAGCGGTAAGCAGGAGCTGTTTGAAAATATTATCAATCAGTATATATAATTCAAGGAATTTTTAACATAAAAAGGTCTTGATTTTGCTCAAGGCCTTTTTAGTTTAAAGTGAACTAACTCGGGGCTGGCTAGCGAGGCATTTAAGAAACATGTACTTAGTTTTTTAAGCATGCATCGTAGCATCCAAACCTCGATTATCGAGTAATGAAGAAGATTACCCTAAAGGACATAGCGCTATATTTTCACGTCTCTATTTCTACGGTGTCCAAGGCTGTTAACGACAGTCATGAGATAAGTAGGGAGTTAAAACAACGCATTCAGGAGTACGCAAAGGCGAATCATTACAAACCCAACAAGCTTGCCTTAAATCTTCTGAATCGTAGTACCAAGACCATTGGGGTCATTGTTCCCAATATCTTGAACTATTTTTTTGTTCAGGTTTTGTATGGTATTGAAAAGGTGGCCAATGAAAACGGCTATAATATTATCAGTTGTATAAGTGATGAATCCTATGAAAAGGAGTCTAAGACCTTGGAGTTTTTGGATTCCGGAACCGTAGATGGCTTGATCATTTCTTTGGCCGAGGAAACCCAGGTAAAGGAACGGATGGAAGGGCTCAGGGAAATCATGGAAAGTCAAATTCCTTTGGTGTTGTTCGATAGGGTTTCCGATCTAATTGACTGTGACAAGGTAATCGTGGACGATTTTGAAGCTGGGTATAAAACGACCAAATACTTTTTTAATCTTGGCTGCAAAAATGTCGCCTTCGTCTCTCCCATTGGCAACTCCAGTGTAGGCAAATTAAGGCTAGCAGGATATAAAAAAGCATTGGATGAGGCGGGAAGACCTTATGATGATAGGTTGGTAGTAAACTTTACCGCCAAGGATGATTTGGATTTGATCATGTCCTTCTTGTTAAATTATAAGACCATAGACGGAATCTTAGGTCTTGATGAAATCACCGCGGTGAAAATTCTGCATATCGTAAAATCCCGGGGCTATAATGTTCCCAAGGACGTTTCCATTGTTGGTTTTACCAATGGCCAATTATCGCAATACGTAACCCCGTCGTTGACCATGGTGAGTCAGCACGGGAAATTCATAGGGGAAAAGGCCGCGGAATTATTAATAAAACGCATCCAAAACCCTGATATACCCTTCGAGACCAAAGTGGTAAAAACGAGCCTTTTGGTCAGGGACTCCACAAAAAAGTTGCAATAGCTATACCGTATCTGGATGTGGATGCTTCCATTCACCTCTATAGGCGCGCTGCAATTTATCGGTCGCCTCTTGGTCGTCCACCACAGACATGCTGCTTGGGTCATAAATCAATGGTCTCCCTAAATCCATGGAAAGATTGGCCAAAATACAGCTTGCCGTAGAAATATGACCTTCCTCAATATCGGCAACAGGTCTGGTTCCATTGGCAATAGCTTCTAAAAAGTTGATCATATGCCGTCTTGTGGCGGGTGCTGCATTTAATTCATTGTCCTTTTCAACCAAATCTTCTGGATACTTTTCTTTTTCAAAGAGAACATCAAAATGTACGGGTTCACCTTCTTTACCATAGGGAATAAAATCAGCCTTCATGGTACTTCCTTTTAAAACACCTTTTTCCCCATAAATGATAAAGGCCCAAGGGTATTCCGGATCCGCAGGATTTCCCCAACTTCGATGCTGCCATACGCAGTTTATGCCATCGTATTCAAAAACGGCAGTTTGGGTGTCCGATATGTTTGACTTTCCATCTTTTTGTACATAAATACCTCCTTCGGAACTAATTCGTTTGGGCCATCCCAAGTCCAACATCCACCGAACGGTATCCAGCATATGGACACACATATCACCCATAATACCGTTACCATATTCCCTAAAGGTTCTCCACCACCTTCTGTGCGGAATTCCATCATAAGGTCGCCAAGGTGCAGGGCCTGTCCACATTTCATAATCCAAAAACTCAGGAACAGGTTGTACGGGAGGGTTTCCATTGGCCCGCATGTGATAATAACAGCACATTTCAACATGGCCTATTTTTCCCAATAGTCCTTTATCCACAATTTGTTTCTTGGCATCTATCAAATGTGGTGTGCTTTTTCGTTGGGTGCCAACTTGTACTACTTTGTTATATTTTCTAGCAGCGGCCACCATTGCTTCTCCTTCAATGACATCCACACTTATTGGTTTTTGAACATAGACATGTGCACCCGCCTTTATGGCATCTATACACATAAGGGCATGCCAGTGGTCAGGAGTTCCAATCAGTACAATATCCAGTTTTTCTTTTTTGAGCATTTCCCTGTAATCAGAGTATAACTTTGGGACTTTCCCGTTTTTTTGCCTCTGTGAAACCAATTCCCCAACTTCATTTAAAAAATTGGAATCCACATCACACAATGAAACAACTTCTACGTTGGCGACCTGTATGAGTTTGAACAAATCACTGGTACCATACCAACCCGTTCCTATCAATGCCACTTTTTTTGGTTTTCCATTGGCAAAGAACTCAAATCCGTAACTACCCATGGATGTCAGAAGGAGGGAAGCGGCTGAGGCGCTTTTGATAAAATTTCTTCTCGCTAAAAATTGTTTATCGGTATTCATAATTAGTTGCTTAATAACATTATGGAGTGAAAAAGTTTTTCGTAAGTTATCAGTTTAAACTTATAAATTGTATCATGTTGGTATAAAAATAATCTGTACATTATTAAATATTTATATTTGGGTGATTTAAACTGATAAATTATGAAGCACTTGTTTTTGGTATTGTTTCTGTTCTGTCTTACCGTTGTAAAGGCGGAAATTTCCCTTCCCAAAATATTCTCCAGCAACATGGTCTTACAAAGGGAATCTTCCGTGGACCTTTTTGGATGGGCCCATCCCGGTGAGGAATTTACGATTATTACGAGTTGGGTCTACCAAGAATATCCTGTAAAAACGCCCGTTACGGGAAAATGGAAATTATCCATAGAAACACCAGGCGCGGGTGGGCCTTACAACATTGTTTTTAATGGCGGCTCAAACCAAATTGTTTTGGACAATATTTTAATGGGTGAAGTTTGGCTGTGCTCTGGACAATCCAATATGGAATGGAGCGCCAACAGTGGTTTGGACAATAAGGAAGAGGCCATTGCAAAATCCGATAAACCAACGATTAGACTCTTTACCGTCGAAAAAAGAACATCGGAACATCCTCAGGACGATTTGGTGGGAAAATGGGAGGTCTGTACACCGGAAACCATGCCGGATTTTAGCGCGGTCGCTTATTTTTTCGCCCAAAGAATGCAGGAAGAAATGGATGTGCCCATTGGCTTGATAGATTCTTCATGGGGTGCTTCCTGTGCCGAGGTGTGGACTCATTCGGAAGCATTCGAAAATAATCCCGCTTTGCAACAATCCTACGAGCTTATTAAGCCCAACCCTTGGGTACCCATTGAAAAATCCATTTTATACAACGCTATGATAGCGCCTTTGACAAATTTTAAAATAAGTGGAACCTTATGGTACCAAGGAGAGTCCAATACGGCCAATGCCGAAACCTATGAAAACACTTTTGGCACTTTGATAGAATCTTGGCGGACCCAATGGGGGTATGATTTCCCATTTTATTACGTGCAGATAGCACCCTTTAAATACGGAAGGGAATATGAAGGGGGTATCGTTAGGGACCAACAAAGAAGAACCCTGTCCCTACCAAATACGGGCATGGCAATGACTAGTGATATTTGCACCATAGAGGATATCCATCCAAGAAATAAATTGGATGTGGGCATAAGATTGGGAAATATTGCCTTAAAACAACATTATAATAAAATAGATCAAGAAGTATATGGTCCTTTGTTTAAAGGAGCCGAAGTTGTAAAAAATAAAGTTGAGGTAACTTTTGAACATAACGAAGGCTTAAACATTAAAGGAAAGAACCTGGAGCACTTTGAAGTATTGGCATCGGATGGAAATTGGTATCCGGCCAAGGCAAAAATCAAGAATGGCAAAGTGACGGTAAGTTCAAAGGAAGTAAAAGAACCAAGGAAGGTAAGATATGCCTTTAAAAGTACGGACATTGCCAATTTATTCAATTCCGCGGGTTTGCCGGCTTCCACTTTTATAAGTGAAGAACTATAATTAAATAATTTTTAAAGTATACGATAATTCGGGTATTGGCATACTTCAACACCATGATTCATGAATTTGTGAATTCCTATGGGTTGAATGTCCAATAATTTTTGAATTAATTTTTAAATTGTACCATAAACCAAAGACCAAATTATGCAGATAAAAGAATCCTCCGAAGTGTATGATGTTATTATTGTAGGCTCAGGAGCTGGTGGCGGAATGGCTACCAAACAGTTAGCGGATGCGGGCTTGAATGTGGCCGTAGTAGAAGCAGGTCCGTTCTTTGATCCGGCGGACCCTAAAACCATGACCCAATTAAAATGGCCTTATGATTCTCCTCGTAGGGGAGCAGGCACGGATAGGGCTTTTGGCGAATGGGATCAGTCTTGGGGAGATTGGGAAGTAGAAGGTGAACCTTACACTCATGAAGAAGGGACAGATTTCAAATGGTGGAGAGCCAGAATGCTCGGTGGACGTACCAATCACTGGGGGCGTATTTCACTTCGATTTGGACCCAAGGATTTTAAAGGCAAATCCAGGGATGGTCTTGGTGACGATTGGCCTATAGGCTATGAGGATATTAAACCATATTACGATAAGTTGGATAAACTGATCGGGGTTTTTGGGACTAAGGAAGGTAGGGAAAATGATCCGGACGGATTTTTTCTTCCACCTCCTAAACCAAGATTGCACGAATTATTCTATATCAATGGAGCCAAAAAGACAGGAATCCCTGTAATACCTGGAAGGTTGTCCATGTTGACCAAAAGAATCAATAATGAGCGTGGCGTCTGTTTTTATTGTGGTCAATGTGGTCGTTCCTGTCAGGTCTATGCCGATTTCTCCGCAGGAAGCTGCTTAATTTTCCCAGCGCAGAAGAATGGTGGAAAGGTTAAGCTGTTTGTCAATTGTATGGTGAGAGAGGTTACCACGAATGAAGAAGGTAAAGCTACTGGGGTATCCTACATCAATAAAGAGGATAGAAAGGAATATAAGTTAAAGGGTAAGGTCGTCGTTTTGGGAGCTTCCGCCTGTAGTTCCGCACGAATTTTATTGAATAGCAAAAGTAAACAACACCCAAATGGATTGGGCAATAGCAGTGATGTCGTTGGAAGATATTTGCATGATTCCACAGGTGCCAGTGCTTCTGGGGTCATTCCAGGTTTATTGAACCGGAAAACGTCCTATAATGAAGATGGCGTGGGAGGTATGCACGTCTATTCTCCCTGGTGGGGCGATAATTCCAAATTGGATTTCCCAAGAGGATACCATATCGAAGTTTGGGGCGGAATGGGTCAGCCGAACTATGGTTTTGGATTTGACCCCAATGGCATGAACAAGTTCTTTGGGCTTAAAGTGGGCGGATATGGAGATAGTTTACGAGATGATGTAAAGAAATATTATGGATCGGTTATTGGCTTTGGTGGCCGTGGAGAAGCTATTGCCTTTAGGGAAAACCGATGCGAAATTGATCCAACAACTGTAGACAAATACGGTATTCCGGTCTTGAAGTTCAATTACAAACATTCACAGTATGAAATCAATCAGGCCAAGCACATGCAGGATACCTTTGAAGAACTTATACATAATATGGGAGGTATACCTTTAAGTGAAAAACCTGGAAAGGACCAAAACTATGGATTGTTGGCCCCCGGACAGATTATTCATGAGGTGGGAACGACCCGAATGGGAGATGACCCAAAGACTTCCGTGACCAACAAATACCAACAGTTACACGACTGTGATAATGTGTTCATAGTGGATGCAGGGCCTTTTGTTTCCCAAGCGGACAAGAACTGTACCTGGACCATTATGGCCTTGTCTTGGAGGGCATCGGACTATATCATTGATCAATTGAAGAAACAAAATATTTAAGAGGATGGATAGAAGAAAAAGTTTACAGACCTTACTACTTGGAGGGGCCGCAGCTGGTTCTGGTTTGGTTTTCAATGCATGTAAATCGGAAAATACGGAAATCATTGACCAGGCCATTACGGAAAGCAGCGATAAATATTTTGGAAGGACACCCGCAGAGCTGGAGCGCTTGGAAAAGCTTCAGGCAGAGCAATTGTTCAACGAACATGAAATGGAGACTATTGCTGCCTTAAGCGTAGTGATACTTCCCCCAAAAGAACCCCATGGCGGGCCTATTGAGGCCGGCGTGCCGGACTTGGTGGAATTTATGGGCAAGGATATCCCTGAAATGGCTCCCACACTTTTGGGAGGTCTGATGTGGCTGGACCATAAAAGCAATACCGAGTTTGGAACCGAATTTAAATCGGCAACCTTGGAACAAAAAAAACAGATCTGTGATGCCATTTGTTGGCATGATACGGAGATACCTTTGGACGAGCAACCTTTGGAAATCCAGTTCTTCTACATGATGCGTGGCTTAACCGTAACGGGCTACTATACTTCAAAAGTGGGAATAGAAGATTTAGGCTACAAGGGCAACCAGCCCAATGTATGGGATGGGGTTCCCCAAGATGTATTGGATCAGCACGGCGTGGCCTACGACCCAGAATGGATAGCGAAATGCGTGGACCAAAGCAAACGAAATGTCATCGCAGAATGGGACGATGAAGGCAATCTACTCACGTAAATAAAAGAATATGAAAAAGTATCTTACGCTACTGGTAATTGGGTGTTTAGCTATCACTACGAATGCTCAGGAAGTCGGGTTGCAATTGTATAGTTTAAGGAACCAATTCAAAGACGATGTCCCAAGAACTTTGAAGCTTATCAATTCTTGGGGTATTTCAAAAATTGAAGGAGGTGGTACCTATGGGATGCCCATGGAAGACTTTCAAAAGCTTATGAAAGACAACGGATTACAGGTAGTTAGCGTAGGTTCGGATTTTAATGATTTGGAAAACAATGTGGAAAAAGTCATACAGAACGCCAAGGATTTTGGTGCTAAATATGTGATGTGCGCATGGGTTCCCCATGATGGAAATAATTGGGGATTGGAAGAAACCATACATGCCACGGATATTTTCAATAGTGCCGGAAAGCGATTGAAGGAAGAAGGGCTTACTTTGGCCTATCATGCCCACGGGTATGAATTCAGGCCCTATGAAGAGGCTACTTTCTTTGATTATATGGCCAAAAATGCCACGGACTTCACTTTTGAGCTTGATGTATATTGGGCAAAACATGGTGGCGCGGATCCCGTGGCCCTAATGAAAAAATATCCCGGTAAGATGACCTTATTGCATTTAAAGGACATGGAGCATGGGGTAAAGGGTAACAATACAGGCCATGAAGATGTGGAGACAAATGTGGTTTTGGGCACTGGTCAGGTGGATATTGCTGGCGTTGTTGCCGAAGCTAAGAAACTTGGTTTGGAGTATATGTTCATTGAGGATGAATCAAGCCGAGTAGTGGAACAGGTTCCAGAAAGTTTAGAGTATTTGAAAAGTTTAAAGTAGTTCAAAATTGATAGATTGATTTAAAGCCGTTCAATGGAAAGTTTGAACGGCTTTTTGTTTATAAATACCATATATTTATGGGAACATCTTTTAAATTTTATGTCTCCTAAATATCTGATTTCTGGATTAGTAGCTTTTTTCCTGTTTGGTTGTACCAATAAGGAAAAGGAAGGCCAAAATATGGGTTCCCAAGATTTACCCAATATTGTTTGGTTGGTGGCGGAGGATCAATCTCCTGAATGGTTTCCCATGTATGGGGATTCCACGATTCCCTTGCCTAATTTGGAATCCCTTGCAGCCGATGGGGTGGTCTTTACCAATGCGGTAGCACCGGTTCCTGTGTGTGCCCCAGCCAGAAGTGCCATTATTACGGGCATGTATCCTACGACCTTGGGAACTCATAATATGAGAACGCATAAACCTTGGGCGCCGATCAATGAACCGTTATTGGACAGTCTGCCCAGTTACTCCCCAGTAGTTCCGGAAGGAGTTAAAATGTTTACGGAATACCTACGGAAAATAGGATATTACACGTCCAATGGCCCCAAAGAGGATTATAATTTTGAAAAGACGGATGCGGCTTGGGATGAAAGTAGCAATAAGGCCCATTGGAGAAAACTGAAAAGGGACCAGCCATTTTTTGCCGTCTTCAATTATTCGGTTTGTCATGAGTCCCAAATTTGGGCCAGGGGCAAGGATTCCCTTTTTGTCGACCCAAATGCATTGAAAGTGCCACCCTACTTTCCGGATACCGATGTGGTACGTCATGACTTGGCCGTTAACTACAGCAATCTCAAAAGATTGGATAATCAGGCGGGAAAAATTTTAGACCAATTAAAGGAGGACGAACTTTATGAAAACACGATCATTTTCTTTTACGGGGACCATGGAGGACCCTTTCCACGTCATAAAAGGGCATTGTACGATACTGGGGTAAAAGTGCCTTTGATCATTAAATTCCCTAAAAATAAAAATGCGGGTAGCTATGATGATCGTTTGATAAGTTTTATAGATTATGCCCCAACACTACTTTCGCTAGCAGGTATTGAACCGCCCAAGGTGATGCAGGGCGTGGCACAATTTGGGAAGTATGAGGTCAAAAGGAAACCCAAATATACGTTCCATACTTCGGATAGATTCGATGAGATTTATGACCGTTTAAGGGCGGTCCGTAGCAAGCGTTTCAAATATATCAAAAGCTATAACACCCAATTGAGTCATGCCTTACCAGTTTCGTATCGGGAGCAAATGCCTATGATGCAAGAATTACGGAAACTATTTGATGCCGATAAATTAAACGAAGAGCAAGCGGCTTGGTTACAACCGAATAAACCTGAGGAAGAACTGTACGATTTGCAAAAAGATCCATACGAATTGAACAACCTGGCGGACCGTCCCGAAATGAAGGACACCCTAGTTTTTTATCGCAATATTTTGACCGACTGGATAAAGGATACCAAGGATTTAGGAGGGGTTCCTGAGCGCGACTTAATCAGAAACTGGCTTCCTAATGGAGAGATACAAAAATTACCGGCCTTGGAAGTTGAGGTACAGGATTCCGTAATCGAATTAATTTCACCTAAAAGGGATGCTACGATTGTTTGGAAAAGCCCGAAGGATTCCATTTGGAACGTCTACACACAGCCTTTGCCAACAGGAATGCCCATAGAAGCCAAGGCAGAACGAATTGGATATCAGGATAGTGAAATAATCAGTTTGGAATAGAGGTTTTTACCTTAATTGGTACAAGTCTAGAAAGGAAAATATACCATAATCCATTCTTTTCGACCATATTAATAAAGCCCAGCTTTCTGTAATGCCGAGCTAAGGACCAAAACAGAACTTTCAAAACTCTTTTTCAATAAGGTATCAACATCCATGGATTCCCAATAGCCCTTATTGAAAAGCTCTACCGAAAATGCACCTCTAAAACCGGCTTCATAAAGCTTTGGGACCACATAGTCAAAAGGACAAACCCCTTCTCCGGGTAGAACACGGTCTGCATCGGTCAATTTGTCGTACGTAGGTTCTGCCGGATAATCGTTCATGTGCATCACAGGTAATTTGGCCCCATTGAGCACATCAACGGTGTCCCAAGAGTTTCCACCTCGGTGTACGTGATAAAAATCCAAAAGTATGGAAGCTTTAGGGTGACCGGTTGCTATGACTATTTGTGCACAGTCCGAAATTTTACGAAGGGCACCCATGCCCCAAAGTTCAAGTACGGGAATGACACCCGTTTCTTCTTCCAAATCTAGGATAGCCTTATATCGGTCTGCATATTCCTGCATTTTTGATGGTTCCAGTCTTGAAAGTCCCATTATGGGGGCAGCGATATGGCTTCCACCCAAATCCTTGATGATATTCATTTCCTCTCGGAGTTGATTGATGGCCTTTTCCCTTTTTTCGGGTTCATCGCTACACCATTCCGAAAAACCGATGATATTTTCCAGTTTAAGATTTCCCTCCTCTAACTTCCTTTTTAAGGATTCTGTACTTCCTCCTTGCTCTAGATAGGTCATGATGTCCCGCATCCAAAGTTCAATACCGTCGAACCCTGCTGCTGCAACCTTTTCAATTTGCACATCAACCGGTAACTTATAAGCCATTAGAGTTGAAGTATTTAGGCTTATCCTAAAGGGTAGCGTATGGGTTTGTTCCTCGGTTTTCAAAATGGATTTAGGTGCCTTTGTGAATCCCAAAGCCATACCCGATGTAGCCGAAACAGCAAATAAGGTTCCTGTTTTTAATAGGTTTCTTCGAGAAATATTTTTTGTTGACATATTTGGTGTATTAAGGGGTTGCAAAATATGAAAAAGGAATCAGTCCACGCGCTCAAATTGTAGTAGACGGACCTCAGGGCCGTTACTTTTCATTTGGTTTGCCTTTAAAACAAGGGGTGTTCTTTTGGCATCAAGACTAATTATTCCCATATCTACGGGTTTAAAATCCTTAATGTAGGATTCCATGCGCACTACCCGGTCGTTTTCCATGCCTTCTAGCGGTGGGTCATGTGCCGTATCCAGTGTTTTGGTGAGGCTGTTTTTTCCTTGGCTTAAAATGAGCTCGATTCCCTCATTTTCATTCTTTAAGGTGTAATAGAGGGTTACCCTGTACTTTCCTTTTTGCAATACGTCCACATCCCAAAAAATGGAATCATTGGCCTGGGTCCATTGGGTGAAAAAGGTGTTATTGGGAAAACGGTTACTGCGCTTTATTTTACCCGATGGAACTCCATCACGTGCAGGCAATTGGGTAAATTTGTACTTGGGATGTCCCAAGGTAAAAGGACGGGTATCCGATGTATTGGTTAACCGTGGGTATCGGGTCAACCACTTTTCCCGTTCTCGTATTAACGAGTCTTGCAGTCCTTGCAATTTATCCGAAACTTCTTGTTTTTGTTCAGGATCGCTATTCATTTCAAATAATCTGTCCTCATTGTCCAAGCGAAAATCTTGTGTCCTGAGACTGGTACGTCCTTCCCAATGGTTATAAATAATTCGGTCTTCAAAAGGAGCACTCGGGTCCTGAATCAAGGGAGCTAAATTTTTTCCATCCATCTCCAAATCATTTTTCGGAATTTCCAAAAGACCAAGCAGGGTAGGGGTTATATCAATAGCTCCCCCAATGGTCTGTACCTCTGTTCCCATTTTTATGTGATCTTTCCATTGAATGAAAAAGGGTGCTTTGACGCCTCCTTCATCGGTAGAACCTTTTTTTCCTCGCATACCTCCATTCCATCGCCAGCCATTGGGTCCGTTGTCCGAAAGATAGATTACTATAGTATTTTCTTCTAAATCCAATCTTTCCAAGCTCTCTAGAATACGGCCTACATTATCATCGATATTTTCTACCATGGCCAAGGCCGCACGTGTAAACGGCAGATTTTCTTCCTCCGGATTTTGGTACATCATCTTTAGCTCTTTGTCCTTGAACTTGTTCCAATACCTATCCGGTACTTGCATAGGACTATGAGGTGTATTGAATGGGAGATAAATAAAAAAAGGTCCCTCTTTGTAATCTTCCATAAATTGAATGGTGTGGTCGGTAAGGTCATCCGCTAAAAAACCGCTACCCTTAACGAGTTCGCCGTTGTGCTCCAATAGGGGACTAAAATAGTTGCCCCAGTGGCCCGAGGCGAATCCGTAGAACTCATCGAAACCTCTGGTATTGGGATGATAGGGAGGTTGCATACCGTTGTGCCATTTTCCAAAAGCAGCGGTTTGGTATCCATTGTCCTGGAGAATTTCCGCTATCGTTGGTACGCTAAAGTCCATGCGCTCCCCACCTGCAGAGGTACCATGCACGCCGAGACGGGTAAAATATTTTCCAGTTAATAGTTCGGCCCTGGTAGGGGAACATACAGGTTGAACAAAGAAATTGGTAAACGACACCCCATTTTTGGCGATGCCATCGATATTTGGCGTGCTTAGATTCGTATTTCCATGAAAACTAAGGTCTCCCCATCCTTGATCATCGGCCATGATTAGCACAATGTTCGGTTTAACTTCATCATTTTTTTTTGCCTCTTGAATCTGTTCTTTGCAGGACCCTAAAAGTCCGAAACAGAAATACCAAATAATAATAATTGGACGCATACATCAATTTTTTCATTCCTAGTTAGACAAGATTAAGATACCATTTATTAGATATAAGGTATAAGGTACAATGTTCAAGGTACGAGTTATTTGAGATTAGATTCAATATGAAAAATTGGACATATAAAATGCTTATCACTAACAACTAATAACTAATAACTAATAACTGTTTATCACTTAATCGCTAATCCCACCATGGAATCGGCTGTTCCATAATATAAAAACCATTGGTCCTTAAAATAGACCAATCCTTGAATAAAAGTTGTCCCGGCCTTATATTGTCCGCTTACTTCATGGGGTAGACTTGGGCAAATAAAAGGGGTTTCCAGTCTGGAAATCATTTTGGATGGATTATCCTTGTCGAACAAGACTTGTCCGCCGCAGTAGGTGCCTTCCGGATATTTATCCGTTGCACCTTCCCCAGATAGGTTTTTCCCATTATATAACAATAGAATTCCATTTTCCGTGTATAGCGCCGGAGGCCCCGGTTCCGTTAAATGGCTATCAAACTCGTTTAAAGTGGGTATAAAAACATGGAGCAGCTCCCCGTTTTCTTTCAGTAAGGGAGTCCAGTCGATTCCGTTTTCACTTTCTGCCAGGTTTACAAAAAGTTCCCCCCAATACATGAGGTATTTACCATTGAATTTTTTGGCAATCAATCGGCCATCCGTCAATTCGGTAACCACGGAACCGGATTTACTCCAGATATCCAAGAATTTACCATCATAGGCTTTTTGAAAAATGGGCCCGTGGTTGGTCCAAGTTTTCAAGTCCTTTGAGGAAGCAACAGACAATCTTGCCACATCTTGGTTCCAACTGGTATAGTACATCAAGTAAGTGCCATCAGGGGTTTCAATAATCCTGGGATCTTCCATTCCTCCTGGGTAATCCCATTCTTTGAATTCATCATCTTGTGGAAAAAAAACGGGTTCCGGATATTTGGTAAAGTCGATTCCGTTGGTGCTATAAGCCAAGCCTATCCGGGAAGTGCGCCCCCCGAGAATGGCATCGGGATTGTCCTCTGCCCTAAAAAGAAGGAAAACGGTATCGTTTCTAACAATGGCACCCGGATTGAATACATCGGCTTTTTGCCATCGGACTTCATTACGGGTAATTGGGTCGATAAACGTATAGGTGGAATCTGGAACCATAATCGGATTTTTATCGGTCTTTTCAAAACCTAGCATCCATTTGGATACGGGTTCCGGTTCCTCTTGTTTAGTTTCGGTGGTTTTGTTTTTACAACAGGTTAGTAAAGTAAGCAGTACCACGGCGAGAATTCTTGAAGACATGTTTTTGGTTTTTGTTTGACTGTGAGTTGTTAAGGTACTAATAATTCGATGTAGGCCGAAGGAACAATTTGGAAATCGGTTTTGAATCCTTTGACCCTCTAGGAAGTTGATCTAAATAAATGTATTTTAAACGCCTCAAAACCGAAGATGAAATATTTTTTTTACAGCTTTGTCCTACTCTCTTTTTTATCCTGTAAAAATGGTGTAAAGGCCGAAAAGGAAGAAACATCCAACATAGTGGAAAAGAAGGAGGAGAAGAAAATCTTCCAGGACGAAAAAACGGAATCTCCAAAAGTATATTTAAAGTCCTTTGATGGATTGGCGGATACCACCTTTATACGATTGGCGGATTACAGTGCAGATTTTGCATATGATATGCGTTATGCCACGGAAAACAACTTTTTGAAGGCCAAAGTTTATGATTGTGCGGAATGCTACACAAGGGTTAAAACGGCCAAGGCTTTGATTGCCGCTAACAAGGACTTTATGGAAAAGGGCGTGAAAATAAAGTTTTACGATTGCTATCGGCCAAACTCCGTACAGTACAAAATGTGGAAGATTGTTCCCAATCCCCAATATGTGGCGAATCCGGTAAAAGGATCCATCCATAACAAAGGAGGGGCTGTGGATATAACCTTGGTGAATATGGATGGTGAAGAACTGAACATGGGTACCGATTTCGATTTTTTTGGGAAAAGGGCCTATCATGATACTTCGGATCTTCCCCAAGAAATATTGGACAACAGAAAATTATTAAAGGAAACGATGGAAAAACACGGATTTTGGTCTATACGGACCGAGTGGTGGCATTATAATCTTTCATCCGCATCCAACGAAAAAATAGCCGACTTTACATGGGACTGCGAATAAATAATTCTAAAAACTATTCGACAAGACGGACAATAATCAATTTTAAACACATGAAAAACATAACCTTTATCATCTTACTGATTATGGCCATAACAGTACAATCACAAGACACCATAATGCCCTTATGGCCCGATGGCAAAATTCCGAATCAGCTAAAAACGGATGAAAAGGAAATCCATAAAAATGAAGGGATATTAATAATCAGTAAGGTACAGAAACCTACCATTGAAGTGTATTTGCCTTCACAAAGGAATGCTACGGGAGAAGCTTTACTGATATTCCCAGGTGGGGGTTATGGTGTTTTGGCCTATGACTGGGAAGGTACTGATATCGCAAAATTCCTGAATAGTAAGGGAATCGCTGGCATCGTTGTTAAATATAGACTTCCATCTGATGCTACCCAGACGGATAAGCAAAATGTTCCCCTAATAGATGCGCAAAGAGCCCTGCGACTTGTTCGTTCTAAGGCCGAAGGATGGAACATACAACCGGATAAAATAGGCATAATAGGATTTTCTGCAGGAGGTCATTTGGCCTCTACCCTAGGGACACATTTCAACGAAAAAGTGTATGAACCTTTAGATAGTGCGGATAGTTTAAGTGCCAGACCAGATTTTATGGCGTTGGGGTATCCTGTGATTACTTTTGGATTGAACACCCACGGTGGATCTAGGAAAAACTTGATTGGAGAAAGTCCTTCAGAAGCTATGCTCGAACACTTTTCAAATGAAAAACAGGTAACTGCAAAAACACCTCCCACATTTTTAATGCATGCTACGGATGATGGGGCGGTACCTGTAGAAAACAGCTTACTGTTCTTTCAAGCCCTGAAGGATAACGGTGTTTCGGCTACCATGCATATCTATCCGAAAGGGGGACATGGTTTCTCCTTGGCCGGAAAGGATGAACACCTGAGAGGCTGGACGGAAAGAATGTTTGAATGGATAGAAAGCCTTCGCAAGTAAATTTTATAAAAAGATAGGGGGTAATCTATTTTACTTTTTTATTTTTGCCATCCGAATTCGGGATGTAGCCCTTCGACACTTCGTCTGCGCTCAGTGCAGGCGAGCTCAGGATAAACTGTACTACAGGTTGTTCTGGGGAGGTCTAAAAACTACGAGGCCAACACTTAGTTGGTCCTTATATTGAAGTTTCGGGATGTAGCCCTTCGACTACGCTCAGGATAAACTGCAGTACAGGATGTTCTGGGGAGGTCTAAAAACTACGAGGCCAACACTTAGTTGGTCCTTATATTGAAGTTTCGGGATGTAGCGCAGTCCGGTAGCGCACTCGGCTGGGGGTCGAGTGGTCGCAGGTTCAAATCCTGTCATCCCGACTTAACTATTTTCATATAGTTGCATGACGTTGCAAATCACCTGATTTGCAACGTTTTATGTTTTTAGGGGTATCAAAAGAAACCCAAAGAAAGCATAAGAAAACACCGCGTTGGTGTCCTAATCGGGAATTGGAACCCATCTAATTTTTTGTACATTGAAGTAGCTTTAGAAGGTATTTAACCCTGTGTTTTTTGCCATTTTATTTATGAACTAAAAGCTATGTATTATGTTGGAAAACAGTAGATTATCAGTCGTATTTGTTGTAAGGAAGCTCACTTCCAAAATGGATACTATTAAGGTTTACGCGCGTGTCACCGTTGACGGTAAAAGAGCGGAATTCAGTCTAAATCGGGAATTGGCGGTGTCCCTTTGGGACGAAAAACGCAAGCGAGGCAAAGGCCATTCGAAGTATGTTATCTCCCTCAACAAGTACTTAGATCAAGTATTTACAGGGCTTCACGAAGCGCATAGGCAATTATTACAAGAAGATGTTGACATTAGTTCAAAGGCGGTAAAGGCCCGATTCTTAAAAGAAGATGAACGCGGCAAGACCTTATTGGACTTGATTGCTTATCATAATTCAACTATGGCCACTGTTCTTAGACCTGGTACCATGAAGAACTATTATAGTACCGAAAAGTGCATCAAAAAATTTCTAAAAGAGGATTTGAACATTGAGGATATACTGCTCAAAAAATTGAAGTATGGTTTTATCGTCGATTTTGAACAGTACGTTAGAAGATACAAGCCATCTACCCGAATGAACTGTACCAACAATGGAGCGATGAAGCATATAGAGCGGTTAAAAAAAATGTCAAGGTTGGCCGTTCGATTGGAGTGGTTGGACAAAGACCCCTTTGTCAATTATAAACTGAAATTCAAAAAAACGGAACGGCAGTATTTAACGGAACGAGAAATAAAGCTTATCGAAGAGACTGCGTTTCAAGTCCCCAGTTATCGCAAGATAAAAGACCTGTTCATTTTTGCCTGTTATACTGGACTTTCCTATGTGGATGTTCGAGAATTAAAGGCTAACCATCTCGTAAAAGGTATGGATGGAAATGATTGGTTGTACACGAAGCGAACAAAAACAGATGAATCTCTAAAGATTCCCTTATTGCCTAAGGCAAAGGAAATCATAGAAAAGTATAAAGATGACCCGGACATCAATGCAAATGAAAGACTACTGCCAATTTATACGAATCATATGATAAATCGTACGCTGAAAGATATTGCAGATACTTGTGGTATTCGAAAGAGATTGACATTCCACGTAGCACGGCATACATTTGCCACCGCTGTTACCCTATCTAATGGCGTGCCTATAGAAACGGTTTCTAAGTTATTAGGGCATACCAAACTTTCGACAACTCAAATTTATGCCAAAGTAGTGGAAAAGAAAGTGGGTGAGGATATGCAGAATTTGATGGCCACTATGAAGCGAAAGAATTATGGGGCAGAGGAGGCCTATTAGGGTGTATTATAATTTGTCGTTATGTAAAACTAAACAAGGAATAATCGAGTCATTAGCCGCCAAGCCCCTGCGGAAGTCTCACAACCCTTCCACTCCAATCCTCCCCGTACGGACACGCTCCGCTGGTCCGCACGGTAAGTCTTTCCGTTCCAGTTTTGCCCGACAACCTCGGGGCCGCGCAAAAGCACAAGCGGCGAAAAAGCCGCTTGACCTTTTTTCACCCTACCCACAAATAGTTGGGTAGAGCTTAATCTCATCGTTTAAAGCTTGCATTATAGCATAAAATCATGATTTTTCTTTGTGAAAACAATACCTTGAAAGGATGGGCGTTCTTATAAAATATCTACTGTACGTATGTTTTGCCTATGTCTATATACGGCTACTTATTCCATATTCAGGCTTTTTTGCCCGATTTATGTTCAACGAACGTGTTGGATGGGACAAGTATATAGAGAAGCCACGACTGGTTTTTTACGGTACGGGGCTTATCCTAATGCATACTAGCTACTTCGGTGTATTTGAATTTCTTCATAGACCTACAAGCTTTTACTTTATTGCGAACTGCTTTATTTTTTTCGGAGGAATCGTCATGAGCCAACTAACTTGGTCGAAGAAGTTTAAAAGGGTTTTCATACCTAAAATCAAAGAAAGATTAAAGAACCAAAAAAACTTCAATGTTTCAGCTACCGAAAGCCAACTAAAAAAATTATACCATGGTCTCGTCCGCTATGATATGATTATTACCGAACGAACAGAAATGGATGATTTTATCAAAGTGTTCAAAGAAGATTGGAATATCCATGAATCCAAAATCTATTTTAAATTGGACTCTCCTAGTTGTCGCGAGTTTTATGAATTATTTAAAGTCCATTTTCCAATAAATTCTTTAACCCTAATCAATTTCTTTAAAAGGTCGGATACTATACGGAGAGAAGACGGTAACCGTTATACCTACAACACCGTTAAGGATGCCAAATCAAGAACTCCAATTTCCAAGCGAAGCGATGATTTGAAGGATATCTTCTCCGGTCTTTAGTGTCATTTGTTTGCTTTATGTACCAGAATGTATGCATTGCCTACAAAGCACACATTTCCTTTGCTTTCACTTTCTAGATTAGTTCAAGAATTCTACCAAAAAGAACAAAAGCTTTTGTCCATTGTTAAACTAGAAAATAAAACAAAATGGATTATTTAAAAATCGAGGAACGGCTTGACCGAATTGAACGGTTATTGACCAATAGCAAGGATGTATTAACGTTTGAGGAGGCTTGCGAATATATGGGTATATCTAGAAGTTTTCTCTATAAGCTTACCTCAAGAAGACAAATCCCCCATTCAAAACCAAACGGTAAAATGATATTTTTTGAGAAGGAAGTGGTTTAAACTTTTATTTTTTTCTTTTTCTTGAATTTTTTCAACGCTATCGCAATGAATGCCAAATAGTTGAATCCTTTCCAGCTTTCGGTGGTCGTATCGAACCTGTTGAGCAGGGAACGGTAGCTGTCCATCCATGCATTCGCCCTTTCCACGGCATATCTTTCATCGTATAGGTCT